>JAOPXY010000143.1 GCA_025964895.1 Aeromicrobium sp.
GACCCGTGGGCTCGCCGAGGCGGTCGCGGCCCGCAGTCACGAGGTCGTCGTGACGCCGTGGCGCAGCATCGTCCTGCCCGATCTGGAGACTCCGTGACCCTCGAACGCCCCACCCGCCACTTCGACTACGTCGACGACGGCGCGGCCATCTACGTCGACTCGTTCGCGACGATCCGCGCCGAGTCCGACCTGTCGCACATCCCCGCCGACGCGGAGAAGATCGCGGTGCGGATGGTCCACGCCTGCGGCCAGACCGACCTGACGGACGATCTCGTGATCCACGACCGCCTCGTGACGGCCGCCCGTGGGGCGCTGCAGGACGGCGCGCCGATCATCACCGACGCCACGATGGTCGCGTCCGGCGTCACGCGCGCGCGGCTGCCGCACGACAACGAGGTGCTCTGCTACCTGCGCGACGAGCGCGTCCCGGGGCTGGCCGCCGCGTGGGGCACGACCCGGTCGGCCGCGGCCGTGTCGCTGTGGGAGGAGCGGATGGAGGGCGCCGTCGTCGCGTTCGGCAACGCCCCCACGGCGCTGTTCCACCTCCTGGAGATGCTGCTCGACGGCGCACCGCGGCCCGCCGCCATCGTCGGCACCCCGGTGGGCTTCATCGGTGCGGCCGAGTCGAAGGACGCCCTCGCCGGGCTCGCGGAGCTGCACGCCGAGCTCGACATCCCCTTCCTGACCGTCCGCGGTCGCCGCGGCGGATCGGCCATGGCCGCCTCGGCGATCAACGCGCTCGCGCAGGAGAAGGAGTGACCGGCGCCGGGCGCCTCTGGGGCGTGGGCCTGGGACCCGGCGATCCCGAGCTCGTCACGCTGAAGGCGGCGCGGTTGATCGGCGCGGCGGACGTCATCGCGTACCACCAGGGCGTCGGCAAGCAGTCGAACGCGCGCCGCATCGCCGTGGGCCTGTTCCCCGAAGGCGTCGTCGAGGAGGTGCTGCAGTACCCCGTCACGACCGGCACGACCGATCACCCCGGCGGCTACGCCGGCGCGATGGCCGCGTTCTACGAGGAGTGCGCGGCGCGGCTGTCGGCGCACCTCGAGGCCGGCCGGGACGTCGTGATCCTGGCGGAGGGCGATCCGCTGTTCTACGGCTCCTACATGTACATGCACGACCGGCTCGCCGACCGGTTCGAGACCGAGGTCGTCCCGGGCGTCCCGGCCTTCGCCGCCGCGACCGCCGCCGTCGCGTCGCCGCTCGTGCGGCTGACCGACGTCCTGACGATCCTGCCCGGGACACTGCCGGAGCCCGAGCTGGCGCGCCGGCTCGCCGACACCGACGGCGCGATCATCATGAAGCTCGGCCGGACGTTTCCGGCCGTCGTATCGGCGCTGCGCCAGGCCGGACGACTCGACGGCGCGCTGTACGTCGAGCGGGCCTCGATGCCCGAGGAGCGCTGGCTGCCGGTCGCGGACGTCGACCCGTCCTCCGTGCCGTACTTCTCGCTCATCGTCGTGCCCGGCGACACGAAGCCGGCGGCGAGACCTGCTGGCCCCGCCGCAACCGCGACCGCGGCCCGACCGGCGGCCGAGGTGCTCGTCATCGGGCTCGGGCCGGGTCCCGATCGCTGGATCACCCCCGAGGTCACCGAGGCGCTCGCGGACGTCCAGCACGTCATCGGCTACGCGCCGTACGTCGACCGCGTGCCGCAGCGCGTGGGTCTGACCCGGCACGCGTCGGGCAACACTGTGGAGGTCGACCGCGCCCGCCTGGCCCTCGACCTCGCACTCGGCGGCGAGCGGGTCGCGGTCGTCTCGGGCGGCGACGCCGGCATCTTCGGCATGGCGTCGGCGGTGTTCGAGGCTGCGGAGGACGCCGCGTACGCCGACGTGCCGGTGCGCGTGCTGCCCGGCCTGTCGGCCGTCCAGGTCGTCGCGGCCCGCGCGGGTGCGCCGATCGGCGGCGACTTCGCCGTCATGAGCCTGTCGGACCGGCTCAAGCCGTGGTCGCTGATCGAGCAGCGGCTCCGCGCCGTCGCCGGAGCCGATCTCGTGCTGGCGGTATACAACCCGCGGTCGCGCTCACGGACGACGCAGGTCGCCGACATGCGGAGCGTCCTGCTGGAGCAGCGTGCCCCCGGCACCGTCGTGGTGGTGGGCCGCGACGTCGGTCGCGCCGAGGAGAGCCTGACCGTCACGACGCTGGGCGAGCTCGACCCGGAGTCGATCGACATGAAGTGCCTGCTGATCATCGGCGCGAGCGGCACGAGGGTGACGCCCACCGGTCAGGCCTGGACCCCCCGCTTCGCCGACTGACGGCGAGCGAGGGGGCCGCGCGGCTCAGCGGGTCGGGTCGTCGCCGACCTGGACCAGCAGCTTGCCGAAGTTCTTGCCCGTCAGCAGGCCGAAGAACGCCTCGGGTGCGTTCTCGAGCCCCTCGACGACGTCCTCCTTGTACTGCAGCGAGCCGTCGGCGATCCAGCCCGCGGCGTCGCGCTGGAAGTCCGCGTAGTGTCCCTTGACGAACTCGTTCTGGATGAAGCCGCGCACCGTCAAGCTCTTGGTCAGGATCGTCTGCATCAGACGTGACGACCGGTCGGGACCGGCGGGCAGCTCGGTCTCGTTGTAGTGCGCGACGAGGCCGCAGACCGGCACACGGGCGTACGTGTTGAGGCGCGGGAGCACGGCATCCCACACGTGACCACCGACGTTCTCGAAGTAGACGTCGATGCCGTCCGGCACGACGGCCTTCAGGTCGTCCTTGAACGTCGGCGACCGGTGGTCGACGGCCTCGTCGAAGCCGAGCTCGCGCAGGAACGCGACCTTCTCGGGGCCGCCCGCGATGCCGACGGCACGCGCACCCCTGATGCGCGCGATCTGCCCGACGGCCGAGCCCACCGGGCCCGCAGCGGCGGCCACGACGACGGTCTCGCCGGGCTGCGGACGTCCGATCTCAAGCAGGCCCGCGTAGGCCGTGAAGCCCGGCATGCCCAGCACGCCGACCGCGGTCGAGACCGGCGCCTTCGACGGGTCGAGCTTGCGCACCCGGGACGCCTGCTGGACATCGTACGACTGCCAGCCGCCGTACGACAGCACGATGTCGCCGGGCGCGAGCGACGGATCGAGCGACTCCACGACCTCGGCGACCGTGCCGCCCTCCATGACCGCGCCGACCTCGACGGGGGCCGCGTACGACTTGGCGTCGCTCATGCGACCGCGCATGTACTGGTCGAGCGACAGGTAGATCGTCCGCAGCAGCACCTGACCGTCGGCGGGCTCGGGCAGCGGCACCGTCTCGATCTCGAAGTTGTCGGCGGTGGGCTCGCCGTGGGGGCGGGAGGCGAGCAGGATGCGGGTGGTCTCGATGGCGTCGGTCACCCGTCCGACCCTAACCGGAGCTCCTGGGCGAGACTGGGGCCATGACGCAGATCAGACCGTTCTGGCGAGCGATCGAGGCCGTCCACGACGTCGTGTACTTCGCGCCGGACGCGACGCAGCGCTACGAGGCCGTGGGCCTCACGGGCCACTGGATGGGCTACCTGGCCTCGCGCTCCGCCGCGCTGGGAACGCCGAGCCCCTCCCTCGTGACGGCGCTCTTCCACGGCTTCGCCCCGGCGATGGTCGCCCGAGCCCTGCCGGACGCGTGGGAGCGCGCCGCACGCGGGGACGTCCTCGCGGTGCGGTACGACATCGCCCGCGACCAGCTCGCCCCCGTGCTGGACACGATCGACGCCGCCAAGGTGGCCCGTGACCTGATGATCGTCACCGAGCACCTCGACGTCGCGGGCAAGCCGCTGGCCGCCGCCCACCGGGACCTCCCTGCACCGGACGACGAGATCGGGCGGCTCTGGCACGCCGCCACCGTGATCCGCGAGTACCGCGGCGACTGCCACGTCGCGGTGCTGACGGCCGCCGGGATCGACGGTGCGGCCGCCAACGCACTGGCCGTGGCCGCGGGCCTCGCGCCCAAGGACCAGCCGTCGTACCGGGGCTGGTCCGACGACGAGTGGCGGGCCGCGAACGGCCGGCTCGCGACCCGCGGATGGGTCGATGCCGATGGTGCCGTCACCGACACCGGCCGCTCAGCGCGCCGGCAGATCGAGGACACGACCGACCGGGTCTGCGTCGCGGGACTCGACCGCGAAGCGACCGGCCGGGCCATCACGGTCGAGGACTCGCTCGTCGTCATCGCCCACGCCCTGGAGCAGCGCGGGACGATCAGCTACCCGAACCCGACGGCGGTGCCGCGACCCTGAGCGTGGCCCGTGCGGGTCCACGCTGGGTCCACAATGGGCGCGTGACCCTCCGCAGAAGCTTCTGGCACGCCGTCGAGACCATCCATCACGTCGTCTACTTCGCGCCCGACGCGAAGGCGACGTTCGAGGCGGTCGGCCTCAAGGGGCAGTGGATGGGCTACTTCGCCTCCCGCTCGGCGGCGCTGGGCGTCCCCGGGCCCGAGGTCGTCGTCGCGACGTTCCACGGCTTCGCGCCGCGACTCGTGCACCGCGCGCTGCCGGCGGCATGGGAGCTCGCCTCCCGCGACGACATCCTCGTGGCGCGGCATGCGCTGGCCCGGCGCACGATCGCACCCGGCTTCCATGGCGTCGACGTCGCGGCGCTCGCGACCGGATTGCAGGCGGCACTACCGGGTCTCGACCTGGGGGGCCGTCCGCTGGCGGCCGGTCAGGTCGGGCTGCCCGTCCCGGCGGACGAGCTGGACGCCGTCTGGCACGCGGCGTCGGCCCTGCGGGAGTTCCGCGGCGACTCCCACCTGGCTGTGCTCACCGCCGCGGGGCTCGATGGCGCCATGGCGAACGTCCTGGCGGTCGCGGCCGGCATGGCGATGACGGGCCAGCAACAGCTGCGCGGCTGGACCGACGAGGAATGGGCCGCCGGCGCCGACCGCCTGCGCTCGCGCGGCTGGATCGGCGGCGACGACGCGATCACCGAGGAGGGCATCGTCGCCCGCACGCAGATCGAGACCGACACCGATCACGCCACCGCCGCGGGCATCAGCGCCGACGCCGTCGCCCACCTCTCCTCGATCGCCGACCTCGCCGTCACCGCGTCGAAGCAGATCGTGGCGGAGGGGATCGACCCGACCGCTCATTGACCCAGACGTCATCGCGCACGTGGCGCCTGCGGGCCGTGCGAGATGACGTCCCGGCGGGGCGACGCGACGGTCGAGCGGACACGGCGTTCGAGTCGGTGCACCGCGCCGTCACGGCCCTCGTCGCGGAGGACGACCCCCGCGTGCCGACGCTGGTGCAGTTCACGATCGACCTGCTGACCCGGCTCGACCATGTCGACCCTGCTCACCGACGACGACCGGTCACAGCGGGTGCTGCTGGACCGCTGGCGGCGGGCGATCCCGGTGCTCCTCGGCCGCGCCGGACCCGACGACTGGTCCTGACGCCGGAGCCGAGCCGACACGCCGGTCGCGCACTACCGTGGGTCCATGGCGTCGTCATCGGGCTCTCCCGCGGTCGAGATCGAGGTGGGCTCGCGCGTCGTGCGGGTCTCGAATCCCGATCGCGTGTACTTCCCGGAACGCGGCTGGACCAAGCTCGATCTCGTCGAGTACTACCTCGCGGTCGGCGAGCCGATCGTCAACGCGCTGTTCGAGCGCCCGTGCATGCTGCACCGCTTCCCGAAGGGGCTCGCGGGCAAGAAAGTCCATCAGAAGAAGGTTCCCAGCGGCGCTCCCCCGTGGCTGGAGACCGTCAGCATCCACTTCCCCCGGTTCGACCGCGACGTCGACGAGGTGTGCGTAACCGAGCTGGCGACCGTCATCTGGGCCGTGCAGATGTCGACCGTCGAGTTCCACCCGTGGAACAGCCGCCGGGCGGATGTCGAGAAGCCCGACGAGTGGCGCATCGACCTCGACCCGGGGCCCGACTGCGACTTCGCGACGGTGCAGCGGGTGTCGAGCGTCGTGCACGAGGTGCTGGCCGAGCTGGGCGCCACGGGCTTCCCGAAGACGTCAGGCGGCTCGGGCCTGCACGTGTACGTGCGGATCGCGCCCGAGCACGGCTTCACGGACGTCCGACGCGCGGCGCTGGCGTTCGCGCGCGAGATCGAGCGGCGCACGGACGAGGTCACCACGACGTGGTGGCGCAAGGACCGCGACCCCGCGAAGCTGTTCGTCGACTACAACCAGAACGCCCGCGACCACACGATCGCCGCGGCGTACTCGGTTCGCGGCTTCCCGGACGGCCGTGTGTCGACGCCCGTCGAGTGGGCGGAGATCCACGACCTCGATCCGCACGACTTCACGATCGCGACGGTGCCGGAGCGGGTTGCCCGGATCGGCGACCTACACGCCGGCATCGACGACGCGGTCTTCGACCTGCGGCCCCTGCTGGAGTGGGCCGATCGCGACGAGGCCGAGGGCGCCGAGCCCCCGGCCGACCCCGACTGACCGACCGACCCGGTGGGACGAGGGTTGGTCAGGCCACCTCGACCTCGAGGGTCACCTCGACGTTGCCGCGCGTCGCGTTGGAGTACGGGCACACCTCATGCGCGACCGCGACGGCCTTCTCGGCGTCCTCCTGCGAGACGCCGCCGCCCAGCTCGACGTGCAGCGTGATCGCGAGCTCGAAGCCACCCTTGCCGTTGGAGCCGATGCCGACCTCGGCGGTCACAGCCGAGTCGGTGATCGTCACGCCGTGCACCTTGCTCGACGCCTTGAGCGCGGAGTGGAAGCACGCGGCGTAGCCCGCGGCGAACAGCTGCTCGGGGTTCGTCGCGCCGCCCGCTCCGCCCATCTCCTTCGGGGTGCGGACGTCCGCGTCGAGGATTCCGTCACTGCTGCGGACGTGCCCGTTGCGGCCGTCTCCCGTGGACGTTGCGACGGCGGTGTAGGCAATGCTCTCGGCCATGGCGTGCTCCTTCGGTTCGAGGTAGACTGACTAGTAGGTTCACATCGATCAAAGCACGCCGGGACGCGTCCCACAACCCGGCCCCTTCCCGGCCCCAGGAGCATCCATGCCCGTCATCGAGCTGAAGCCCGTCCGCGAGCGCATCCTCGACGCCGCGCTCGAGCAGTACTACGCCCAGGGCATCCGGGCCGTCAGCGCCGACAAGCTGATCGCCGCCGCCCACGTCTCGAAGGTGACGTTCTACCGGCACTTCCCGACGAAGGACGACCTCGTCGCGGCCTATCTACGGGTGCGTTCCGACGAGGAGCGGGCGACCGTCGAGGCCGTCCGCGCGGATCTCGCCGGCGACCCGGCCGGTGTGCTGCGGTGGTACGCCGAGGTCGTCGGGCAGATCGCCTGCGCGTCCGGATTCCGCGGCTGTCCGTTCATCAACGCCGCGGCCGAGCTGCCCGACGGCGACCACCCGGGCCGTCGGGTCATCGACGAGCACCGCGAGTGGCTCACCGCCCAGATCGCCGAGCTGCTCGTCGAGCTGGATGTCGACGACGCCAAGACCAAGGCGGGCCAGCTGATGATGCTGCGCGATGGCGCCATGGTGTCGGGCTACCTCGGCCGGGCCCCCGAGCACGTCACGTCGGCCCTGGTCGCAGCGGGCCGCTCGATCATCCGCGGCTGAACTGTCTCGCGCCCCCCGATCGCGGGTAGCCTGCGGCGATGGACGTGCTCGACGACATCTGGACGCCGGATCTCCCCCTCGTGATCAGCGGCACGGCCGTCGGGCCGTGCGCGGCCACTCGCGGCTTCCACTACACCCAGCGCGGCAACGCCTTCTGGCGGCTGCTCGACGAGAGCGGGTTGACGCCCGGCGAGCTGACGCCGCGTGACGACACCCTGCTGCCGGCGCACGGCATCGGCCTGATCGACCTCGTCAAACGCTTCGCGCCGCCGGATCCCTTCGACGTCGACGCATTCACGGCCACCGTCGACAAGTCCCGTCCGGGCTGGCTCGCGTTCAACGGACGCGTGGGTGCCGATGCCGTCGCCCGCGCCCTCGGCGAGCCGCGGCCCGCCCTGGGCCGGCAGCGCTGGATCGTCGCCGGGGCCAAGGTGTTCGTGCTCCCGAGCAGCAGCGGCGCCAACCAGCGCAAGGACCACGGCGGTCGCCCCGACCGGCTCTCGTGGTGGGCCGAGCTGGCCACGCTGGTCGGTCAGCGGCCCTTCAGGGTGCGGTCGCGGGACGGGTCGTAGAGGTACGACTCGGCACCTCCGACGTCCTGCGCCAGCGCGGCGCCGACGAGGATGACCGCGGCCTGCCGCAGCCCGGCCGCCTCGACCTGGTCCGCGATGTCGGCGAGCGTGCCGCGCAGGACGACCTCGGCCGGCTGGCTCGCGTTCGCGACGACCGCGACGGGGCAGTCGCCGCCGTACGACGCGGAGAGCTCCTCGGCGAGCACGCGCGTGCGGGTCACCGCGAGGTGGAGCACTAGCGTCGCCCCGGACGCCGCGAAGTGGGCGAGCGACTCCCCCGACGGCATCGCGGTCGAGCGCGCCTGCGTGCGCGTCAGCACGACCGACTGGACGACCTCGGGCACCGTCAGCTCCGTACCCAGCAGCGCCGCGGCGGCGGCGTAGGCCGGGACGCCGGGCGTCACGTCCCACGGCACCCCGTGTGCGTCAAGCCGCCGGGTCATCTCGTGCAGTGCCGAGTAGATCGACGGATCGCCCGACGTCAGCCGGACGACCTCGAGGCCTGCCGCGTGCGCGTCGACGAGCCGAGCCGTGATCTGGTCCAGGTCCAGGTCCTGGGTGTCGACGAGCTCGGCGCCATCTGGGCAGTGGCTCAGCACGGCGGCGTCGATGTAGGTGCCGGCGTAGACACAGACGTCCGCGGCGTTGAGCAGCGCGACGGCCCGCAGGGTCAGCAGATCGGCGGCTCCCGGTCCGGCGCCGACGAAATGGACCGTCATGCGTCCTTCTTCGTGATCGCCCACTGCATGATCGCGCGGGCCGGGGTCCAGCCCGTGAACGTGCCGATCGGCGCCGCGTGCTCGACGTGCAGGCGGGTCAGCTCGCCGCCGAGCGTGGCGTAGCGGTGCGCCAGCAGGGCCTCGGTCTCGAGGGTCACCCCGTGGATCACGAGGCGCCCGCCCGGCAGCAGGGCGTTCCAGCACGCGTCGATCAGGCCGGCCTCCGTCGCGCCGCCGCCGACGAAGATCGCGTGCGGCGGCTCGAGCCCCTCCAGCGCCTCGGGTGCCCTGCCGGTCACGACGGCCAGCGCGGGGACGCCGAGGGTCGACGCGTTGCGCGCGATCCGCTCGGCACGCTCGTCCCGTGACTCGATCGCGACGGCCCGGCACGTGGGGTGCGCGCGGAGCCACTCGATGCCCACCGAGCCGGCGCCGGCGCCGACGTCCCACAGCAGCTGGCCCGGTAGCGGCGCAAGACGGGCGAGGGCGGACGCGCGGACGTCCCGCTTCGTGATCTGCCCGTCGTGCTCGAAGGCGTCATCGGGCAGGCCGGCGACGAAGCCGAGCGGCCGCGCGCCGGAGCTGACCAGCTCGACCGCGACGACGTTGAGGGCGGGCGCGTCGTCGTCGCTCCACGTCGCGGCGAGCCCGTCGGTGCGGGACTCGGTCTCCGACCCGAGCTCGGCGAGCACCGACATGGGGCTCACACCGTAGCCCGCGGCGGTCAGCAGGGCGGCGACCTCGCCCGGCGTCGAGCCGTCCGACGACAGCACCAGCAGACGCAGGCCCGGCGCGAGCGACCGCGCGACGAGGTGCGGATCACGGCCCACGAGCGTCACGACCTCGGTCGACTCCGCCGACCAGCGCATGCGGGCGCGCGCGAGGGCCACCGAGGAGAGCGTCGGCACGACCGTCACGGCGTCGGGCCCCAGCAGGTCGACGAGCGTCGTGGCGATCCCGGAGACGAGCGGGTCGCCAGATGCGATCGCGACGACCGCGTGCCCCGCGAACTTCTCCAGTAGCGCGGGCAGCCCCTCGACGAGCGGCGACGGCCAGGCCTCGCGCAGCTGCCCGTCGAGCTCGCCTCCAGGCCCCGACGACGGCAGCATCGCGAGATGCCGCTCCCCGCCCAGCACGACCGGCGCGCCCGTGATGAGTGCCCGCGCGGCCTCCGTCAGGCCGGCCCACCCGTCCGCGCCGATGCCGACGACCGTCACCTGTGTGCTCACGACCGATGACGATATACGCCCTCCTCCCCCAAGATGTCGGCGCACATGAACCCGTCCGGCCTTCGGACCGATACATTCGCGCCGAGATCTTTCGCCGATCGCCTGACATCGCGACCATCGCCGCTTGACGTTTGTCGTTAGACGCTCAGCATCGGCCGCGTCATGCGCCATGCCGCCGCGCTGCAGGCTGACGCCGACACGACCATATGACCGAGCACACCATCCGCGTCACGCTCGACTCGGTGTTCGAACGGCGCGGGATGACCCTGACCGAGCTTGCGGTGCGAACCGACATCTCACTGGTCAACCTCTCGATCCTCAAGACCGGCAAGGCACGGGCCATTCGGTTCAGCACCCTGACGCGCATCTGCGACGTCCTCGACTGCCAACCCGGCGACCTGCTCGCGCACGACCGCAGCGGCTGACCACCGCGGGCGGCTTCGGTTACCCTTGCGGGCAGAAGGCTCGAGGTGCCCCGCGAGGGGAGAATCGGGAAGCCGGTGAGAATCCGGCACAGGGCCCGCTGCGGTGACCCGGACGCTCCGTGACGAGGAGAGCCGGGAAGTCCGAAGACCGGCCTCGCGCCTGAACCGGTGGACGCAGCCGCGCCCACCGTACGTCGGCAGACGAGCGGGAGCCCCACATGCCACAGCACTACCCCTTCAGCGCCGTCGTCGGATCCGATGACATGGCGCTCGCGTTGACGCTGTCGACGATCTCCCCGGCGATCGGCGGCGTGCTCGTCCGCGGCGAGAAGGGCACCGCGAAGTCGACGATGGTCCGCGCCCTCGCGTCGATCCTCCCGCCGATCGACGTCATCGCCGGCGACCGGTTCTCCAGCGATCCCCGCGAGGCCAATCCCGTGTCGCCCGACGGACCGTTCCCCCCTGACGCCGCGACGGAGACGCGTCCGGTGCGGCTCGTCGAACTGCCCGTCGGAGCCACCGAGGACCGCGTGCTGGGCTCGCTGCACCTCGAGAAGGCGCTGTCGGAGGGCGTCACGGAGTACGAGCCGGGGCTGCTGGCCCGCGCGCACCGCGGCATCCTCTACGTCGACGAGGTCAACCTGCTGCACGACCACCTCGTCGACCTGCTGCTCGACGCCGCGGCGATGGGACGCTCGACGGTCGAGCGCGACGGCGTCTCGGTCGAGCACGCCGCCCGCTTCGTGCTGGTCGGGACGATGAACCCCGAGGAGGGCGAGCTGCGCCCGCAGCTGCTCGACCGCTTCGGGCTGACGGTCGAGGTCGCCGCGCCGCGCGATCCCGCGACCCGCGTCGAGGTCGTCCGCCGCCGCCTCGCCTACGAGACCGATCCCGACGCCTTCGCCTCCCGGTTCGCCGAGGACGAGGCCTCGCTGACCGATCGCATCCAGGCCGCGCAGAAGCTCGTCGAGGAGGTCGATCTCTCTGACTGGGCGCTGCTCAAGATCGCCGAGGTGTGCGCCGCGTTCGAGGTCGACGGCATGCGCGCCGACATCGTCACGGCCCGCGCCGCGTCGGCCCACGCCGCCTGGAACGGACGCACGGGCGTCAGCCGCGAGGACATCCGCGCCGCCGCCCGCCTCGCGCTGCCGCACCGCCGCCGCCGCAATCCGTTCGACGCGCCCGGCATCGACGAGGACCTGCTCGACCAGATCCTCGGCGACGACGAGCCCGAGCCGCCGACGCCGGACGAGTTCGACGACGGAGACCGGAGCGAGAGCGAGAGCGCCGGGACCGAGACGTCGAGCAGCTCCGCCGGCGACGACTCAGATGACGGCCCCCCGCCCACCGAGGCACCGGCGACCGACGGTGACCGGTCGCAGCACGACGAGCCGCAGCCACAGCCCGAAGCCTCCACCGGCGGCACCGACGACGTCACCGTCGCCTCGGCCCAGCAGCCCTACCGCCCGAAGCTGTTCACGGTCGGCGGCACCGGCGCCGGTGAGTCCGGACGGCGGTCGCGGGCCATCACCGAGACCGGGCGCCGCATCGGTGCCGCGCCCCGCACGGGACAGGGCGGGTCGATCCACCTGACCGAGACGATCCGCGCCGCGGCACCGCACCAGCTCGCCCGCGGACGAGCCACGGGTGCCCGGGGCCTCGCGTTCCGCGCGTCGGACCTGCGGCTCGCGATCAAGGAAGGCCACGAGTCCAACCTGATCCTGTTCTGCGTCGACGCATCCGGCTCGATGGCCGCCCGCAAGCGCATGGAGCAGGTCAAGACCGCGATCCTGTCGCTGCTGATGGATGCCTACCAACGGCGCGACAAGGTCGGGCTCATCACGTTCCGCGCCGACGGCGCCGAGCTCGCGCTGCCGCCGACCGGGTCGATCGACATCGCCGCCGCCCGCCTCGCCGACCTCCCCGCGGGTGGACGCACCCCACTGGCCGAGGCCCTGCTCAAGACCGCGGACGTCCTGCGCCTCGAGCGGGTCCGCGATCCCCGCCGCCGCCCGCTGCTCGTGGTCATCACCGACGGCCGCGCGACGTACGGCGAGAACGCCCTCGGCCGCGCCCACCAGGTCGCGGCGCACCTCGGCGCGACCGGTGTCGCGAGCCTCGTGATCGACTGCGAGACCGGGACGTTCCGCATGGGACTGGCCCGCCGGCTGGCCGATCACCTCATGGCCGAGTACGTCCCGCTGGGCGAGGTCTCGGCGTCCGCGCTGACCGACGCCGTGTTGGGTGCTGCCTGATGCCCCAGGGTCAGCCGCTGAACGTCCCGGACGACGGGCTCACGACCAAGCAGCGCCGCAATCGGCCGCTCGTGATGGTTCACACCGGCGCGGGCAAGGGCAAGTCGACCGCCGCCTTCGGCCTCGCGATGCGCGCATGGAACCAGGTCTGGGACATCGGCGTCTTCCAGTTCGTTAAGTCCGCCAAGTGGCGCATCGGCGAGCAGACCGTTCTCGAGCGGCTCGCCGAGCTGCACGACACGACCGGCGTCGGCGGACCCGTCGAGTGGCACAAGATGGGCTCGGGCTGGAGCTGGTCGCGCAAGGAGGGCTCCGACGAGGACCACGCCGCCGACGCAGCCGAGGGCTGGGCCGAGGTCAAGCGGCGCATCCAGACCGAGCGCCACGACCTCTACGTGCTCGATGAGTTCACCTATCCCATGAAGTGGGGCTGGGTCGACGTCGACGACGTCGTGCAGACGCTCGTGAACCGGCCGGGCCGCCAGCACGTCGTCATCACCGGACGCCACGCCGACCCCCGCCTCGTCGAGATCGCCGACCTCGTGACGGAGATGCAGCACGTCAAGCATCCCTTCGACCACGGGCAGAAGGGTCAGCGAGGGATCGAGTGGTGACGCTGCCGCGGCTCGTCATCGCCGCACCGGCCTCGGGGCACGGCAAGACGACGATCGCGACCGGGCTCATGGCCGCGCTGACCCGCGCGGGCCACGACGTCTCGTGCCACAAGGTCGGCCCCGACTACATCGACCCGGGCTACCACGCGCTCGCGACCGGGAAGCCCGGACGCAACCTCGACCCGCACCTGGTCGGCGAGCACCGGCTCGTCCCGCTGCTGCTGCACGGTGCGCAGGATGCCGATCTCGCGATCATCGAGGGCGTCATGGGCCTCTACGACGGACAGATCGGCGGCAACGGCTTCGCGTCGACCGCGCACGTCGCGACGGTCACGAGGACGCCGGTCGTGCTGGTCGTCGACATCTCGCACGCGTCCCGCTCGATCGCCGCGATGGTGCAGGGCATGGTCGGCTTCGACCCGTCGGTGCGCATCGTGGGCGTCATCGTCAACAAGGCCGGCTCCGAGCGCCACGCGACGGAGGTCGTCAGCGCGCTGGAGGCCACGGGCGTGCCGGTGCTGGGCGTCCTGCAGCGCGACGACGGCATCGTCGCCCCGTCGCGGCACCTCGGTCTCGTCCCCGCCGACGAGCGGGACGACGCGGCCCACGCCCTCGACCGGCTCGCGGCACAGATCGCGGAGCGCGTCGACCTCGACCAGCTGCTCGCCCTCGCCCGCTCGGCACCCGATCTCGACGCCGAGCCCTGGGACCCGGCCGCCGAGGTCCACCCCCCGGGCGGTGCGCTGGCGTCCAGGCCCGGGGTGGCCATGGCCGGCGGGCGGGCCTTCACGTTCCGCTACGCCGAGACCGAGGAGCTGCTGCGCGCCGCGGGCTGCGACGTCGTCGGGTTCGACCCGCTGACCGACGCGTCCCTGCCCGAGGGCACCGCGGGGCTCTACCTCGGCGGCGGATTCCCCGAGGTGCACGCGGCGGGCCTCGCCGCCAACGCGCCCCTGCGCGAGTCGCTGCGCGCCGCGGTGACGTCGGGCATGCCGACGGTCGCGGAGTGCGCGGGCCTGCTCTACCTGTGCCGCACCGTCGACGGCATCGCGATGGTCGGTGCGATCGATGCCGACGCCGTCATGTCGCCCCGCCTCACGCTGTCGTACCGGTCGGTCGTCGTGCCCACCGACCAGCTGATGGGCGTCGCGGGCACCCGCGTGACGGGCCACGAGTTCCACCGCACGAAGCTCACAGCCGCCGTCGACCCCGCCTCCGCCGCGTGGCTTCTGGACGGCGAGGGCCACGGCATCGGCTCCGACACCCTGCACGCCTCGTACCTGCACACCCACTGGGCCGGCCACCCCGCCATAGCGCAGCGCTTCGCGGACAAGGTTCATGAGTACGCAACGACGCCCAGGGCGACCACTTCGGACCTGAAGGCAGAAGGCCGAGCGGAGGGAGGCAGCGCGTCCGCGCGAAGCGCGGGCCGGACGAAGTCCGGCACCAGGCCGGAGGCCTGGTCGCGGTATCATGGCGACCAGGAGCTCTCCGAGGGGCTCGTCGACTTCGCGGTCAACGTCCACGACGGCCCCCGTCCCGGCTGGCTCGACGACGCGCTGCGGGCGAGCCTCGACGACATCGGCTCCTACCCGGACGCGAGCCGCGCCGAGCACGCGATCGCGCGCCGGCACGGCCGGGCGACCGCCGAGGTGCTCGCGACCGCCGGAGCCGCCGAGGCGTTCAGCCTGGTCGCCCGCGCCCGCCCGTGGAAGCGTCCGGTCGTGGTGCACCCGCAGTTCACCGAGCCGGATGCCGCGCTCGTCGCCGCCGGCCACGCGCCCGAGCACGTCCACTGCGATCCCGGCGCGGGATTCGCCCTGGACCCCGACCGGGTACCCACCGACGCCGACCTGGTGATGATCGGCAATCCGACCAACCCGACGAGCGTCCTGCACCCGGCCCATGCCGTGCGGTCGCTGCTCGCGCCCGGCCGGGTCGTCGTGGTCGACGAGGCCTTCATGGACTCCGTGCCGGGCGAGCAGCACTCGCTCGCCGGCGCCCCGCTGCCGGGCCTGCTGGTCGTTCGCAGCCTCACCAAGCTGTGGTCGATCCCCGGGATCCGCGCCGGCTACGTCGTGGGCGACCGGCGACTCGTCGACGAGCTGCGCGCGCACCAGTCCCCGTGGTCGGTGTCCGCGCAGGCCCTCGCCGCGATGATCGCGACGACGTGCGAGCAGGCGCAGGCCGAGGCCGCAGCACGGGCGACCCGTATCGCGCAGCACCGCGCCGTCCTGACCGACGGGCTGACCGAGCTCGGCATCGCCTTCGTGGCTCCCGCCGCGCCGTTCGTGCTGGCCCGCGTCGGACGTGGCACGCACGACCGGCTCCGCGCCGCGGGGTACGCCCTGAGGCGGGCCGACACCTTCCCCGGCCTCGACGACTCCTGGGTGCGCATCGCCGTCCGGCGGCCCGACACGACCCGCAAGCTCGTCGCGGCCCTGCGCATCGAGGGCGGTGCAGGCGCATGACGCTGGACCTGAACGTCACGGGCATGGACGCCGTCGTGGTCGGCGGCGACGCCCGCGCCGCGGGGCAGGTCGCGGCCCTGCTCGCCGGCGGGGCGACCGTCACGGTGCTGGCCCCCGAGGTCACCGCGGCGATCGACGACCTCGCGGCGCGGGGTCTCGTCACCTGGATCCCCCGTGCGGTGCGGCCTGGCGACCTCGCGCCGTACGACCTGGTGCTGAAGGGCCGGCCGAGCGAGGAGCCCGGCGAGCGCATCCTCGGCATCGGCTCAGTGACCCTCGTCGGCGGCGGTCCCGGCGACCCGGGCCTCGTGACGGTTGCCGGACGCGCCGCGATCGAGGCTGCCGACGTCATCGTGACCGACCGCCTCGCGCCGCTCGCCGCGCTGGGATGGGCACGGCCGGACGTCGAGGTCATCGACGTCGCGAAGATCCCCGGCGGCCGGTCGACGAGCCAGGACGAGATCAACCGCCTGCTCGTCGAGCACGCCAAGTCCGGCCGACACGTGGTCCGGTTCAAGGGCGGCGACAACTTCGTGTTCGGCCGGGGCAGCGAGGAGTTGCTGGCCTGCCTCGACGCCGGCATCGAGGCGCGGGTCGTCCCCGGCGTGACCTCGGCCATCGCGGCGCCCGCCCTCGCCGGCATCCCGGTGACGCATCGCGGCCTGACGCAGGGCTTCACGGTCGTCTCCGGCCACGTGCCCCCGGGCCACGCCGACAGCACGCTCGACTACGCGGCCCTCGCCCGCTCGGGCACGACGATCGTCGTGCTGATGGGCGTCCGCACCCTCGGCGCGATCTGCACGGCGCTCGCCGAGGCCGGCCTCGACGAGGGAACGCCGGCGGCGGTCGTCGCGGACGGCACGATGCCGAGCCAGCGGGTCGTCCGGGCGACCCTCGCCACGATCGACGACGCCGCCTCGGCCGCGGGCCTCGGCGCGCCCGCCGTCGCCGTGATCGGTGCGGTCGCCGACGTCCCGGGGCTCGGCGTCCCCGGTGAGGGTGGGGCCGACGCATGATCCTGTGGGTGCGCCACGGCCAGTCGACGTGGAACGTCCTCGACCGCCTGCAGGGCCACGAGCTGAGCCCCCCGCTGACCGAGCTCGGACGTGAGCAGGCCGCGCAGGCGGCCGACGCGCTCGCCGGCCGCGGCGTCGTCCGCCTGCTCAGCTCCCCCGCGACCCGGGCGGTCGAGACCGCGGAGATCATCGCCGCGGCGTTGGGCCTCGAGGTCGAGATCGAGCCCCTGCTGCTGGAGAAGGGCCTCGAGGAGGATTACACGACCGTGCTGCTGCGCGTCCGGCAGATCCTCGATCGCGATCTGCCCGATCACACGGTCGCCGTCAGCCACGGCGACACGATCGGCCTCGCGGTGGGCATGCTGAGCGGGCAACGTCCCGAACCGGCCGCCAACGGCTCCATCACCGCGGTCGACCCCGGCACCCGCGAGGTCAGCGTCGTCCTGCCCTCGCGGTGAGCGGGGTGTGCGAGACTGGCCGGACCAAAGGCAACGGTGCAAAGGAACCCGGTGGAACTCCGGGACGGTCGCGCCACTGTGACCGAGCTGCTCATCGGCTCGGAAGTCAGGAACTTCTCCGCTGCCCTCACCTCATGTGGACGCGTCATCCAAGGAGAAACATGCACATCGCCGAAGGCTTCCTGCCTCCCGTGCACGCCGCCGCCTGGACGGTGGCCGCGGCACCGTTCGTCATCCACGGCGGCCGGGCCGTCGTCCGGCAGGTGCGGGACAACCCGCAGACCAAGTTGCTGCTGGGAGCGGCGGGAGCATTCACGTTCGTGCTCTCGGCGATCAAGCTGCCGTCCGTGACCGGCAGCTCGAGTCATCCCACCGGAACGGGACTGGGAGCCGTCCTGTTCCGGCCGCCCGTCATGGCCTTCCTCGGCACGGTCGTCCTGCTGTTCCAGGCGCTCCTCCTGGCCCATGGCGGCCTCACGACGCTGGGGGCCAACGCCTTCTCGATGGCCATCGTCGGACCATGGGTCGGCTACGGCGCGTACCGGCTCGTGGGCCGCCTGGGCGGCGGGCTCGAGGTGTCGGTCTTCGCGGCCATGAGCCTGGCCGACCTGGCCACGTACTGCACGACGTCGATGCAGCTCGGCCTGGCGTTCCCCGACCCCGAGACCGGAGTCGCCGGCGCGGTCGCGAAGTTCCTGTCGATCTTCGCCGTCACCCAGATCCCGCTCGCGATCGTCGAGGGGCTCGTCGGGGTGCTGCTGTTCCGCATCCTGCGCGACGTCGCCCGTCCCGAGCTGATCTCCCTCGGCGTCCTGAAGGACGAGCAGCCCGCGCCGAGCGACCCGACCCGGACGGAGGCCTGACGTGCGCGGCCGCCGGCGGATGCCGAGCGTCCTGCTCCTCGTGGGCATCGTCGCGATCTTCGCGCTGGCAATGGTGCTGGGATCGACCCGTGCCGACGACTCCGGCGAGACGTTCGTCGGCAGCGACAGCGCCGCGACGGCTCAGATCGAGCAGGACAACCCCGGCTACAAGCCATGGTTCACGCCGGTGTTCTCGCCGTCGTCGGGCGAGGTCGAGTCGGGCCTGTTCGCCCTGCAGGCCGCCGCCGGCGCCGGGGTCCTCGGCTACGTCATCGGGGTCATGCGGGGGCGTCGCCGCGCCGAGGCCGCCGCCGTCGTACGTCCCGACGCCGCGTGAGGGGCCTCGCGATCGACGACGCGGCGTGGTCGAGCCGCTGGCGTGAGCGCGCCGTCCGCGACAAGGCCTGCCTGAGCCTGGGCCTGCTCCTGACGGCCGCGCTCCTGCCGGCCTGGCCGACCGCGCCGATCGTCGCCGTGACCGCCGTCGGCCTGCTGGTGATCAGCGCCGGCACACGGACGGACCTGGTGCTGCGCGCCCTGCGCGGCCCGCTGGTCTTCATCGCGCTCGGCTGCGTCTCGGTCGCGGTCGTCGTCGACGCCGGGGACGGGTTCTCGCTGACCGTCACCGACGACAGCGCGCGCCGCGCCGCCTCCGTCGCCGGCCACGCGCTGGCGGGCACCTGCGCGATGCTGCTGCTGGCGATGACGACGCCGATGGTCGAGCTGCTCGCCGGGCTGCGCCGCTTGCGGGTGCCCGCGGCATGCGTCGAGGTGGCCGGGCTCGTCTACCGCCTGCTGTTCGTGCTGCTGGAGTCGCTGGGGTCGATCCGCGAGTCGCAGACGGTGCGCCTCGGCTACAGCTCGCTGTCCCGCTCGTTTCGCTCGTCGGCGATGCTCACGGCGGCCGTGCTGACGCGGTCGTGGTCGCGGGCCAGACGGCTCGAGCAGGGTCTGGCCGGCCGGGAGCTCTCGACGTCCCTGCGCACTCTCGACGACCCCGCCCCCAGCTCGCCGGCCTTCCTGCTGGCAAGTGCCGCGCTGCTGGCGGTGCTCGTGACCACCGCGGCGCTGACCACGGGGGTCGCACGATGAGCCACCGCAGCCTGCGGGCGCACGACCTCACGGTGTCGTATTTGGGCTCCGCCGCCGTGCTGGACCGCGCCTGCCTCGACGTCGTCCCGTCCCGCCGGCTCGCGATCCTCGGTGCCAACGGCTCGGGCAAGACGACCCTGCTGCGCTGCCTCGCCGGCAGCCTGCAGCCCCAGTCGGGGCAGGTCCTGCTCGACGACGAGCCCGTGTCGTTCACCCGCGGCGGGCTGCGGCGGCACCGGCAGGAGGTCCAGCTCGTGCTGCAGGACCCCGACGACCAGCTGTTCTCGGCCGATGTCGTGCAGGACGTGTCGTTCGGGCCGATCAACCTGGGTCTCTCCGACACCGAGGTACGGGCGCGCGTCGATGAGGCCCTCGAGCTGCTCGGCATCGCGCACCTGAGGCGCCGGCCGACGCACCAGCTCTCCTACGGCGAGCGCAAGCGCGTGGCCACGGCCGGAGCCGTCGCGATGCGGCCGTGCGTGCTGCTGCTCGACGAGCCGACCGCCGGACTCGACCCAGCCGCCGTCGAGGAGCTGCTCGTCGCCCTCCAGCGGCTCGAGCAGGCCGACACGACGGTCGTGCTGTCGACCCACGACGTGTCCCTCGCCCTCGCGTGGGCCGACGAGGTCGCGGTCGTGCACGACCGGGTCGTCGTCCAGGGTGATCCGCTCGAGCTGCTTGGCGACGCCGACCTACTGGCCGCGGCCCGCCTGCGCCTCCCGTGGTCGCTCGACCTCAGCCGGCGCCTGGCCCATGACGGTCTGGTCGATGCCGCCACGCGCGCCCGCGACGCCGACCAGCTGCACACCGCCCTCCGCGCGCACCACCGCGTCCCCGTCCCTCACCAGGAGCAGTCGTGAACCCCGAGACCGTCGCACCCCCGTCCCCCGCCGTCCGCTCAGAGGCTGCCGAGCGGCTGACCGGACTCGCCACGCCCCCCGGCGCGCTGGGCCGCCTCGGCGACCTCGCAGTGTGGGTCGCCGCGACCCAGGGCCAGGTGCCGCCGGTCCCGGTCGAGCGCGTGCGGGCCGTCGTCTTCGCCGGCGACCACGGCGTCTCCGACCACGGCGTCTCGGCGTTCCCGAAGGCCATCACCCCGGCCATGGTGCGGACGTTCCTCGCCGGCAAGGCCGCCGTCTCGGTGCTCGCGGCGCAGCACGGCGTGTCCGTGCGGGTGCTCGACCTCGGCGTGGACGACGACCTCGAGGGCGTCGACGCGACCGTGACGGCGTTCAAGATCCGGCGCGGCAGCGGCGCGATCCACCTCGAGGACGCGCTGACCGCCGACGAGACGCTCCGCGCGATCGGCGCGGGCGAGGCCGTCGCCGCGGAAGAGATCGCCGCGGGCGCCCAGCTGCTCATCAGCGGCGACATGGGCATCGGCAACACGACCCCCGCCGCCGCCCTCATCGCGGCGTCGCTGGGGCTCCCGGCGTCGGAGGTCACGGGCCGCGGCACGGGCATCGACGAGACGACGCTGTCGCACAAGACCGCGCTGGTCCAGCAGGCACTCGACCGCGCGGGCGACCGGGTCGCCGATCCGATCGACACGCTCGCGGCCCTCGGCAGCGCCGACCTGGCGGCCGCCGCCGGTTTCATGGCCGCCGCCGCTCGGGCCGGCGTCCCGGTCGTGCTCGACGGGGTCATCTCGGTCGCGGCCGCGATCCTGGCCGACCGGCTCGCCCCCGGTGCAGCCGCCTGGTTCGCGGCCGGGCACCGGTCGACGGAGCCCGCGCAGTCGCTGGCCCTGGCCAAGCTCGGGCTTGAGCCGGTGCTCGATCTGGGCATGCGCCTGGGCGAGGGCAGTGGCGCCGTGGCCGCCGTGCCCCTGATCCGCTCCGCGGCGCTCCTGCTGGCGGACGTCGCCCTGCTCTCCGACCTGGGCTGATGCGCGACGCCTGGCGGCTGTCGGTCGGCACGCTGACCGCGCTGCGGATCTCCCACCCGTCCACGATCGACCGCCGGGTCGCCGGCGGCGCGATGCTGCTGGCGCCACTGGCCGTCGTCCCGCTGGGGTCGCTCGTCGGCCTGATCGGCTGGGGCGGCCGCGAGCTGGGGCTGGCACCGCTGGCGGTCGCTGTCGTGGCGGTCGGGGCGCTGGCGCTTGCCAGCCGCGCGCTGCACCTCGACGGATTGTCGGACGTCGCCGATGCGCTCACCGTCTCGTACGACCGGGAGCGGTCGCTGGCGGTTATGAAGGGCGGCACCTCGGGCCCTGCCGGTTCCGCCGCGCTGGTCCTGGTGCTCGGCCTGCAGGTCGCGGCGCTCGCCTCGGTGTTGTCGTCGCCGCGCGGGCCCGTCGTGGCCGCCGTCATCGTCTGCGCGTCGCGCGCGATCTTGTCGGTGACGTGCGCGCGCGGCGTGCCCGCGGCCCGGCCCGACGGCCTCGCCGCGGCATACGCCGGCACCGTGGCTCGTCCGGCCGTCGCCCTGACCTGGATGGCCGTCGCGGCCGTCGTGGGCGGCGTCGCCGAGTGGGCGGGGCTCGACTGGTGGCGCGGGCTCGCCCTCGCTCTGGCCGGGCTGCTCGTCGGCGCCGCTCTCGTCGCACGCTGCGTTCGGCGCCTCGGCGGCGTGACGGGCGACGTCTTCGGGGCCTCGATCGAGGTCACGCTCGCCACGATGCTCCTGGGAGCCACATGACCGACACCGCACCGTCCGTGATCGTGGAGCAGCGCGGCCGGCTCGGGGTGCTGACCCTGAACCGTCCCCGCGCCATCAACGCGCTCGTGCCCGACATGGTCGACGTGCTGCAACGCGCCCTCGACCGGTGGGCCGGTGACGACTCTGTAGCCGTCGTGCTGCTGACCGGTGCCGGCGAGCGCGGGCTGTGCGCGGGCGGCGATCTGCAGGGCATGTACCGCGATGCCTGCGACGGGACGCTCGGGTCGGTCGACTTCTGGCGCGACGAGTACCACCTCGACCATACGATCGCGACGTTCCCGAAGCCCATCGTCGCGCTGATGGACGGCATCGTGCTCGGTGGCGGCATCGGCATCTCGGCCCATGCGTCACACCGCGTCGTGACGGAGCGGACATCGGTCGGCATGCCCGAGACCCGCATCGGCTTCGTGCCGGACGTCGGCGGCCCCTGGCTGCTGGCCCGCTCCCCCGGTGAGCTCGGCACGCACCTCGCCCTGACCGCCGCGAACGCCGACGCCGCCGACGCGATCGAGCTGGGCCTCGCGGACGTCCAGGTGACGAGCGACCGGCTGCCCGAGCTCGAGGCCGCGCTCGAGACACAGGAGCCCGATGCCGCCCTGGCACGGCTGGCGTGCGCCCCGGCGGCGTCGTCGCTGGCGCCGCAGCGCGCGTGGATCGATGCCGCCTACACCGGCGAAGACGTCCGCGCGATCGTGGCGCGGCTGCGCTCGTCGGACGTCGAGGCGGCCCACGAGGCCGCCGCCGCGATCGAGGCGCGCTCGCCCACGGCGGTCACCATCACCCTGGCGGCCCTGCGCCTGGCGTCGACGCTGCCGGACCTACGCACCGCGCTCGACCACGATCTCGCCGTCTCGACCTTCCTGCTGGGCGTGCCCGACATGGCCGAGGGCATCCGCGCCCAGGTCATCGACAAGGACCGCTCACCCCGCTGGTTCCCGCCCACTCTCGCCGACGTCGACGCGTCCACGTTCGCCCACCTCTTCGCCTGACGTCCGCGGTTTACCAGGTTAACCTGGTAAACCCTTGCCACACCGGGCAAATTTGCCCGGCGAGGTTGGGCTTCACCAGGTTAACCTGGTAAACCACGGCAGGGATCAGAGGCGCAGCGAACGGCCCGCGACGACGAGCAGGACGTCGTCGCACTCCTCGGCGATGCGCTGGTTGACGGTGCCGAGGAGGTCGCGGAAGATGCGGCCTGAGCGGTGTTCCGGCACGACGCTCATGCCCACCTCGTTGGTCACGGCGACCACCGTGCCGGGGTGCTCCGCCACCGCGCGGGCCGTGTCGGCGAGCCGCTCGAGCAGCAGCGGCTCCCAGTCGTCGCGCACCTGGTCCCAACCGTCGAGCTCGTCGATCTGCGCCGTCAGCCACGTGCCGAGGCAGTCGATCAGCACCGCGCCCTCGGCGGCCCGCACCGCGGAGGCGAGGTCGTGGGTCTCGATCGTGCCCCAGTGATCGGGGCGCCGCTCCCGGTGGGTCGCGACCCGCGCGGCCCACTCCGGGTCGAGGTCGACATCGGCCTCGGGACCCGGCGCGACGTACGTGACGTGGGGCTCTGCGACGAGCAGCGACTCGGCGTGGAACGACTTGCCCGAACGGGCTCCACCCGTGACCAGCACCTTCATGTGTCCTCGCTATCGTCAACCAGAGCCTAGTCCCCCAGGAGCCACGCATGCGATCGCGCGCCATCGGTCTCGCCCTCGGCTTCGTCGCCGACCGCGTGCTGGGCGATCCGGCCCGATATCACCCGGTCGCGGGCTTCGGCCGGCTCGCGGGCGCCTTCGAGCGACGCGTCTGGGCCGACGACCGAGCGACCGGTGTCGCCTACACCGCCGCACTCGTCGGCGGCACCGGAGCCGCGGGCGTCCTGGCCGACCGCCTCGTCCGCCACCGTCCGGTCGCCGGCACGATCCTGACCGCCGCCACCACGTGGGCCGTCCTCGGTGGACGCTCGCTCGGACGCGAGGCCGAGCACGTCCACGGCCACCTGGTGCGGGACGACCTGCCCGCCGCCCGCGAGCAGCTGACCCATCTCGTGGGCCGCGATCCGTCGCTCCTGGACGCCGGAGAGGTCTCCCGCGCGGCCGTCGAGTCGGTCGCCGAGAACACGTCGGACGCCGTCGTCGCGCCCCTGCTGGCCGGTGCCGTCGGGGGCATCGGCGGGCTCGTGGCCTACCGGGCCGCCAACACGCTCGACGCGATGGTCGGTCACCGCAGCGCGCGCCACCTCCGCTTCGGGTGGGCGTCCGCGCGCCTCGACGACGTCCTCAACCTTGCACCCGCCCGCCTGTCGGCCGCGCTCGCCGCTGCCCTCGCACCGGTCGTCGGCGGTGAGCGGGCCGAGGCGACGCGCGCGTGGACGCGCGACGCCCACCGCCACCCCAGCCCCAACGCCGGCCCCGTCGAGGCCGCGTTCGCCGGCGCGCTCGGCGTTCGGCTCGGCGGCACCAACGTCTACGGCACGCGGGTCGAGCACCGGCCCACGCTGGGCGACGGCCGGCCGGCCACGGCCGACGACATCGCCAGGGCGGTACGCCTTGCCGACGCCGTCGGCGTCGGAGCCGTCATGGTCAGCGCGTGGCTCGCCGCGCGACCCAGCCGGCGGCCGCCGCGGCATCGGTGACGATCTCGACGCCCGCCGGCACCCCGGCCCGCCGCACGATCACGACGGGGACGCCGAGCTCGTTCGCCGCCTGCATCTTGGGCCACGTGTGGGCGCCGCCGGAGTCCTTCGTGACCAGCACGTCGAGGTCCGCCAGCAGCCTGCGCTCCCCCTCGAGCTCGTAGGGCCCACGGCTCAGCAGCAGCGTCCACGGCTCGGGCAGCTCGAGATCGGGCGGGTCGACGACGCGCGCGACGGCAGCCCTGACCGCCAGCGGGACGACGAAGCGGCCCAGGGACTGCCGGCCCACCGTCAGGAAGGGCCGGTCGCCCAGCGTCGCCGCGAGCCCCGCGGCCTCGTCGTGGTCGTCGACCCAGTGCCACGTGTCGGCACCCGGCGACTCCGACCAGCCGGGACGCTCCAGGCGCAGCAGCGAGACGCCCTCGGCGGCACAGGCCGAGACCGCGTTCGCGCTCATGCCCTCCGCGAACGGGTGCGTCGCGTCGACGACGGCCGAGACCCGGTGCTCGACCAGGTATGACCGCAGCCCGTCGACGCCACCGAAGCCGCCGATCTGGACCGCGCCCACGGGCAGCCGCGGACGCGCGACCCGTCCCGCGAGCGACGACACGAACCGCACCCCGGCGTCCTTCAGCAGGACGGCCAGCTCGCGAGCCTCGCCCGTGCCGCCGAGCAGCAGGATCATGAGCCCAGCCCCGGCGGAAGAATCGCGAGTCCGGACGGCGCCCCGTGCTCGGCGAGTGCCAGCAGCGCCTCGACGTCGAGCTTCTGCTCCACGAGGTCGCCGAGCAGGTCGAGCCGCGCCTCGCGCTGCTCGGCGAAGCTGACCCCGGACGGTTCGTAGGTGCGCCCGACTGTGCCCGCCATCTCGGCGAGGAGCGCACGACGCAGCTCGTCGGACTCCAGGCTCCCGTGCCACATCGTGCCGAACACCCGGCCCGAGCGCGCGCCGCCGAGGAACTCCTCGCCCGACCCGCGCGTGATGCGGCCGTGGTGGATCTCGTAGCCGGACGCCGGCACGCCGAGCGCCTCGCCGTGCGGCAGCCGCAGCACCTTGTCGGCCGCGAAGATCGTCGTCACGTCGAGCAGCCCGAGCCCCTCGACGTTCGCACCCGCGTCGCCCTCCACGCCGCCCGGATCGCTGATGGTCCGCCCGAGCATCTGGAAGCCGCCGCAGATGCCGAGCACCGGACGTCCCGCGGCCGCGTGGTCGACGATGACCCGGTCGAGGCCGCGCGACCGCAGCCACCGCAGGTCGGAGATCGTGGCCCGGGTGCCGGGCAGCACGATGACGTCGGCGTCGGTCAGGTCGCGTGGATCGCTCGCGAACCGGACGTCGACTCCCGTCTCGAGCCCAAGGGCGTCGACATCGGTGAAGTTGCTGATGCGCGGCAGCCGGACCACCGCGACCCGCAGCGCCACGTCGCGGCCGGCCGAGCGCCGGCCGTCGAGGTCGAGAGCGTCCTCCGAGTCCAACCACAGGTCGGCGCTCCAGGGCAGCACCCCGAAGACGCGGCGCCCGGTCAGCTGCTCGAGCCGGTCGAGGCCCGGCGCCAGCAGCGACTCGTCGCCCCGGAACTTGTTGACCACGAACCCGGCGACGAGGCGTTGGTCGGCGGGCTCCAGCAGGGCGACCGTGCCGTACATCGCCGCGAACACGCCACCGCGGTCGATGTCGCCGACCACGATCGTCGGGATGTCGGCGTGGCGGGCCAGCCCCATGTTGACGTAGTCGCCGGCTCGCAGGTTGATCTCGGCGGGACTGCCGGCCCCCTCGCAGACGATGACGTCGTACCGCGACGCCAGATCGTCGTACGCCGCGTGGGCCGCGGCCGCCAGGTGCGTTCGCCCGCCGATGAACTCCGCCGAGCTGATCTCACCGGCCGGCTGCCCCATGACCACGACGTGGCTGGCACGGTCGCCGCCGGGCTTGAGCAGGACGGGGTTCATCGCCGCCTCGGGCGTCGCACGCGCGGCGAGGGCCTGCACCCACTGCGCGCGACCGATCTCCGCCGCGGTGCCATCGGGCGCGAGGCACACCATGGAGTTGTTGGACATGTTCTGCGCCTTGTAGGGCGCGACCTTCAGTCCGCGGCGCGCGAACGCCCGGCACAGCCCCGTGGTCAGGACGGTCTTGCCGGCGTCGGACGTCGTGCCGGCGACGAGCAGCGCCGTCATGCTGCCTGCCGGTGCAGCCACGGACCCAGCAGGCGCGTGATCCACGGCAGCAGGAGATAGGTCATCAGCGGCGTCATGACGCAGACGGTCAGCAGCACGCGCGCCACGAGCCACCAGTCGGCCAGGTACACCCGTCCCAGCTCGTTCGCGACGAGGCTCAGCGGGAAGAAGACGATGAAGATCGACACCATCTGCTTCCAGCGCGGTGGCGGCTTCGGGACGGTCCGCAGATCCTGCACGTCGATGCTCGTCGGCTCGTCGAACCAGCCCTCGATGCCGGTGCGGTGCTCGCGGGACGACTCGTCGACGAAACCCTGGGCCGAGTCGAGCCACCAGCGGCGCTGCGACGACTGCTCCCACTGCTCGAGCGAGTTTGGCGAGGCGAAGCGGTAGAGCATGTGCCACTCGGGCGAGTCGATCTCGGGACGCACCCAACCCGAACCGAGGAAGCCGTCGAATCGCTCGGCCAGCTCGGTGCCTGCCCGCAGCCACGCCAGCATCTGGTCCTCCGCGTCGCGATCGACACGGCGCGTGATGGAGACGGTGACGGGTCCGGTCATGGGTCCAGCGTAGGTGGCCCCAGAGACGACAAGACCCCCGGAGCCAGGCTCCGGGGGTCTTGCGAGATCTAGCTCAGATCAGGGAGATCAGAGGGGACGGATGTTCGTCGCCTGCAGACCCTTCTGGCCCTGCTCGACGTCGAACTCGACCTTCTGGTTCTCGTCCAGCGAGCGGTAACCGCTCGAGGCGATGGCGGAGAAGTGCGCGAACACGTCCTCGCTGCCGTCGTCCGGGGCGATGAATCCGAAGCCCTTGTCAGCGTTGAACCACTTGACAGTTCCTGTAGCCATAGTCTTGCTCCTTCGTGCGAATTGCCACTCACGCCTTTCGCGAGCGGCCGTCGCGACACACATCCAACCGAGAAGAAATCAAGACCAGTGATGGAACGTCATTCGTTCGTACAGCCAAAACGTCGTGCAACTGGTTACTACCCTAGCGGGGATTCGTGGAATGTCACCTATCCCCCCACATCGGGGGCGCCACCGGTCGCTCGCGAGTGTCAGCCAGTCCGGATCGGAACGTCGCGACGGACCTGACGACAGAGCTCTCCTGCGGTGTCGTCTCAGGGTCGCCAGCGATGATTTCTGACCCACGCCGTGTCGCCGGGCCTCTTCCACTCGATGTGTCCGTCGGCGGCGAGTCGGGCCTGCCAGTTGTCCTGGTGAACGCGGCGGTGGTGGAAGGGACACAGCAGGACGCCGTCGTCGAGCGTCGTCGTGCCGCCATGGGCCCACTGCATGCGCCAGTGGTGGCCCTCGGTCTGCTCGGGCGGCTTGTCGCACTCGGGGGCGGTGCACCCGCCGTCGCGGGCCGACAGATCCTGCTTCTGGCTCCTCGTGAACAGGCGCTGCTCGTGGCCGTGATCGACCGGGAGGCTCTTGCCGTTGAACACCAGCGGGATGATGCCCAGGTTGCAGGCCATCAACCGTGCCTGGGATGCGCTGAGTCGAGTGCCGGTGGAGAGAGTTGCCGCCTTGATGCCGTCGACCAGCGTCCTGAGGTCGAGGTGGACCATCAGGGTCGCGCCCAGACCCGACCGGCCCGGCAGCAGGTGGCCGGGCAGGCGCGAGCAGACTTCCGCGAACCCCATGCCCAGACGAGTGCGGTACTCCAGCTCCCGGTCGTAGACAGAGCTGCCGGTGTCGCCGGTCTCGTTGGCGCTCTGGGCTCGCCCGTCGTGAGGGGCGGCGCCGGGGTGGTCGCGCAGATGATCCCGCTTCGGTGCGGACACGGCCTTGATCGCGGCCTCGAGCATGTCGGCCTGCGCATCGGGCAGGCGGAACCCGCCGGTCGTGGTGCCGTCGCCGTTGGGCCGGGTCCAGAACTCCGACTTCGCCCACGCGGCCTTCTCCTGCGTCTCGAGATCGCCGTTCTCGATCTCGTCGACCTCCGGTTCGGGCTTGAACTGGTCGGTGACGCGCTTGGACCGGGACTTCAGGTCTTTCAGCGAGTACTTCGCGGCGTCACCGATCAGGGTGTCCTCGCAGGCCTGCCGCTGCTCGTCGGTCGTGCCGGCGGGCAGGTCGGCGATCGCGCCGGCGATGACGTCGGCCTGCGCGGCCCCGATCTCTCCCTTGGCCAGGGCCGCCTCCGCGCCCCGTGCACCAGCGAGCCTCTTGGCCCGGTGGACCATCGCGTCGCCCGCGCGCTTGTCTCCGCCGAACGACCCTGCGAGCAGCGCGCCCGTCGACGACGCCCCGGCGTCCTGCGCCGCGCCCGTGGCGTCGAGAGCACGCGTCACGGCCATCAGCTGTGCCATGACCCGCGCCTCGACCCGCATCAACCGCTCCGCCGACGAACGCAGCACGCCCGCCTCGAGACCGGCCCACCCGTCGACCGGCATGCCGTCCAGCGCACGCTCGAGGGCTGCGACCCCATCCAGCAACGGATGAGGGAGCTCCTCGACGACTTCGGCAGACATACGCATCCCAGAACCAACGAGCGTTAACGGTTTGGAGACGCAGGATGCGTAGAAGTGAAAACCCGAGCACGATGATCGACGCTGGTATCAGTCTACTGCGGAACGCCGACATTGTCGAACGCATGTTCGAACAAGTTGGGGTTGGTGACCCGCGGCCGGACTACTCGTGCAGCGCCCGCGCCGACACCACGACGCCGTTGGCGTCGCCGTAGACCCAGTCGCCGGCGGCGACCGTCAGGCCGCCGAAGCTGACGTCGACCCCGACCTCGCCCACGCCGAGCTTCTCGGACCTGACCGGGATCGGCGCGAGGGCCTGGACGCCCAGATCGATCGTGCGGAGGATCTCGACGTCGCGGACGGCACCGTGGATGACGATTCCCGACCAGCCGTTGTCGGCCGCCGTCTGGGCGATGATGTCGCCGAGCAGCGCCCTGCGCACCGACCCGCCGCCGTCGACGACGATGACGCGTCCCTCGCCCGGCGTGCCGGCGAGGTCCTTGACGCGGGAGTTGTCCTCGAAGCACGACACCGTCACGGCCTGGCCGAAGAACGCCTCCCGCCCGCCGAACGTCCGCAGGATCGGTTCGAGCACGCGGACGTCGTCTGGATGGTCGTCGCACAGGTCAGGCGTGGAGAACATCGGGAACCTTTCGTCAGGTGCGCCCACGCTACCCGCGGCCCGGGGGCCTCTGCCCAAGATGTCGGCGCGAATGCACGCACCGGCGGCCGGACGAGGTGCGAAATCGCCGACATCTTGCGGCCGACTCGACCGACCGCCGGTACGGTTGCGCCATGACGCTCAGCGACGAACTCCGCATCTCCCTCGACGGCAAGTGGCGCCACGTCAGGGAGCAGTCACGCAAGGAGCTCGCCGAGCTCGATCTCGCGTACGACCACGACCTGACGCTCGACGAGGCCCGCGCCCGCGTGCTGGAGCAGATGAAGAAGCTCGTGCCGACCGGCATCCCCGCGGCCGGGTTCAAGGTGTCCAGCGGCGGCACGGGCGATCCGGGCATGTCGGTCACCGGCATCGAGATGCTCGCGCAGTTCGACCTCTCGCTGATGGTCAAGGCCGGCGTGCAGTGGGGCCTGTTCGGCGGAGCGATCGAGAACCTCGGCACCGAGAAGCATCACCAGAAGTACATTCCGGGCCTCATCAACCTCGACATCCTCGGCTGTTTCGCGATGACGGAGACAGGCCACGGCAGCAACGTCCAGAATCTCGAGACGACCGCGACGTACGACCCGGCGACGCAGGAGTTCGTCATCAACTCCCCCACTCCGTCGGCACGCAAGGACTACATCGGCGGCGCCGCGACGCACGCCCAGGTGGCGGCGGTCTTCGCGCAGCTCATCACGAAGGGTGAGGGCTACGGCGTGCACTGCTTCGTCGTGCCGCTGCGCGACGAGGACGGCAACGACCTGCCCGGCATCACGACGTCCGACGACTTGCACAAGGGCGGCCTGGGCGCGGTCGACAACGGGCGCATCATGTTCGACAACGTCCGCGTCCCGCGGGAGAACCTGCTCAACAAGTACGGCCAGGTCGACGAGGGCGGCACCTACTCCTCCCCCATCGAGAGCTCCAATGCCCGCTTCTTCACGATGCTCGGGACGCTGATCCGGGGCCGCGTCAGCGTCGGCGGGTCCGCGAGCGCCGCGACCGAGGTCGCGCTCAGCATCGCCGGGCGATACGCGCTCAAGCGCCGCCAGTTCGGCCCGGACGCCGAGCACGAGATCCTGCTCATGGACTACCGGATGCACCAGCGCCGGCTGCTGCCCCTCATCGCGAAGTCGTACGCGATGCGGTTCGCGCAGAACCAGCTCGTCGCGCGCATGGACACCGTCCAGCGGTCGGAGAACCCGCCGCCCGCGCACCAGCAGCGCGAGCTCGAGAGTCGCGCCGCGGGCCTCAAGGCCGCGCAGACGTGGCACGCCACGCAGGCCATCCAGGAGGCGCGCGAGGCCTGTGGCGGCGCCGGCTACCTGGCGGAGAACCGGCTCACGACGCTCAAGGGCGACACCGACGTCTTCACGACGTTCGAGGGCGACAACCACGTCCTGTTCCAGCTCGTCGCCAAGGAGCTGCTGACGTCGTACGCGCAGGAGGTCGGCGGGCTCGACCCCGTCGGACTCGTGCGCTTCGCGGCCGGCACCGTCGCCGACGTCGTCAAGGAGCGCACCGCCGCGTCGCAGCTGATCCAGCGCCTCATCGACGCGCGTCCCGGCTCCGGGGACGACGACCACGACCTGCTCGACCGGGGCACCCAGCTGAACCTCTTCGAGGACCGCGAGCAGCACGTCCTCGAGACCGCTGCCCGCCGCCTCCGCCGTGCCGGCAAGGACCCCGCCGAGGCGTTCATCGTCTTCAACGCGGCCCAGGACCACGTGATCCGCGCCGGACGCGTCCACATCGAGCGGGTCATCCTGGAGGCGTTCACGGCCGGCATCGCCCGCTGCGAGGACCCCGAAGCGCAGGAGCTGCTGCGCGACGTCTGCTCCCTGTACGCCCTGACGGCGATCGAGCAGGACCTCGCGTGGTTCATGAGCCACAACCGTCTGTCGGACACGCGGGCGAAGACCGTCACATCGCTGGTCAACGACCTGCTCGACAAGCTGCGCCCGCACACCCTGACCCTCATCGAGGGATTCGGCGTGCCGGAGGAGACGCTGAACGCGGCCATGCTCGTGGACTGAGCAGCACCGCAGGGGTAACGGCGCCTCCACCCGAGCGATCCTGAGAATCGTCTGATTAGATACGCCTAGTCATCAACTACTCCCGGGGGGCTTTTCACACATGAAGAATCTGCTGCGCTTCGCAGCCATCACCATCGCATCCACTGCTCTGATTGCCGGCGGAGCCGTCTCGGCCACAGCGAGCACCGTCGCGGCGCCCGCGCCAGTGTCCATCGCGGGCACCGTCGACACCGCGGCCGCGCCGTACCGCATCCACGGCTCGACCGGCGTCCGCTACATCAAGCGTGGCAAGAAGATCACGTTCAAGCTCAAGGCGCGCTACGTCGACGACGCCGGCAATGTCGTCGGCATCCGTAGGGCCAAGATCGAGATCTTCAAGGGCGGCAAGTGGAAGACCGCCAAGAACGTCCACCTGAAGGCGAATGGCACCGGCAAGTACAAGCGCACCGACAAGAAGCGCCACAAGTACCGCATGACCATCAAGCCCACCAGCGTGTACCAGGGCGGCTCCACCTTCTCGTTCAAGATCTGACGCCTCGAGAACTGCAGCACCGAGGAGGCCCTCGCCCGGTCCGGGTCGGGGGCCTTTGCGCGTCCCTGAGCAGCCTGCCGGCGCCCGTTCGAGGCGTTGCGGATGTGGACCCCTGTGAAACACTTGGGCGTCTTTTGATCCATCTGTCTAGAAATCGGGGATTCTCTTGCGCACTTCCACGTTCCTCCGCGCCGGCGCCGTCCTGACGGCGTCAGCACTCGCCTTCAGCCTCGGCGCCGGTCCCGTCTCGGCCGCCGAGTCGACGGCGGGCGCAGCCGCGGTCGCCACCGCCGAGCCGGTCGAGACCGCGGCCACGATCACCGGGATCAGGATCTCGTCCGGGGTCATCACCAACGCTTCCGCCACGTTCTTCCGGGGCACCGTGACGGTCGCGCCCCTCGCGCCGGGCCAGAGCGTCACGGCCGAGACCGAGGTGCGGGTCAACGGCAAGTACCGTGGCCGCGCGCCCATCGGTCCCAACGGTGTGAGCATCCCGCGTACGTACGGCTCGGGCAAGGTGCGGGTCGGCCCGACGTACTTCTCGGACGGCACGGTCGACGGCAACGTCAGCAACGTGTTCTACGCCCGCAAGGAGGTTCGCTCCAAGGCGACCTTCCCGCTCAAGATCCGTCGCGTGAACAGCAAGATCACGTTCCGCGCGTACGGCGTCAAGATCGTCAACCCCACGACCGGCAAGTACCAGTCAGTCAAGCGGGTCAAGCTCCAGCAGCTCAAGAACGGCAAGTGGAAGACGAAGAAGACGATCAAGCTGAAGTCGTCCGGCAACGGAACCTACAAGACCTCGATCAAGAAGAAGTACCGCTACCGCCTCTACGTGCCGCGCACGTCGACGCAGCAGGGCTTCCAGACGGTCAAGACCGGCAAGATCTAGTCCGGTCGACCACGTGCACCGCCCCCGTCCGGACCGGACGGGGGCGCTGTCGTTCGCGGGGCCCGTCAGCGGCGGAAGTCGCCGGCCGAGGCGCGCAGGTGGCGCAGCAGCTCGTACGTCTGGTCCTGCTGCTCGGCGCTGAGCCCCGGCACCGCGAAGTCGATCGCGGTGATGGCCGCGGTCGCCTCCTTCAGGACGCGCTCACCCTCGTCGGTCAGCTCGGCGAACGTGCGGCGGCGGTCGGTCTCGTCGGCGACGCGGCGCACGAGCCCCTGCGACTGGAGCCGGTCCATCGCGTTGGTGACGGACGTCGGGTGCACCATGAGCCGCTCACCGATCTTGCTGAGCGGCAGCCGTCCCGTCGCGCTGAACGACAGCAGCTGCAGCACCTCGTAGCGTGCGAACGTGATGCCGAGCGGCTTCAGCACCGCGTCGAGCTCTGAGCTGATGAGCTGCTGCACGCGCATGATCGACGTCGCCAGCCGCATCGAGGTCGGGTCGCCGATGTGCCTGGACCAGATCTCGCCCGCACGCTCGATGGGGTCGAAGTCGAGCCGGGGACCGTCGGACATGCGCCCATCGTAGGGGACCGGAGGACACCGGCTGGCATTTAGTTGGACGTGCGACTATTTTAGGTCCAAGCATTGTGTACGCCGTCAGGACAGAGGACCCATGAGCACCCACGATCTGCACGTCCCCGCCAACCCGGTCAGGTTCGTGACCGCCTCGGCCCTGTTCGACGGGCACGACGCCTCGATCAACATCATGCGGCGCATCTTCCAGTCGCAGGGCGCCGAGGTGATCCACCTCGGGCACAACCGCTCGGTCAAGGAGGTCGTCGACGCCGCGATCGAGGAGGACGTGCAGGGCATCGCGGTGTCGTCGTACCAGGGTGGCCACGTCGAGTACTTCGAGTACCTCGTGGAGTCGCTGCGCGAGCAGGGCGCCGGACACATCCACGTCGTCGGCGGCGGCGGCGGCGTCATCGTGCCGGAGGAGATCGCCCGCCTCCGCACGAGCGGCGTCACGATCTTCTCCCCCGAGGACGGCCAGCGCCTCGGCCTCGTCGGCATGATCAACTCCGTCGTCAAGGACTGCGACTACGACCTCAAGTCCGTCGGCGAGCTCGACACCGACGCCGTCGTCGCGGGCGACCGCGCCGCGATCGCCCGCGCCATCACGTACGCGGAGCAGGGCGCGCTCGGCGACGACCAGCTCGCCCGCATCCGCGCGGCCGCCGGCTCCCACACCTCCCCCGTCCTCGGCATCACGGGCACCGGCGGCTCGGGCAAGTCGTCCCTGACCGACGAGCTCCTCCGCCGCTTCCGGGTCGACCAGCAGGACAAGCTGCGCATCGCGGTCATCGCGGTCGACCCGACGCGGCGCCGCGGCGGCGGTGCGCTGCTCGGTGACCGCATCCGCATGAACTCCCTCGACGGCGAACGTGCCTACTTCCGCTCGCTGGCGACCCGTGGCTCGCACGAGCTGCCCGAGTCGCTGGCCGACGTCATCGACGTCGTCAAGGCGGCCGGTTTCGATCTCGTGATCGTCGAGACCCCCGGCATCGGCCAGGGCGACGCCGCGATCGTGCCCTACGTCGACTCCTCGATGTACGTCATGACGCCGGAGTTCGGCGCCGCGTCGCAGCTGGAGAAGATCGACATGCTCGACTTCGCCGACACCGTCGCGATCAACAAGTTCGAGCGCCGCGGCGCGAAGGACGCGCTGCGCGACGTGGGCCGCCAGATGGTTCGCAACCGCGAGGCCTTCGGCAAGACCCCTGCGGACATGCCGATCTTCGGCACGTCCGCCGCGACGTTCAACGACGACGGCGTGACGGCCCTGTACCAGCACCTGCGCGACACGTTGGGCGAGCAGGGGC
>JAOPXY010000060.1 GCA_025964895.1 Aeromicrobium sp.
CAACGACCGCACCGAGCTGTTCATCGTGGAGGGGGACTCCGCGCTCGGCACGGCCAAGCTGGCCCGCAACTCGGAGTTCCAGGCACTGCTGCCGATCCGCGGCAAGATCCTGAACGTCCAGAAGGCCAGCATCGGCGACATGCTCAAGAACGCCGAGTGCTCGTCGATCATCCAGGTGGTCGGCGCCGGCTCGGGACGCACCTTCGACGTCGATGCCGCGCGGTACGGGCGCATCATCTTCATGGCCGACGCCGACTCCGACGGCGCTCACATCCGCTGCCTGCTCGCGACGTTGTTCTTCCGCTACATGCGCGATCTGGTCGATGCCGGACGCGTGTACACCGCCGTCCCGCCGCTGCACCGCATCGAGCTGACCAATCCCAAGAAGGGGCAGGACAAGTACGTCTACACGTACTCCGACCCCGAGCTGCAGCGGACGCTCGCGGAGCTGAAGCGCAAGGGCGTCAAGTGGAAGGACCCCATCCAGCGCTACAAGGGCCTCGGTGAGATGGACGCCTCCCAGTTGGCGGAGACCACGATGGACCCGCGGCACCGCACGCTGCGCCGGCTCACGGTCGACGACGGGCAGGAGGCCGAAGAGGTCTTCGAGCTGTTGATGGGCAACGAGGTGCCGCCGCGCAAGGAGTTCATCGTGCAGGGTGCCTACGAGATCGATGCGGACATGATCGACGCGTAGGTCGTTGCGGGTGTGCGCGCTGCGCGTGGGCTTGGACGGTGGTGGTGGCGCATGGGTCGGGTCCATCGTGCCACTCGGCTCAGACATCGGTCAGTGCGAGATAATAGTTGTTATTGCAGCGAATATCTGTTGTGTTCGAACGCCTGTTCGGATAGGCTGTCTGGTATGAACCCGGCCCCGACGATCGACGCGATGCGCACCGCCGCACGCGCGTTGTCGTGTGGTGATGCTCGTGATCGGGTGCGGGTGCTCCAGACAGCGCAGGACGCACTGGATGCGGCGAAGGCCGACGCGTTGGCCGAGATCGAGGCCACGAAGGCCTTTGAGGTCGATGGTGCGTCGACGTTGAACACTTGGGTGCGTAACGAGCTGCGGATGACCGCCGCCGACGCCCAAGTGTTGGTCCGCGCCGCGGCCACCTGCACCGCGCTGCCGTTGGTCGGTGCCGCCTCGGCTGAGGGATCGATCAGGGCCGATCACGTCAAAGCATTCACCTACGGCCTGAAGCATCTGGGCCCGGAGATCATGAGCCAGTACGAAGAGGCATTTCTGATCGTCGCGCAGAACCAAACCCCGGCCGAGCTGTTCGACAAGATGCGGTCGCTGCGGGAGGCGATGTTCCCCGACGACCTCGAAAAGCGTTACCTGAAGGGTCAGGAGAAGGAAGACATCGCCATCACCGCGTTATTGGAAGGCTGTTCCGCCGCGGCTACGCCCCTTGTGCGGCGGCTCCAGCGTCAGCGGTTTCCTCGGACCGGTCGTGGGGGCGAAGTTCAAAGCCGTCCTCGACTCGGTGTCCGCACCCCACGGGGAAGACAATGAAAGGACCGGCGCCGAACGCCGTTTGCAGGGTTTGGATGATGTGTTGTCATCGATCCTGGGGCGTGTCAGATGGTCTGTGTAAGTAGCGGGTCCTGACGAAGGGATCATCATGGCTGTTGTGACTGAGAAGAACTACAAGAAGGATGCTGCTGCGCGGCGCGCGGAGCGCGCTGATCTGCCTGGATCGAAAGCCGCGGCCGAGCTCGCCGCGTCGGGCGCGTTGGACGGCCTGTTCGCGAAGATCGATGCCGGCGAGATCGAGCTGACCGGTGACGGCGGGTTCATCCCCGAACTGATTCGGGCCACGCTCGAGCGGGGACTTCAGGCCGAGCTGACCGATCATGTCGGCTACGAGAAGGGCGACCCGGCCGCGTCTGAGTTCCCGAACTCACGCAACGGAACGACACCGAAAACGGTGTCCTCCCAAGTCGGTGACGTCGAGTTGTCGATCCCACGGGATCGTCAGGGGTCGTTCGTGCCGGTCCTGGTCCCGAAGGGCTCCCGTCGTCTCGGCGGGCTCGATGACATGATCATCAGCCTCTATGCCGGCGGGATGACGGTGCGCGACATCGAGCACCATCTCGCGACCACGATCGGCACCGAGCTGTCGCCGGAGACGATTTCCAACATCACCGACCAAGTCGCCGACGAGGTCATTAAATGGCAGGAACGGCCGCTGGATTCTCTCTATCCGGTGATCTACCTTGACGCGATCGTCGTGAAGGTCCGCGACGGCGGCCACGTGGTCAACAAGGCCGCCCACATCGCGGTGGGCGTCGACATGGACGGCGTCAAGCACGTTCTAGGGATCTGGCTCCAGACGTCCGAGGGCGCGAAGTTCTGGGCGTCGGTCTGCGCAGATCTCGCCAACCGCGGCATCAAGGACGTGCTGATCGTGTGCTGCGACGGCCTCACCGGGCTGCCCGAGGCGATCGAAGCGACCTGGGCTGCCGCGACGGTCCAGACCTGCGTCGTTCACCTGATCCGCGCCTCGATGCGATTCGTGGCCTACAGCGACCGCAAGAAGGTCGCCGCCGCGTTGAAGCCGATCTACACCGCCGCCAACGCCAAGACCGCCAGGGATGAGTTCGAGGGCTTCCGCGACGGCCCCTGGGGCACCAAATACCCGCACGCCGTGGCGACCTGGGACGCCGCTTGGGAGCGATTCATCCCCTTCCTGGGCTTCCCGCCGGAGCTGCGGCGGGTCATCTACACCACGAACTCGATCGAGTCGCTGAACTATCAGCTCCGCAAGATCATCAAGAACCGCGGCCACTTCCCCAACGACGACGCGGTGATCAAGCTGCTCTGGCTTGCGATCTGCAACATCGAAGACAAACGAGCAAGGCAACGCGCCAAAGAGAAAGGCCGGCCTTCGGCCGAGCGCAAAGCGCCCGGACTACTCGTCGAGGGCCAGATCGTCACGAACTGGAAGCAGGCACTGGCCCAGCTCGCGATCGTCTATCCCGACCGCATCAACCCCCACCTCTGACCGAAGAAATCAACCAAAGGGGAACCAGCTACTTACACAGAAATCTTGACAAGCTCGGCGGGTCATCCCATCCCCCAACGGCCGCAACCCCACCGCCCGATCCGCGTGCGCACGCTCGTGCCGTTCGCGTGCTGCGCCGGCCTCGGTGCGCTCGACCCATCGCTCCAACCACCGGGCCCCCTGACCCGGCGTCCGCGAGGCGAGCTCATCGACCGCGACCCGATCCAGCGCGGCGATCGACCCAGCCCGCGTCAGCCGGCACCCGGCACGATCGACCGCGACCACCTGCGTCGTGCTGATCCGGCCGTCGTGCCACGCCCGCCACACCAACGGCATCCCCGACCGCAACCGCCGCGCCCGCGCGACCCGCCGCTCAATCGTCGCCACCGGCAACACCATCGCCAACGACAACTCATGCACCGCCGCATCAACCCGACGCCTGCCCTGCCCCTGACTGACCCGCTCACCAGCCACCCGAGCCCGATCCACATACCCCAACAGATCCTCAGCCTCAGCAGCCTCCACCGACGCCAACGCCTGCCGACGCCCCACGATCCGATCGATCACCTCCCGATCGACCCCGACACCATCACTACCAGCCATGACCCCACGCTAGAAGCCAGTCCCGACACCACATTCCCCGTCCAAACGGTTGTCCACAGGCTCAGCCACGGCGGCGCAGGATCTCGGCGAGCACGCCGGGTTCGTCGCTGATGATGCCGTTGACGCCGATCCGGGTCAGGCCGTCCAGCGACGCCACGTCGTTGACCGGCCAGGTCATCACGACGTCCACGTGCCGGCGCAGCCGTTCGACGACCGCGGCGTCGAGGAGCGAGCGGTGCACCGACACCCCGTGGAAGGCGCCACGGGCCAACCGGTCCCCCAGGGCCGCGAGCTCGCGAGGTCGCCGCGCGGAGAGCACGGGCCTGACGTGGTCGAGTGCAGCGAGCGCCTCGACGTCCGCCCACGAGCGACCGCACACGACGACGGGGCGACGGTGGCCACCGTCGTGGAACAGCCGCGCGACCGCGGCGCCGACCTCGGTGCCGCGGCCCTTGAGGTCGAGCATGAACGTGGTGCCGTGCCGGTCGGCCGCGAGCAGCTCCTGCAGGCCGAGCCGCGGCGCCGAGGCCGGTACCAGCTCCCACCGGTCCCACAGGAACGGCAACGGGCCGGCGGTCTTGAGGTGGCGCACCTCGAGCCGTCCGCGGTGATGGTGGACGTCGCACTCGATGACGTCGACGCCCAGGGCGTTGGCCGCGTGCAGCCCCGCGAGGGAGTTGCCGGCGCGATGGGCGATCGCGATGACGCTCACCCGGTCCGGCTCCTCACCCGCACGTCGTCCGCGGGCCGGACCGCCCTGCGCCGGCGCTCGAGGACGAGAGCGGCGAGGTGCCCGGCTAGCGCGAGGCCGACGCCGACGATCACGTCCAGGACGAAGTGGTTGGCCGTGACGACGACCGCGACCGCCATCAGCGCCGGCATGACGAGACCGACGACCCGGAGCAGCAGCGACGAGGCCGCGGTCACCAGGGCGATGCCGACGAGCAGGTCCCATCCCGCGTGAAGGCTCGGCATCGCCGCGTACTGGTTCACGAACGACGGCGGCTGCAGGACGCGGTAGGCCGACGAGCGCTCGGTCACGGTGTCGACGAACCTGAGCCCCGCGAGTCGCGGCGGGGCCACGGGGTACGTGACGAAGATCGTCATGCCGAGCGCGCCTGACACGATCATGGCGTCACGCAGCCGCAGGAAGCTCGCCCGGTGCCGCACGCACGTCCACAGCATCGTGGCGGCGATGGCCGGCCAGTGTCCCCAGATGTAGACCCAGTTGGCCGCCGTGGCCAGCACCGAGGACGCTTCGAAGGGCTTGGCCATGTCCTTCTCGACGTAGAGGCCCAGGTCCTTCTCCCACTGGACGACGACCCATGCGTGCCGGACGGCGACCTCGGCCGAACCCTCGGTAAGCCCCCGGACGCCGAAGTAGGCCACGACGGCACCGATGACGATGAGCGCCTGCCTGAGGATCCCGCGCCACTGGCCGACCATGGTCCACGCACCTCCGTCCACGGCCCATTCTCGACCGGAAGTCCGTGCCCGAACCGGGCACAAGGTCCCCTTTGTGCGTGGTGGCCGTGATCAGGCGACGAGCGGGACCGGCGTCGCGGTCCGACGCAGCAGACGGCGCGTGACGATCAGGCTGACGCCGCCGAGCGCCAGGGCCGGCAGCCACGCCAGTGCCGCCTTGAGGGTCACTGCGGCGGCAGCGGCCGTCCACGGGATGCCGAGGGCGACGAGCGCGACCACGAGGGCGCCGTCCCGCGGGCTCGCGCCGTTCGGACCCGGCACCGCTCCGGCGACCTGGCTGGCACCGAACGCGCCGAGCAGCTCCAGCGGCGAGAGGGTGTGGCCCGTCGCGCCGAGCGTCCCGAGGAGCAGCAAGGCGATCGTCGACTGGTACCCCATCGACAGGACCAGTGCCTGCAGCAGCCGGCGCGGTGGCGGCAGGGGGCCGGTCGGCAGCAGGTGTGGCCGGAATCGCCGGACGAGCACCACGACGACCAGCCCGGCCGCCCCGAGGCCCAGCGCCGTCAGCAGCATCCGCACCGGGAGCGTCGACCCGGCGAACGCGACGAAGACGGTCAGGCCGAGGGCGCCGACGAGCCGGTCGACCGCGACGCTCGCCAGGGCGTCGCCCCGCACGAGACCCGCATGGGTGAGCCGGCGCATCCGCCACAGGTCTGCACCCACATGGCCGGGCGTCAGCAGCCCGAGCAGCTCGGACTCGGCGTAGGCACGCGTGTGCCACCAACGCCCCAGACCGGCATTCGTCAGCACCCGCCAGCGCAGGGGGCACAGGACGTACTTGCCGACGACCCACGGGACGAGGCCCAGCACCACTGGCCACACCGCCACCGATGGGAGTCCGGGGAGCGTGACGGCCGGGACGGCGATCGCAACCACCACCCCCAGCACGAGCACCGCCCGTGAGTGCAGCACGGCGCGCAGCGCGCCCAGCGTCTCCATGAGTTTCCCGAGTCCCCTTCGACCAGACTTCCTACGAGTGAAGCAGACGCCTGGTGACTGCGCTTGCAGGGAAAATCAGAAAACCTCTCACCGCTCGTCGGTGAGCACGGCGACATCGGGGTCACCCACGGCGAGCGGGCAGCACCAGGCCGATCAGCAGACCGCCCGCCAGCTGGGGCGTGATCCGCCCGCGGCCGAGGCCGAGCTCGACGAGGTCGCCGAGCACCCGGTCGTCCCGCGATGCGGCCCGGATGCCCGCGTGCACGACGGTCGGAACGCCGGCGAGGCGGGCCGCGATGCTGGTGTGGCGCAGGTGCCCCGCCAGGAGCCGCCGGACGCTGCCCCGGTAGGCGCCGCCGGCCGAGCCCGGGTCACCCGCGCGGATCGCCGACGCTGCCGCCCTGCCCGCCCGGATGCCCGTCGCCACGGCATAGAAGATGCCTTCCCCCGTCATCGGGTTCACGAGCCCTGACGCGTCGCCGGCCAGCAGGACGGTGCCGTCGGGCTGGTCCCACCGCCACCCCGAGAGCGGCAGCTGATGGGCCTTCCAGCTCTCGCCACCGTCGGTCGCCCCGGGCAGCAGGTGCTCGAGCTCGTCGAGCAGGAGGGACCGCGTCGGCGGCTCGGGCTCCGCGCCGAGCACCTCGCCGTAGCCGACGTTGCACAGACCGTCGCCGCGGTCGAACGCCCAGGCGTAGGACGGCCGGCGGCGTTCACCGAACCGGATCACCTGTGCGCCCTCCCAGCGGGTCGGCGTCGGGACGTACCCGCGCAGGGCCAGGGCGCGGCGCCTCGTGGGCGGCAGGCCCGCGGCGACGCGGGTGACCGAGTAGGGGCCGTCCGCCCCGACGACGACGGCGGCCGAGGCCACGTCATCGACCCGCACGACATCGCCCGACGGCTCGACGTCGACGACCCGGTGGCGACGCAGCACCGCACCCGCCGCGACGGCACGGTCGACCAGGCGGGCGTCGAACACGGCCCGCGGGATGACCCAGCCCAGGACGCGCCGGTCGGACGCGACGCTCGTGCCGCCCAGGCCGAGCTCGAGGCGGCGCACGGGCGGCCAGCCGTCCTCGGTGCCCCGCACCCCGATGCGGGCCAGCTCGTCGAGCACGTGGGTGGCGATGCCGTCGCCGCAGGTCTTGTCGCGCGGGAAGTCCGATCGATCCAGCAGCAGCACGCGCAGGTCGGGCGCCGCGGTCAGCGCGCCGAGGGCCGCCGCGCTGCCGGCCGGGCCCGCGCCGACGATGACGAGGTCCCAGTGCTGGCTGTCGGAGTGCTCGCTGTCGAAGTGCTGGCTCGTCGAGCCCGGACGCGTCATGCGTCCCAATGTAGGAGCCGTCGGCGCCATGGCCGAGGGGGCCGCCGACACATCGCTCGCGTCCCTACGCGTGGTTGCCCAGTGACGTCCGTCACCCACGCATGAGCGAGCGCCTCGGGGGTACACGGCCGGCAGACGAGTCGCGCTGGAGTGGCCAGCCCGATGGTGTGACACCGAGGCGGACGCTCCCCGCGGCTGTGGGCCTGCGGGAGAGGCGTGTGATGGACATTCGGCAGATGCTGGCGAACATGGCCCTGGAGGTCGAGACCCTTCGTTCCCCACCTGAGGTCGTCGACCGGATCGCGCACTACGCGCGCCTCGCCATCGACTCCGACGACTCAGGCATCCTGCTGGTCAAGGCACGTGGAGAGGTCGAGACGCCGGCCGCGACGTCGGATCGCATCGTCAAGGCCCACGCCCTGCAGGGCGAACTCGGTGAGGGCCCCTGCATCGACGCCGTGCGGGATGGCACGTCGACCTACGTCACAAGCGATGCCAGCACAGATCCCCGGTGGCCGACCTGGGGACCTCGCGTCGCGGCGCTCGGGTACCACAGCGTCGTGAGCGTGAGGCTCGAGACGCGTGGCCGGCGCTACGGGTCGTTGAACTCCTACTCGAACGCCCCGGACGCCTTCACCGCCGATGATGTCGAGGTCATGGAGTTCCTCGCCGCCCCGCGTCGGTCGCCATCGCCACCACCCAGGCGGTCGACGACCTGCAGACGGCTCTGGAGACCCGCACCACGATCGGTCACGCCCAGGGCGTCCTGATGGCGGTGTACGACATCGACGCGCAGGATGCGTTCGCCTACCTCCGCAGGCTGTCGATGGACGGCAACCGCAAGCTGATCGACGTCGCCCGCGAGATCGTCGCCCAGCGCCACGAGCTGCGCAAGCTTCTCACGTAGCGTCAGCGGGGGCCGGCCTCGCGCACGACGCGGGCGGCCGTGTCGACCAACCGGTCGCGAGCCTCGTGGGCGGTCTTCACGAGCTGGTCGTACGCGTCGTCCATGTCGAGACCGTGCTGTTCGGCGAGCACGCCCTTGGCCTGCTCGATCACGATGCGCGCCTCGAGGGCCTGCTCCAGACGCTTCCTGAGCTCGGCGGTCGTGAGCTCCTCGGCGCTGACGATCAGACTCGCGGCGATGTCGGAGAAGGCTTGCGAGAACGTGTCGTCGTCGGCCGTGAACGGCGTGGCGGACCGGCGGAACAGGCCCATCGCGCCGAGCGTGGACCCCTGCCACCGCATGGGCGATGCGTGCACGGACTGGAAGCCCCGGTCGATCATCGAGGCGCCGAAGGTCGGCCACCTCGCCGTCAGATCAGCCGAACCAGTCACGGCGACCGCCCCGCCGGACGCGTGCGCGTCCACGCACGGGCCCTCGTCGAGCTGCGCCTGGTGTAGCTCCAGCTCGACCGCGGCATGGCTGGAGGCGGACAGCAGCTCGAGTCGCCCGTTCGTCTCGACGAGGATGCCTGCGGCGTCGACGTCGAGCGCCTCGAGGCAGCCGTTCAGGAGGGCCGCCAGGGTGCCGGGAACGTCATTGCCGGCGATCAGCGTGGCGGAGGCTCGCGCCAGTGCGTGTGCGGCAATGGATGCGTCCATGGTCAGTCACCCTCGATCGTGAAGTCGCGGAAGTTGATGCGTCGCTGGATGATCTGTTCGGCGATGTCGGGAAGCGTCGTGCCCTGCGCAAAGGCCTGCCCTTTGAGCAGCGCCAGCGCATCATGCGGGTGCACCCCCACCTGCGCCACGATCATGCCGGTGGCCTGGTGCAGCTGTGCCCGCGACGGCCAGTCGCCCGATGCCGTGACCCCCTCCAGCGACAAGCTGGGCTCCTGCAGCAACGCGGTGGCCAGCGCCACGCCCAGGAAGGCGCCGATGTCGCGATCGCCGGTGCGTTCGGGCGGCTGGCGATGCGCGGACAGTGCGCCGATCACCCGCTGGTCGACCACGAGCGGCACCGCGATCAAGGTGCCGGTGAAGCCGAGCCTGGCGCCGTGCTCCGACATCATGGGCCACCGCTCCTCGCCGCCCTCGCCAAAGCGTTCGATCAGCATCGTCCCGGTCTGCACGGCATCGACCGTCGGGCCTTGGTCGACGACGTCCTCCAGGTCCTGCAGCCGAGCAGAGATCCCGTCCGTCGCGCAGATAGGGACGCGCACGCCCGCGGGCGTCGACAGCGTGATGGCGGCACCGTCGGCCGCCAGCATCTGCCGCCCCGCCTCGCACAATCTCTCGGGGAGGGAGTCCACGTCGCGCAAGGTCGACAGGACGGACGCCAGCTGGCTGATCAGACGCTGGTGCGTTTCGCCCACCATGGCTGCCTCTTCCCCGCTCATCCGCACCTCGGCCGGGAGGCATTCTTGACGGTACCCCAGAAGGACCCCGCCCAGACAGGCCGGCCGGGGCGTGATCGACGAAGGATGATGCATCGTGACCGGTATACGGTCACGATGCATCATCCTTCGTGGCGTCAGCTGCCGGCGACGGCGCGCTTGAGCGCTGCGGCGGGCTTGAACGCGGCCGACGTGGACGCGGCGATGTCGATCGACTCGCCGGTCTGCGGGTTGCGTCCGGTACGGGCGGCGCGCTCACGGGTCTCGAACGTCCCGAAGCCGGCCAGGACGACCTGGTTGCCGGCGGCGAGCTCGGCGGTGATGCCGTCCAGGACCGCGTCAAGCGCAGCAGCGGCATCGGCCTTGGACGTGGCGGTCTTGGTGACGATGTGTGCGACGAGCTCGTTCTTGTTCACTGGGATCTCCTGTGGTTGGTCTGCGCCAGCGCCGTGTGGCACCGCCTCGACCCTAGCGGCGCGAGCCGTGCCAGGCTCGGACCGACCCGCGAACGGCCGCGTCAGCTGGTCGGTTCGCCGCCGAGGACGAGCAGCACCAGGGCGTCGCCCTTGTCCGCGACCCTCAGCACGTACTCCTTGCCCTGGACGTCGACATCGAACGTCCCCTCGCCCGAACGGTAGGCGGCGTAGGCCGTCTCGCCGTCCGAGTGCGTCAGCGGCAGACCGTACGTGGCCTTGACCTCGCTGACGAAGGCATCGACCCGCTCGTCGGAGTCGACTAGCACCGCGTCGGTCGAGCACGCGAACGACACCACCGCTGCGGCGAATGCAACGAGCAGCACCGCTGCCGCCGCCCGTGAGCGGTCCTTCATGAACAGGTGGAGGGCGACCGCGACCCCGATCACGACCAGCGCGACGGCTGCGCCCACCAGGGCCGTTGACAGGCTGTCGTGACCGCCGGCGGTGAACACGTTCTTCATGGATGGGGATACCTCTCGCTGTGGTGAATGGCCATCGCAGACGGTAGCCGGTGCGACCGAGCGGCGAGCACCGGGATCACCGAGCCGCTCCGTACGTTCCTGCCCTCACGCCGACGGAACGGGCGGTGGTGTGAGCTTGACGGACGGCGCCATAGTCAAAGCGTCAACCTCTCTTCTCTGCAGTCGTACGTCGGTGATGGCGAACCGGAATGGCCTCCCCCGAGGGCAAGCGGACCGTCGGGATGGCCTGGGTCGACATCAAGGACGCTCCGTTGCTCTCGGGGTGCGGGGTCACGAGACCGCCACGTTCGCACGTCGCGCCGGTCCGCGGCATCCCGTGTCCGTGGGATCCGCAAGTCCACCAAGGGCCCGCCGGCGACCACACTCGTCAGCTCGCGAAGCCATGCGACGACGGGCGTCATTCCGCCGCCTGCCGGGCGCGCGAACCTTCGGAGATCCAGACACGTGTCGGGTCGCCGGGACGGCTCGGCGGGGGCGATCAATGGTGAGACCTGGGATGCGGCAGAAGGTTGCGGACACCCCTCGCGGGCCGTGCTCAGCCGTCGCGCGTTGCTGCGGGCGAGCGTTCGCCTCGGCGCCCGGATGATGCCGCGGGGCGCTTGATCGCTGAGGCCAGGAACGACGCGCGCCACCTTCACGATCGGCGTGAGGTGACGTTTCTGGGGGCCCTACGTTCGATAGAGGTCGCCAGCTCGCGGTCGATCCAGCGCCCGATCACCTCGACCACGTAGGACCGCTCGCCGCGGTCGAGCTGGTGCCCCTTCGCGATGCCGTGCCACGTCTCCAGGCAACTGCGGCAGCAGGTCGCGGTGGCGTGCTGCGCCACGAAGACCGGGTGGTTGCGGTAGGGGGTCTGCCGGCCGTCGTTGCGCGGCTCCGCCGACGCCAGCCGCTCCGCGATGATCTCCGCGGCGTGAGCCCGCATCGTCTGAGGACCGCGCAGCTCAGCCGTGGCCCGCTCGCGCCCGCGTAGGTGGAACCGGCGCCCGAACGGTCGCGCGCTCGCGCGGTCAATTCGCTCATCGATCTCGGTGGGGTCGGGCACGCCCCCAGACTAGGCACGGCCCGGAAGCCGGCGATGAGGACACAACCGGCCGGGGGTGGCTGGCCGACCTCACAATGGAGCAAGCGCGGCGGCGTCGCTCGGCTCGTAGGAGTGGGGAACGACCGCGACGGGGACTTCGGCGCGGCGAAGGATGCTCGCGGCAACCGAACGAGAGCCGATCCTCGGGTGCTTGGACTCGGGCCGACCGACGACGATCAAGCATGCGTGGGTTGCTGCTTCCAAGCACGAGTCGACGGGATGGCCGCCTTCGACCAGCACGCGGATGGGCAGGTTGGGGTGCGCCTGTCGCCACGGGTCGATCACGTCCTCGAGTCGAAGGGTGTCGGCCATCCTGCCGGGGTAGTCGCTGGTCACCCCAGCGCCGGCGACGACGTCCAGGCCGGTGCCGCGTTCCTCCGCGGCTTCGATCGCATAGGCGATTTGCCCCGCGGCGGTGTGAGCGTGGTCCACCGCCAGCAGCACAAGAGGGGCCGGCCCGCGAGGAATGGCTGTGAGCGGGACCACGATCACCGGGATGGTCGCGTGCAGAGCGACCTGCTGCGCGACCTCCGACCGACGGGTCGGTGCCCGACCTGGATCGTCGGCTCCGAGCACCAGGCACGAAGCTCTGTCGCACTCAGCCAGGAGAACCTCGGTCGCTTCGCCGAACAAGGTCACGCGCTCGACCGGTACGTGCTCCAGCTGCTTGAGGGCGTGTCCATCCGGCTGGTGGATCATTTCGTCTGCCCCGCCGGTGTGTGCCACCACATGGACGATGCGGAGCGACGTCCTCCGCCTGTAGGCCTCGTCCAGGGCGAAGCGGATGACATTCGGGCTCTGCTCGTCGGTCAGGCCGACGACGACGGCTTGCTCCTGCATGATCGGGTTTCCTCTCGTGAGTTGGTCTGGGCGGTCGGGTGGTGATCAGCGGAGGACGGAGTAGCGACGGACGACGCTGAGCTTGGCCCAGGCACGTGCAAGTCCGAAGGTCTCCCCCGCGTTGGTCAAGGCCAGGACGACCAGAAGAAGCGCGTAGACGAGGTGCTCGTCCAGGAAGGGATTGTTGGCCGGCGGGAGGACCGCCGACCACATCAGGACGAGAAGCGTCACCCCAGCGGCAGCGGCTAGGCGGCCTGCGACGCCAAGGATGAGGGCCGATCCAATACCAAGGAGACCGAGCATGAAGAGCCAGTCGGCCCACGCCTGCCCGGCAAAGCTCTCGTACATGCTTGAGAACGGACCGCTGGTCGCATTGCCGAGGAAGCCGGCAGTAGGACTGCCTCCGTTGATCCAAGCGTCGGCCGATGCGGTCTCGTGTCCAAGGCCGAAGGTCTTGTCCAGGAACGGCCAGATGAAGATCCATCCCATGGCAAGGCGGGCGACGCCCAGGACTGCGCCGAGCGGCGTCACGTGTTCGAGCGCACGCCGGGCGGTGGTGCTGGTGGAGTGGGTGTGGTGGGAGGCGACTGTCGTGCTCATGAGGTGCTCCTTCAGGTCAGGTCGTGGGGTCTGCTTTCACCATCTGCCTGTCGTCCGAGGACGGGCAGGGTCGCCAGTCGGCTTGCTGTAGGCCCAAGGTCCCTGCATCCAGCGATCGTGACTCCTTCTCTCGCGGCGGATTCCCTATGCTGACGGCGCCGCTTGACAGCCGATGCCTCACCTCCAGAGAAGTCGGTGAGACCATCGTGGGAGGTCGGCTCTGGATCCGAGACCCGGACGGCCTTCTTGCGGCTGTCGTGAGGGCAGTCGCCTCCCTCACCTGAAAGCTGCCATGACTCGCGTCTCCTGCCCCCTTCTGCGCTCCAAGATCGTCACCCCCGACGCCGCGTCCGCCTTCATCCGGCCTGGTGACAACGTCGGGTTCAGCGGGTTCACCGGGGCCGGCTACCCGAAGGCCGTGCCTGAGGCACTGGCGCTGCGCATGGAGGCGGCACACGGACGCGGCGAGGATTTTCGAGTCAGCCTCTGGACCGGGGCGTCCACGGCCCCTGACGCGGACGGGCGGCTGGCGCGCGCACGCGGCATCTCGTCGCGTCTCCCCTACAACTCCGACCCCACCCTGAGGCGTCTCATCAACTCCGGGGAGGTCGCGTACCTGGACGAGCACCTCAGCCACTCTGCGCAGCGCATGTGGTTCGGTTTCTACGGCAAGCTTGACGTCGCCGTCGTCGAGGTCACGGCCGCGATGCCCGACGGCCTCCTCGTCCCCAGCACCTCGGTCGGGAACAACAAGACCTGGCTGGACCAGGCAGACCGGATCATTCTCGAGGTCAACAGCTGGCAGCCCCGTGCCCTTGAGGGATTCCACGACATCTACTACGGGACCGCGTTGCCGCCTCATCGCCGACCCATCCAGCTCACCGAGCCGATGGAACGGATCGGCGAGCCCTACCTACGAGTCGATCCCGCCAAGGTCGTCGCTGTCGTCGAGACGAACCACCCAGACCGCAACTCCGCCTTCACCGAGCCGGACACCACGTCGGAGGCCATCGCCAACCACGTGCTCGACTTCCTGCGGCACGAAGTGGCCGCGGGTCGCATGCCAGCTGGTCTCCTCCCGTTGCAGTCAGGCGTGGGCAATGTCGCCAACGCGGTGCTCGCCGGGCTCGACGACAGCGAGTTCACCGGGCTGACCGCTTTCACCGAGGTCATCCAGGACGCCATGCTGGACTTGCTGGACAGCGGCACCCTCGCAGCAGCCTCCGCCACCTCGTTCGGACTGTCTGATCGGGGCGCTCGCCACTTCATGGACAACATCGATTCCTACAAGGGCAAGATCATCCTGCGCAGCGAGGAGATCTCCAACCATCCCGAGCTCGTGCGGCGTTTGGGCGTCATCGCGATGAACGGCATGATCGAGGCCGACGTCTACGGCAACGTGAACTCGACCCACGTCATGGGCAGCGCCGTCATGAACGGTATCGGGGGCAGCGGCGACTTCGCCCGCAACTCCTTCCTGAACTTCTTCCTCAGCCCGTCGACCGCGAAGACCGGCGCGATCTCGGCGATCGTGCCAATGGTCAGTCACGTCGACCACACCGAGCACGACGTCCAGGTCGTCGTCACCGAGCACGGTCTCGCGGACCTTCGGGGCCTGTCCCCGCGGGCGCGGTCGGCTGTCGTCATCGACCGGTGCGCTCATCCTCGCTTCCGCGACCGGCTTCACGACTACTGCGATCGCGCCTGGGCGACGCGACCTGACCAGCGCCACACTCCCCACCTGCTGGGCGAGGCTTTGAGCTGGCACCAGCGGTACCTCGACACCGGCTCGATGTGACCGCGGTCCCGGCCGATCCCGCTAGGTGATGTGGCCTGGGACGGCGTCGTCCCGTCGAGCGCGAGCGACTGCTGCGCGCAGGTTCGACGCATCCCCCGCGTCCCGGTCGAGTGCCGTGCTCATGCGGATGGACACGTCGTTCCCGTCCCCGTGGAGCGCGACGGCGAAGCCGACATCGGTGAATACCTGGAGCATTTCGTGGTTGACCGCCAGGACGTCTGCCACGAACCACTCGATCCCACGGGTCCGGGCGTCGGCGGCCGCACGTTCGAGCAGGAGCGTCGCCACCCCGCAGCCGTGGCTGTCGTCGGCCACGAGGAAAGCGACCTCCGCCGACGCGTGGTCGAGCCGCTCCACGTCGACGACACCCAGCAACCGGTCGCCAGTGGTCACGAGATAGGCAGCAACCATCGGATCGCCTGAGAAGAGATGATCGAGGTGCCTGCTCACAGTGTCGGTGCCGAGTCCGAAGAAGCGCGTGTAGAGGTTGTCCGCGCTCGTCTCGTCGAACAGCACCTGCAGCTCAGGGCGGTCCCCGGGAGCGATGGGCCTGACGACAGCGTCCCTGCCGTCCGCGAGGACGACCTGGTCCCTGCGACCGGCCTCCGCGTCAGCCGTCACGCGGCCACCGCCGATGACCGGGGCGCCGGCGCACCGTTTTTTCAAGGACGATGACCGGCACGACCATGAAGCCGGCCGCCGCGGCGACTGCACCGGTGCCGATGAAGATGTACCGGTTCGAGAAGAGGCCGATCGAGCCGATGGGCTCCTTCAGCGTCCGGCACATGAGCAGGTAGAAGATCTGGACGAACATGAGCGCGGTGGCGGCCAGCGTCTGCGCCTCGGCCAGGCCCCGTCGCTCGAAGACCGCCGTGCGTCTGACGCGCTCGACCGACTTGCTCGGCACTGGGCTCGCGGTGCGTGTGGTCGTGGACATGGTGTGACTCCGATGAGGTCAGGTGCTGATGACCCACACTCAGCCATCTCGGGCCGATTATTCAGGGCCCAACGTCCCTCCGGGGCCGGCGAACCGTCCCGCGTCCTGCCACCTCACCGATCGTGCCACCTCGTCAAGCAACGCACGTCCCGGCCACCAGGGACCAATGGCGGTAGCGGTCGACCGCCCCACGTACGAGGGTCAGGAGGTTGAACGACCGCTGAGGAGACATCAGATGACTGCCGGGACGCACATTGACGACGTGGCGATGCGCCAGACGCACCCCGTCGTCGTGGCAGTACGAGACCTGCGGGCCCAGAACCTCCAGCTCCGCGTCGCAGACGCTGTCACCACGTTCGCCGGGTCGATGATGTTCGTGTACATACACGCCGCTCTCTTCGTGGCGTGGATGGTGTTCGCCGAAGGCACGCCGTGGCCCACGTTGACGCTCGTCGTCTCCCTCGAGGCGATCTTCTTGTCGACGTTCGTCCTGATCGGTCAGAACCGGCAGGCGGAGTTCCAGCTCGCCAAGGCCGACCACGACTTCGTGCAGCAGGAGCTCGAGCTGCAGACCAATACCGACTTGACACGCGCGATCCACACCATGACCACCGAGCTCCACCGACGCGCGACCCTCAACGAGCGGAACCCTTCATGACGGCCCACGTCGTGGTCGAAGCTCGACCCGTGGGCTGGCGGCGCGCGCGGTGTCGTCCTGCACCTGGACCGCCGACTCAGACCGAAGGGACGATCGCCACGGGGCACCGGGCCTCACGGATGACCTGCATCGCCAACGGCCGTGCGAGCGCTAGCGTGGCCTTTCCGTGCGGACGACCGACCACGACCAACGACGACCCTGCTGTCGCGGCGATACACGACTCGACCGGGTCACCGGTGGTCGTGTTGACGAGGATGTGCACCCTGGGGAACTGCTCCTGCCAGCCGGCGATGATCTCGGCGACGTTCGCCCGGTGGCTGTCGAAGTCGTCCTTCGTGGTGGCAACCGGGGCGGCATGGAGGACGTGGAGCGTCTGAGACCGCGCGTCGGCCTGCTCGAACCCGAAGCGCAACGGGCCGGCCGCCGAGGTGTCCCCGTCGATCGTGACGACGACACCCCCGGTCTGCGCGTACGGGAAGGGCGCCTCGGGGACGACGATGACAGGGCACTCCGCGGTGCGTGCGACATGACCGGCGACCGCGCCCCCAACCATGCGGTCGAACCACGGGATGTCGTCCGCGCCAAGGACCAGCTCGCAGGCGTGCCTGGACTCGTCGACAAGCACCACGTGGGGTGACCCGTTCGAGAGGACATACTCAGCTGATGTGCCACCGAGCGAGTCGGCAAGTGCGCGGGTCTCCGCCAACACCGACTCACCAGCGGCCCGGAAGGAGTCGACGAGGTCGCCAGTGAGGTAGAGCTCTGCCCCGGCAGCGGGCAGCTCGTAGCAGTGGACGACGCGAAGTGACGTGCGGCGACGCGCGGCCTCGGCGACAGCGAAGTGCACCGCTGCCGGCTGCTTGTCGGAGACGGCGAGGACGACGGGCGGGGGCGATGCGGTCATGGTTTCTCCTGGGTGCGACGGATACCTCCACCATGAGTCGTCCAGAGTTCGCGCGGCACCGTCTGACGGCCTCTGCCGGGGGGACAAAGGTCCCCGCACTTTCTCGACATGTTGGCATTGTGAGGATGACGCGTACTGTGAAGACAATCCAGGCTCGCCCAGGAGCGACATGCCGCACCAAGCCCCACCACGCGCGTCATCACCCGGTCCCAAGCTCGAGTTCGAGACGCTGCTGAGTCACCTCGTCGAGCGTGCCGACGAGATGGTCCGCTCGCAGTCACGACTCCGCGACCTGATTCGCGTCAACAACGACTTGACCAGCAATCTCGACCTGGCGACGGTGCTGCGCAAGATCGTGGAGATCGGCACCGAGCTGATCGAAGCCCGCTATGGAGCGATGGGCGTCATCGCGGACGACCAGACCCTCGACCAGTTCATCACCGTCGGCATCGACGACGAAACGATCGCACGCATCGGTCATCTCCCGGAGGGCAAGGGGCTCCTGGGAGCGCTCATCGCCGATCCGGAGCCCATCCGGCTCGCGACCCTCGCCGACGACGCCCGGTCGAGCGGGTTCCCGGTCCACCATCCACCGATGACGAGCTTCCTCGGGGTCCCGATCCGCGTGCGTGACGCGGTATACGGCAACCTCTACCTGACCAACAGCCGCAACGGCGAGTTCTCCGCAGACGACGAGGAGCTCGCCCAAGCCATCGCAGCCACTGCCGGCATCGCGATCGCGAACGCCCGCCTGTTCGAGGAGTCGGTCTACCGGGAGCGCTGGGCGTCTGCTCTGGCCGAGACCGCCCGCCGCCTCATGAACGACGAGGACGACGAGCACCTCGGCTTCCTGCTCGACCAGGTCAACCAGCTCGCTGACGCAGACCTGGTCTGCATCGGCCTCGTCACCCCAGCCGGTGACGAGATCGTGGTCGACCGCGCCGTCGGAACCGGCGCGGCCGAGCTTGTCGGCTCGTCCTTCCCCGTGGCCGGGAGCGTCTTCGCCGCACCGATCCTCAGCCGCGAGCCGCTGCTCATCGCAGGGGCACACACGCTGGAGCTCGGCTTCGAGGGTCAGGAGCTCCTGGGTCATGCAATGCTGGTCCCGTTCTCGATCGGCGACACCCAAGCCGGGCTGCTCACGATCGCCCGTCTCCGCGACCGCCATGACTTCACGCCCCGAGACGTTGACATGGGAAAGTCGTTCGCGAGCCACATCAGCGTCGCGGTCGACCGCGCTGAGACGCGCATGATCCGCCGTAAGGTGGCGCTTCTGGAGGACCGCAGCCGGATCGCCCGGGATCTCCACGATCACGTCATCCAGCGGCTTTTCGCGACCGGTCTCAGCCTTCAAGCCGTAGCATCCGGGCTTTCTGATGAGTCAGCTCGCAGTGTTACCGAGCAGATCCGCGAGATCGACGGCGCGATCGCGCAGATCCGGCAGAGCATCTTCGGGCTCCACCGCGACGTGGACACCACTTCGGTCAGCCTGCGTGCCCGAGTGCTGGAGATCATCGACCGCCTCGAGTCCGACCACGCGGACACACCACGCCCTCGCGTGACGTTTCTCGGCCCCGTCGACCTGATGGCCGATGCCGCGCTCACCGATGACATCACGGCTGTGGTGACCGAAGCACTCGCCAACGTCGTGCGGCACGCCGACGCCAGGAAGGTCGACGTCACGATCTCCGCCGCAGCGGGACACGTCACCGTCGAAGTGAACGACGACGGTGTGGGCCTGACGGAGGGCACGCGCCTCAGCGGGCTGAACAACCTCAGGTCACGCGCCGAGTCACACTCCGGAACGTTCGAGCTCAACCGCGGACCTTCCAGAGGTACCCGGCTCGTCTGGTCCGTTCCGGTCTAACGCGCAGGGCCCAATAGGCGGGTGGCGAACACTGCCGCCTGCGTGCGGCTCGCCAAGCCGAGCTTGGCCAAGACGTTCGACATGTAGTTCTTCACCGTCTTCTCCGCCAGGAACAGTCGCTCACCGATCTGCTTGTTGGTCAGCCCCTCGGCGACCAGCTCCAGGATGCGTCGCTCCTGGGCGGTGAGGCTCTTGAGCTCCTCGGGCTCCCCCGGTCCGCCATCCCTGAGACGCTGCATGACCCGCTCGGTGACTTTCGGGTCGAGCAATGACCCGCCGGTGGACACGTGCCGCACCGCAGCGAGCAGGTCCTGGCTCGCGACCTGTTTGAGGATGTAACCGGCCGCCCCGGCCATGATCGCCGCGAAGAGTGCCTCGTCATCGTCGTACGACGTCAGGATGATCGCCTTGACCGACGGGTCGCTCGACCGCACCTGACGGCACACCTCGATCCCGGTCCCGTCAGGGAGCCGGGCGTCGAGGATCGCGACGTCAGGGCGCAACGCGGGGATCCGGGCGATGGCGGCTGCCGCCGTGCCTGCCTCACCAACAACCTCGATGTCGCCAGCACTCTCGAGCAGCTTGCGAAGACCCATTCGCACCATCTCGTGGTCGTCGAGCAGGAACACACGGATCGTCATAAATCTCCTGATGTCGAGTTGTCCTGCCTGCTGAGTATGCGCCCCCGTCGCCGGCGAACGAGGGCCAAAGGTCCCGTGATTTGCGGCCACCGGGCTTTCGCAGCCAAAAACACCGGCCCCAAGGAGCGCGACCCGAGCCTGAGCAGAGTGAGATGACAGCCCGACCAGGAGGCCCTCATGCCGGTCCCCACCATTGTCGTGGGTATTGACGGCGGCCCTCGGGGTTCCGGCCCTTTGTCGTGTCCAGCCCTGCCTGGGGGTGCTCGACTCGCCGACCGCCTGCTGCTTCAAGCTAAGGAACAGCCAGGAGCGCAGCTGCCCCCAGCACGTCGGAACAACCGGGGGCACCATCTACCAGTTATCGCCCCTAACCGGAGATAATGTCTTCGAATCCCGCTATCATGGGAGGGACGACAGAGCGGAGGGCCGTGATGTTCGAGCAGACGACGCTGGCCAGCGAGGCCGGGGTGTTGCGCGCCGATGCGCGCCTGAACCGCGCCCGGATCCTTGCTGCTGCCCGCGACGTGTTCGTCGAACAGGGTCCGAGTGCGCCGCTGGAGGAGATCGCCCGACGGGCCGGCACGGGCATCGCCACGCTGTATCGGCGCTTCCCCGATCGCCAGGCCCTCATGCGTGCGGTCGTCGTCGAAGCCCTCGAGCGCACTACGGAGGAAGCCCACCGCGCCGTCGACGAGGAGCCTGATCCGCTCGCCGCGCTCGTTCGCTATATGCGCGCCGCCCTGGATACCCGCATTGCAGCCGTCATCCCCGTGCTCCTGGCAGAGGTTCCACTTGACGACGACGAGATCCTGCGGTCCCGTGACAGGAGCACACGCCTCGTCCAAGGTCTGATCGACGCCGCCCACCGTGCCGGAACTCTACGGCCCGATCTGACCTTCGGCGACATCAGCATGATGATCTTGCGAGTGTCCCGACCACTCCCGGGCGGATTGACCCGAGAGCTCAACGACCAGCTCGCCCATCGACACCTCGAACTCGTCATCAGCGCGCTGCGCCCGGCTGCCGACCGTCCCGATGCACCGCTCCCCGGGCCCGCGATGACGCTCGAGGACCTGCGCAACCTGCAGGCACCGCCGCGAGCCGCCCAATCCGACGTCGGCGAACGTCGACAAGGGAGCCGACATGACTGAGCGCGTCTACCGCAGACCGGCATGGGGAGCCCGCACCATCGGCGCCCGAATGGCGGCGCGCTTCAACCCCCTGGTTTGGCGTCTGTCCGTCCGGGGCCG
>JAOPXY010000193.1 GCA_025964895.1 Aeromicrobium sp.
ACGCTCATCGCGTAGTCGATGTACGACCGCTGCATCTCGACCTGCAGCTCGACGTGCTCGATCCGGTCGTGCTCGGGGGGAGGTGTCGTATCGGTCATGAATCAATCCTGTTCGTGAAAGATGAGCGCCTCGAGGTGCGTGCAGTGGCAAGGCCGAGGAGCGAAGCTGGCCTGGATGTGGCCTGCGAGCGAGGAGAACGCCGCCAATGTGCGTGCATCGTGGTGCTCATCAGATGTCGAGGAAGCGGACGTCTTTAGCATTGCGCTGGATGAAGGAGCGGCGCTGCTCGACGTCCTCGCCCATCAGGATCGTGAACATCTCGTCGGCCAGCTGGCCGTCCTCGAGGGTCACCTGGCGCAGCACGCGCTGGGCCGGGTCCATCGTGGTGTCCCACAGCTCGGAGTCGTTCATCTCGCCGAGGCCCTTGTAGCGCTGCACCGGCGCCTCCTTCGGCAGCCGGTGGCCGGCCTCCTTGCCGGCGGCGAGCAGTCCGTCGCGCTCGCTGTCGGAGTAGGCCAGCTCGTGCGGGGCGTTGGTCCACTTGATCTTGTACAGCGGCGGCTGCGCGAGGTACACATGGCCGGCGTCGATCAGGGGCTTCATGAACCGGAACAGCAGCGTCAGCAGCAGCGTGGAGATGTGCTGGCCGTCGACGTCGGCATCGGCCATCAGGACGATCTTGTGGTACCGCAGCTTGGCGACGTCGAAGTCGTCGTGGACGCCGGTGCCGAGTGCGGAGATGATCGCCTGGACCTCGGCGTTCTGCAGGATCTTGTCGATGCGGGCCTTCTCGACGTTGAGGATCTTGCCGCGCAGCGGCAGGATCGCCTGGGCGTACGGATCGCGGCCGCCTTTGGCCGAACCGCCGGCTGAGTTGCCCTCGACGATGAAGATCTCGCACTCCTCGGGGTTGCGCGACTGGCAGTCGGCGAGCTTGCCCGGCAGGCCGCCGCCGCCCATGAGGCCCTTGCGGTTGCGCGCCAGGTCGCGCGCCTTGCGAGCGGCCATGCGGGCGGAAGCAGCGTCGAGCGACTTACGGACGATCGTCTTGCCCTCGGCGGGGTTCTGCTCGAACCACGCGCCGAGCTCGTCGTTCAGCATCGACTGCACGAAAGACTTCGCCTCGCTGTTGCCGAGCTTGGTCTTGGTCTGGCCCTCGAACTGCGGCTCCTCGAGCTTGATCGAGATGATCGCCGTCAGACCCTCGCGGATGTCCTCGCCCGAGAGGTTGTCGCTGGCCCTCTTGATCAGGCCTTGGGTCGTGGCGAACTTGTTGACCGTCGCGGTAAGCGCGGAGCGGAAGCCCTCCTCGTGGGTGCCGCCCTCGTGCGTGTTGATCGTGTTGGCGAAGGAGTGCACCGACTCGACGAAGCTGTCGTTCCACTGCATCGCGATCTCCAGCGACAGGCCCTTGGACTCGTCCTCGGCCTCGATCGAGATGACGTCGCGGTGGATGGGCGCCTTGCTGCCGACGTTGATGTGGTCGACGTAGTCGACGAGGCCCTTGTCGAAGCGGAACCGTGCGTCGCGCACCCGGTCGTCGCCCTGGGGACCCTCGGCGCCCTCGACGTCGGGGCGGTCGTCGCGCAGGACGAGCTCGAGGCCCTTGTTGAGGAACGCCATCTCCCGGAAGCGTTTCTCGAGGGTGTCGTAGCTGTAGTCGACGGTCTCGAAGATGTCGGCGCTGGCGTAGAACGTCGTCGTCGTGCCGGTCTCGTCGGTCGCCTCGTGCCTCTCCAGCGGCGCATCGGGCACGCCGTACGTGAACGACTGCGTCCAGCGGTAGCCGTCGCGCTTGACCTCGACGTCGAGCCGGGTCGACAGGGCGTTCACGACCGAGACGCCGACGCCGTGCAGGCCGCCGGAGACCTTGTAGCCGCCGCCGCCGAACTTGCCGCCCGCGTGCAGCGAGGTGAGCACGAGCGTCACGGCCGGCATCTTCTCGGTCGGGTGCTCGTCGACGGGGATGCCGCGTCCGTCGTCCTCGACTCGGATGCCGCCGTCGGCCTGCATGACCACCTTGATGTGGGTGGCGTATCCCGCGAGCGCCTCGTCGACGGAGTTGTCGACGACCTCGTAGACGAGGTGATGCAGACCGCGCTCACCGGTCGAGCCGATGTACATGCCGGGACGCTTGCGGACTGCGTCCAGCCCTTCGAGGACCTGGATGTTGCTGGCGTCGTAGGATGCGGCCGGATCTGGAGTTTGGGTCACCTCATCAGTATAGAGGGCTGTTCTGTGCGTCTGAGGCGTTCGGTGTCGTTCTGCGACGGCGAGTCGTGCTCCTCGGGTGCCCGCGAGAGCCACGTAACGGCACCTGTGACGACCCGGCAGACCGGCCACCAAGTCCCAGTAGCCGGAAACTCGCCCCGGACGGTCCCTGGGCCGAATGCGTTCCAGTGGGACGACGGTTTCTCGGTGCCATCGGGCATCGTAGGAGACATGACCACCGTGATGACGTCCCGTGCGTCGACGCCGGCTGCGCTCGCCGCCGCGTCCGGGGCCGGGCTGACCCTCGTCGCCGTCGCGTGGATTGCCCTCGGCACGGCGACGGGCCAGCAGTGGGACGAGTCGGCGATGAACACCGTCACGGGCGGACGCGACACGCGCCTCGCGGTGCTCAGCGTGCTGGGCTACGTCTCGATCGGGGCGGTCGTCGCGGTCGTGGTGGCCTGCGTCGTGGTGGCGCTCCTCCGGGGACGGCTGGCGTTGGCGGCCGCGGCAATCGCGGTCGTCGCGGGTTCGAACGTCACGACCCAGCTGCTGAAGCACTCGATCCTCGAACGGGTCGACTTCGGCCTCGGGACGGCCAACAGCCTGCCGAGCGGTCACACGACGGTCGTCGCGAGCGCCGTCGGCGCCGCGTTGCTGGTCGCCCCGGCGCTGTCGCGTCCCGTCATCGCGCTCGCGGGAGGATTCGCCACGACGCTGACCGGCGCGTCGACGATCGTCGCGGGCTGGCACCGGCCGTCCGACGTCGTCGCCGCCCTCGCGGTGAGCCTGGTGTGGACCGCGGGCGTCGCGCTGCTGGTGGGTGGCCGGGCAGACCGTGTCGCGGGAACCGCCGCCGGGGCCATCGGCGGGTGCGCGGCGGCGCTGCTGTTCCTCGTCGCGATCGGGGTGCGGCCCGTCATGGGCTGGGACGGTTTCACGCAGAGCGCCCTGGTGCTCGGCGCCGTGACCGCCGCAACCGCCCTGTTTGTCGCAGCCGCAGCAGCCTCGACCCCCAAGGAATAGGCCCGGGTTCACCCGTAGGTGTCTCGTGGGCCTCTCGCTCCTCTGATGGATCGGGGGCCGTTCTTCCAGGACGGGGCCTGGGGTCCCCGGACCTCGATGCGGGTCACAGTGCCGTCGCCGAGGGCCTCGTTGAGTTTCGCGACGATGCGGGGCGCGAGCATCTTCAGCTGCGTGGCCCAGGCCGTGGAGCTGGCGCGCACATGGGCGATGGTCTGCTCGAAGCCCTCGATCTGGGCGTGCTGGGCCACCTCCGGGCCGACGATCACGGCCCACTCGGTGAAGATCCGCTGGTCGTCGAGCTGCTCGGCCCAGCCCTGGTCGCGCACGACCTGACCCAGCAGGTCGGCGATCGACGACGGGTCCTCGTTCTTGGCACGCGACGGCCGCGCCGGGCGCACGCGCCTCTTCTGCGCCGGCGCACCGGGCGTGCCCTTGCCGCTGCCGCGGTACGAGTTCGCGATCCGGCGGGCGAGCTCCAACGGATCGTCGTCACTCACGGACGACCTCCCCGCCCGCGACCCTGAACCGGTGTCCCTTGAGACCGTCCGGCACGTCGTCGGCGACGGCCGCCGTCACGAGCACCTGTTCGGCGTCGCTGACCAGCTCGGCCAGCTGCTCGCGACGGCCCTGGTCGAGCTCGGCGAAGACGTCGTCGAGGATCAGCACCGGATCGTCGCCGTCGTCCCTCAACAGCTCGAACGACGCCAGCTTGAGCGCGAGCGCGAACGACCACGACTCCCCGTGGCTCGCGTACCCCTTGGCCGGCAGCTCGCCGATCGTGAGGACGACCTCGTCGCGGTGCGGCCCGACGAGGCTGATGCCGCGGTCGACCTCGTCGCCGCGACGGCGGGCGATCTCCTCCAGCAGCAGCCGCTCGATGACGCCCTGATCACGCTCATCGGCACCGAAGGGCACCGACGAGCGGTAGACCGCGGTGACGTCACGGCGGTCGGGCGCCGACTCGGCGGCGACCCGCCGGTACGCGTCGACGAGGTGCGGCGCGAGCGCGTCGAGCAGGACCAGGCGCGCCGCGATGAGCTCGGCGCCGGTGCGCGCGAGGTTCTCGTCCCAGATGTCGAGGGTCGCGATCTCGACATTGCGCCGTCCGCGCGCCGACTTCAGCAGGGTGTTGCGCTGCTTCAGCACGCGGTCGTAGTCGGCCTTGACGCCGCCGAGCCGCGGCGTGCGCAGCACCAGGAGGGAGTCGAGGAACTTGCGGCGGTCGGACGGATCACCCTTGACGAGGGCCAGGTCCTCCGGCGAGAAGATGACGGTGCGCAGCACCCCCACCAGGTCGCGGGTGCGGGGAAGCGCGCCGCGGTTGATGCGCGCGCGGTTGGCCTTTCCCGGGGTGATCTCCAGCTCCAGCAGCGCTGTCCGGTCGCCCTTGACCACGTCGGCGCGCACGACGGCCTGGTCGGCGCCGGCCTTGACGAGCGGGGCATCACCCGAGACCCGGTGCGAGTCGAGGCGCGAGAGGTAGTCGATCGCCTCGACCAGGTTGGTCTTGCCCTGCCCGTTGGAGCCGATGAACGCCGTCGCGCCCGGTTCGAGCGCGATCTCGACCGAGGCGTACGACCGGAAGTCGTGCAGGATCAGCTTGCTGACGTGCACGCTGGCAGCACCTTCACGCCTAGGCGTCCCGGGGGTCGTGACCCGCCTCGGCCGCCGCCTGCACCGCGTGGCCGCCGAACTGGTTGCGCATCGCGGCGACGGCCTGCATCGCCGGCGACTCGTCCTGGCGTGATGTGAAGCGGGCGAACAGCGACGCCGCGATCGTGTGCAGCGGGACGGCGTTGTCGATCGCGGCCTCGACGGTCCAGCGGCCCTCGCCGGAGTCCTCGGCGTAGCCGCGGATCTTCGACAGGCCCGGATCATCCTCGAGCGCCTTGACCAGCAGGTCGAGCAGCCACGAGCGGACGACGGTCCCCTCGCGCCACGAGTCGAACACGGCCGTCACGTTGTCGACCATGTCGACCTTCTCGAGCAACTCGTAACCCTCGGCGTACGCCTGCATCATGGCGTACTCGATGCCGTTGTGGACCATCTTGGAGAAGTGGCCGGCGCCGACACGTCCGGCGTGGACGAAGCCGGACTCGCCCTCGGGCTTGAGCGCGTCGAATGCGGGCTGCACCTTCGCGATGTCGTCCTCGGTGCCGCCGGCCATGAGCGCGTACCCGTTCTCCAGGCCCCAGACGCCGCCGCTGACACCGCAGTCGATGTAGCCGATCTTCTTCTCGGCGGCGAGCACGGCGTGCTTCTCGTCGTCGGTCCAGCGGGAGTTGCCGCCGTCGACGATGACGTCGCCCTCGCCCAGCAGCTCGATCAGATCGGTGACCGTGGAGCGGGTGATCTCCCCGGAGGGGACCATGACCCACACGACCTTGGGGGAGGGGAGCTGCTCGACGAGCTCGGCCAGGGAGCCGACGTCGGTGACCTCGGGATTGCGGTCGAAACCGACGACCGTGAGCCCTCCGTTACGCAGGCGGGTGCGCATGTTGCCGCCCATCTTGCCCAGTCCGACCAGTCCGATGTCCATGGCGTGCTCTCCTTGCGTCAGTTCTGCAGGCGTACGGGCATGATGAGGTAGCGGAACGCGACGTCAGGGTCGGCGCCGATCTCCTGCACACCGGAGATGGCCGCCGGCTTGGTGTGCTGCGTGAACGACAGGTGCACGACGGGATCGGACATGACGCCCAGCCCTTCGAGCAGATAGGTCGGGTTGAAGCCGATCGAGATGTCGGCGCCGTTGATCGTCGCCTCGATCGACTCCGACGCCTGGGCGTCGTCGCCGCTTCCTGCCTCGAGCAGCAGCTGTCCGTCCGAGAAGGTCAGCCGCACGGGCGTGTTCCGCTCGGCGACGAGGGCGACGCGCTTCACCGAGTCGACGAATGCATGGGTCTCGACGTAGGCGACGGTCTCGGCCGCCGCCTGGAACAGCTGGCGGACCCGGGGGAAGTCACCTTCGAGCAGCCGGGTCGTGGTGCGGCGGGTGCCGTTGCCGACGACCCCCTCGAAGCCGATCAGCCCGTCGCCGGACTCGCCGGACGACACCGCGATCGTGACGTCGCCGCCACCGGCGAGGGCACGCGCCGTGTCGTTGAGGACGCGGGCCGGGACGAGGGCGTTGGCCGAGACGTCGCTGGCCTCGGGGTACCAGGCCAGGTCTCGCAGGCTTGCGCGGAAGCGGTCGGTCGCCATGAGCGAGATGGTCGAGCCCTCGAGCTCGAGGCGCACGCCCGTCAGGAGCGGCAGCATCTCATCGCGCCCGGCGGCGGCGCTGGCCTGAGCGACGGCGGTCGAGAAGTCCTCGGCCTTGACGGTGCCCGACGACGTCGGCATGTCGGGCAGCTGAGGATACTCCTCGACCGGCATCGTCGCGAGGCTGAACCGGGCGCTGCCGCAGACGACCTGCACCTTGGTGCCCTCGAGCGACACGTCGACCGGCTTGGCGGGCAGCGACTTGACGATCTCGGCGAGCAGCCGGCCCGACACGAGGGCCCGCCCGTCCGCGCTGACCTCGGCCGGGAGGGTCGCCCGCGTTGATGTCTCGTAGTCGAAGCCGGAAAGGGTGAGTCCATCGGCGGCGGTCTCGATCAGCAGTCCGGCGAGGACGGGGACGCTCGGTCGGGTCGGGAGGCTGCGCGCGGTCCAGGCCACGGCGTCAGCCAGGGTGTCGCGCTCGATGCGGAACTTCACGTGATGGGGCCTTTCCGAGGACGGGATCCGTCGGGATGAATCCTGCCACGGCGGGAGGATCGGGAGGTAGCCAGGGGAACGCGCGATCTCGTCGTCCACACACAGGTCGTGAGGTGACTTCGACGGGGATTCGCGATGAATAGAACAGTAGTAGTCGTAGTAGCGTCTGTGGATTCGGTGGACAACCCGGTTCCGTCCGGCAAGCACGGCGATTGTGCCGGTGGACAACCTGTGCGGCCGACCCCGGCGAAACTACACGTTCCTGTGGACGTCGGCCTGTCGTTCACATCGAGTTCACACAGGGACGGGTGATGTCCACGGGAGACGTGGGGTTTCCCACAGCACCATCCCCAGGTGTGCACGGCCCGCGCGGGTGTCGCCGGACGGGCTCGTCGGTCAGTTGGCGAGCCACCCGTCACGACTGGCGAGCCTGCTGCTTGATGCGCGCGGTCAGCTCGGTGACCTGGTTGTAGACGGCGTGCTTCTCGGCCATGAGCTTGCGGATTTTGCGATCGGCGTGCATCACGGTCGTGTGGTCCCGGTTGCCGAACTCCTGGCCGATCTTCGGCAGCGACATCTCGGTGAGCTCGCGGCACAGGTACATCGCGATCTGGCGGGCGAGCACGAGGTTGCGGCTGCGGTTGGTGCTGCACAAGTCGTCGATCGAGAACTCCGAGTACGCCGCGGTCTGCGCCATGATCATGCCGACCGTGATGTCGGGCTCCTCGCCCTCGGCGATCAAGTCCTTCAGCACGATCTGCGCGAGCTGCAGGTCGACCGTCGTGCCGTTGAGGTTCGCGAACGCCGTCGCGCGGATGAGCGCGCCCTCGAGCTCGCGGATGTTGGTCTGCACCTTGCTGGCGATGAACTCGAGCACGTCGGCTGGGGCCGTGAGCTTCTCGTTGGCGGCCTTCTTGCGCAGGATCGCGATGCGCGTCTCCAGGTCGGGTGGCTGGACGTCGGTCGTGAGGCCCCACTCGAACCGGTTGCGCAGGCGGTCCTCCAGCGTCGTGAGGTTCTTGGGCGGACGGTCGGACGTCATGACGATCTGCTTGTTCTCGTTGTGCAGGGCGTTGAACGTGTGGAAGAACTCCGTCTGGGTCGACTCCTTGCCCTCGAGGAACTGGATGTCGTCGACCAGCAGGACGTCGATCTCGCGGTACTTGCGCTTGAGCGCCGCCGTGCGGTTCTCGCGGATCGCGTTGATGACGTCGTTGGTGAACTCCTCGCTGTTGACGTACCTGACCCGCGAGGAGGGATAGAGGTTGAGGACGTAGTGCCCGATCGCGTGCAGCAGGTGGGTCTTGCCCAGGCCGGACTCGCCATGGATGACCAGCGGGTTGTACGCCTTGCCGGGTGCCTCCGCGACCGCGACGGCCGCCGCGTGAGCGAAGCGGTTGGATGAGCCGATGACGAAGTTCTCGAACAGGTAGCGGGGGTTGAGGCGGGCCTCGGCGACGGTGCCGATACGTGGCGGGGTCGTGGCACGCTCGGCCCAGCTGGGGACGAACTCGTCGCCGGTGTCGTCGTCCTCATCGTCCAGCTCGGCCTCGAACGTGGCGCCCACTCGTCGATTTGTCGACATGTCGTCATGTTGATTCGGCGACTCGTCCTGGAGCCGGTGCATCTTCTCGACCAGGCTGGGCTCGATCGTGACGACGAGCCGCGTCTCCTGCTGCAGTGCGGTGCTGATCGCGTGCTCGAGCGCGGGTCGCACGCGCGACTCCAGCTGGGCTCGGGTGAGATCGTCCTGCACCGCGACGATCAGGATGTTGTTGTGAAGCGTGAGCGGCTGTGCCGAGTAGACCCAGACCTTGGCGCCGGGGGAGAGCGTCTCGACGGCTCGTCGCCAGACCTCCGCCAGATGTTCGTCCGGACCGGGGTCCTGGCCGTCACTCATCCAATGCCTCCCGACACGTCCCTGCCAAAAAATTGTTCACAGCGTTTTCCACAGTGTGTGAATCAGAACTAGAGGGTTGAGTCACCTGTGGAAAAGTCGATACCGCGGTGACGCTAGCAGCGTTGCCCCAGTAGTTACAAGCCGTTTTCCCCAGTCTGCGCGGGGCGTGCGGCGTGTCGTCTGGACGTGGCGGGGTTTGCGGCGTACACAGGTCAGTTTGACCCACGTGGGGCACCCCCGTACCGTTGCATGGTCGTCCGAGAACGACATCCGCCGCATGCCCATGTCCCTGTTGTTTGGCCGTGGGCGAGCGGTGGCCGTCGAACGGCCCAGCACCGCGATTCGTGAGACCCCACTCAGTTTAAGGACAGCACCGTGAGCAAGCGCACCTTCCAGCCGAACAACCGCCGCCGCGCCAAGAAGCACGGCTTCCGTCTGCGCATGCGCACCCGCGCCGGCCGTGCGATCCTCGGCGATCGCCGCCGCAAGGGTCGCGCCAAGCTGTCCGCCTGAGCCGTTGCTCGCGCGCAGTCACCGCATGCGCGACGGCGAGTCCTTCCGGCACACGATGCGCCGCGGGGTCAGGGGCGCTCAGCCGACCCTCGTGACCCATGTCGTCCTGAACACAGGCGCACCCGGGACCGGCGGACCCACGTCCGTCGGTTTCGTCGTGAGCAAGGCCGTCGGCTCGGCGGTCGATCGTAACCGGGTCAAGCGCCAGCTGCGACACCTGATGCGCGAGCGGCTGGGGGCCCTGCCCGCCGGATCACGGGTCGTCGTGCGCGCACTGCCCGCCGCGTCGGGCGCCGGGTCGTCGACGTTGGCCGAGCACCTCGACGCAGCGCTGGCCCGGGCCGGTGCCCGGTGACGAATCCTGCCAGGGCGACGCTGATCGGGCTGCTCAAGGCGTACCGGTTCGCCATCAGCCCGCTATATGGCCAGGTGTGCCGGTACCATCCGACGTGCTCGGCCTACGCTTTGCAGGCCGTGGAGAATCATGGCGCGATGCGTGGCTCCTGGCTCGCGGGGCGTCGCGTCCTGCGATGTCACCCGTGGAGCGCGGGCGGCTACGACCCGGTTCCCCCGTCACACCGAGGCAAGGCACTCAGAGGAGAACAATGTTCGACTTCCTAGGCGACATCGGCGGCGCGATCATGACGCCGCTGTACTACGCCGTGTCCGGGATCCTGCTGGCCTGGCACAAGCTCTTCGAGACAATCGGTCTGGACGCCAACTCGGGCTGGACCTGGGCGCTGTCGATCGTCGGTCTCACCGTGACAATCCGTACGCTGCTCATCCCGCTGTTCGTGAAGCAGATCAAGTCGAGCCGCAACATGCAGCTCCTGCAGCCGCAGATCAAGGCCCTGCAGCAGAAGTACAAGCACGACCGGGAACGCCTGACTCAGGAGCAGATGAAGCTCTGGAAGGAGACGGGCACCAACCCGTTCGCCTCCTGCCTGCCGCTGATCCTGCAGATGCCGATCTTCTTCGCGCTGTTCCGCGTCATCGACCACGCCTCGAAGTACAAGGTGTCCGATGGCCCCTTCAAGAAGGGCTTCATCGACGAGAGCGACGCGCTCTCCCTGTCGAACGCCAAGCTGCTGGGTGCTCGTATCGCGGACACGTTCATGAACACGGATCTGACCGAGACGCGGATCCTGACGATGTCCTTGGTCATCATCATGTGCATTACGCAGTTCACGACGCAGCGTCAGCTCATGAGCAAGAACATGCCCGCCGACGCCATGACGGGGCAGTACGCGCAGCAGCAGAAGCTGCTCCTCTACGTCCTGCCCATCGTCTTCGCCGTGGGTGGTGTCGCCTTCCCGCTCGGTGTCCTCTTCTACTGGACCACCTCGAACTTTTGGACCATGGGCCAGCAGTTCTACGTCATCCGGAACAACCCGGCTCCGGGCACGCCCGCGTTCAAGGCCAAGCAGGAGCGTGACAAGAAGCACGGCAAGGACGTCGCGGAGGACCCGCTGAAGCCCGTCGTCGAAGAGGGACCCAAGCCCCCGCCGCGGCAGCAGCCGAAGAACCAGCCGCGCAGCCAGCGCAAGAAGCCCGTCGTCCCGGCCAAGCCGAGCCCGGCCCGCCAGGTGACGCAGAAGGCTGCCCCGAAGCAGCCCAAGAAGAAGCCGGACATCACGGCAAGGAATGACCCGGAGAAGGATGGCACGTCATGACCGATGCTTCGAAGCTCGAGAACGAGGGCGATATCGCCGCGGACTTCCTGGAGGGTTTGCTCGACATCGCCGATCTCGACGGTGACATCGACATGGACGTCGACGGCGATCGTGCTGCTGTCGACATCGTCGGCGGGGGACTGGATCACCTCGTGGGCCGCGACGGCGAGGTGCTCGATGCACTGCAGGAGCTCACGCGTCTGGCGGTGTACCGCGAGACCGGTGAGCGCAGCCGGTTGATGCTCGACGTCGCCGGATTCCGGGCCGGTCGCCGCACCGAGCTGGTCGCGATCGCGACCGCCGCGATCGAGAAGGTGCAGGCGGGTGAGACGTCGGTGTCCCTGGACCCGATGAGCCCGTTCGAGCGCAAGGTCGTCCACGACGCCGTCGCGGCTGCTGGGCTCGGCAGCTCGTCGGACGGCGTGGAGCCGCACCGGTACGTCGTGGTTCACGCGGCGGGGCAGTAACCATCTCGATGTCGGACACGTCGTCGTCCGCCGAGAGCGGCGATGTTTCACGTGAAACACCCCCGCCGCACGCGGCGGGGGTGTTCGCTTCCCGGCTGGACCTCGCGATCGCCTACGCCGACATTTTGGCCACGGATGGCGTCGTCAAGGGGCTCATCGGTCCGCGGGAGATCCCGCGGATCTGGGATCGTCACGTCATGAACTCCGCCGTCGTGGCGCCTCGCCTTCCCAGGGACGCCACGGTGGCCGACATCGGCACCGGTGCCGGGCTGCCAGGCATCGTCTGGGCCATCGCCCGCGCCGATGTCCACGTGACCCTCGTCGAGCCGCTCCTGCGCCGCACCCGGTTCCTGGAGCAGGCCGTCGCCGACCTGGGCCTGGAGAACGTGACGGTGCTGCGCTCGCGCGCCGAGGACGTGCATGACACCTTCGATGTCGTGACGGCCCGGGCGGTCGCGGCCCTCGACAAGCTGGGTCGTTGGTGCATGCCCCTGGTACGTCCCGGGGGAGTGCTGCTCGCCATGAAGGGCCGCAGCGCCGCGGACGAGGTGGAGGTCGCGACGCCGACCCTCCGGCGGCTCGGCGCGACGTCTATCGTGGTCACGACGTACGAGAATGGTGACGTGCCGACCACGGTCGTCGAGGTCACCCGATGAGCGATGTTTCACGTGAAACACAGAACGGGGAGCGTATGAACGAGAGCCAGCCCCCATCCCACCGACCGGGGTCATCGGTGCCGTCGGCGGCGTCGTCGTACAGCGTGTCGGTGCCGTCGAACAACGACTCCACCCCCTTGGCCGCCGCCGCCCAGGAGCACGTGTCGCTGATGCAGCGCGCCTCGGCGATCGAGCGCTTCGACCGCCCGGTGGACACCCGCGTCTTCGTCGTGGCGAACCAGAAGGGCGGCGTCGGCAAGACGACGACGACCGTCAACATTGCCGCCGCCCTGGCCCTGAAGGGTCTACGGGTCCTGGTGGTCGATCTCGATCCGCAGGGCAACACCTCGACGGCGCTGAACATCCCGCACTCGGAAGGGACGCCCGGCGTCTACGAGGCGATCGTCGACGGCACCGACCTCGGCGAGCTCGTCAAGCCGTGCCCGGACATCCCGGGCCTCACGGTGCTGCCGGCGACGATCGATCTGGCCGGCGCCGAGATCGAACTCGTCTCGCTCGTCGCCCGCGAGTCGCGACTCGACCGTGCCCTCCAGTCGTACCTGGCCGACCGTGAGGAGGCCGATGACCGGATCGACTACGTGCTGATCGACTGCCCGCCGTCGCTCGGCCTGTTGACGGTCAATGCGATGGTGGCCGGGCGTGAGGTCCTGATCCCGATCCAGTGCGAGTACTACGCGCTGGAGGGCCTGGGCCAGCTGGTGCGCAACATCGACCTGATTCGCGCGCACCTGAACCCACGGCTCGAGGTCACGACGATCCTGCTCACGATGTACGACGGTCGCACGCGCTTGTCGGCGGGAGTCGCCGAGGAGGTGCGGTCGTACTTCGGCGAGAAGGTCATCACGACGCCGATCCCGCGCTCGGTGCGCATCTCCGAGGCGCCCAGTTACCACCAGTCAGTCATCACGTACGACAAGACGTCCTCCGGCGCTCTGTCGTACCTCGAGGCCGCCCGGGAGATCTCGGTGGCCGGAGCCAGGGGAGCAGCACGATGAGCACACGTCGCGGACTCGGCCGGGGCCTGGAGTCCCTCATCCCGTCGAGCTCGGCCGAGGCGCAGGCCACCGGCTTGCAGGAGATCGCCGGCGCCCGGTTCGCCGAGATTCCTCTCGAGCAGATCGTCGCGAACCCGCGGCAGCCGCGGCAGGTGTTCGACGAGGACCACATGGCCGAGCTGGTCCACTCGATCAAGGAGGTCGGGCTGCTCCAGCCCGTCGTCGTCCGCGAGGTCGCCAAGGACCGCTACGAGCTCATCATGGGCGAGCGGCGCTGGCGGGCCAGTGGCAAGGCCGGCCTCGACACGATCGGCGCCATCGTCCGTGACACGTCTGACGAGGACCTGCTGCGCGACGCCCTGCTGGAGAACCTGCACCGCTCCCAGCTGAACCCGTTGGAGGAGGCGTCGGCGTACCAGCAGCTGCTGGAGGACTTCGGCTGCACGCACGAGGAGCTCGCCGACCGCATCGGTCGCTCGCGTCCCCAGATCAGCAACACGCTCCGGCTGCTGAAGCTGACGCCCACCGTCCAGCGTCGCGTGGCCGCCGGTGTGCTGTCGGCCGGTCACGCCCGCGCCCTCGTCAGCGTCGCCAACCCCGAGATCCAGGACCGGCTCGCGACGCGCGTCGTGGCCGAGGGTCTCTCGGTCCGCGCGCTGGAGGAGATCGTCACCGTCGGTGCCGACGACACCAAGCGCCCTGCGGCCCGCCAGTCGGCCAAGGCATCCGCGCCCCGCCTGGCCGACCTCGCCGCGCGACTGTCCGAGCGCTACGACACCCGGGTCAAGGTCGACCTCGGCCGCAGCAAGGGCAAGATCACCGTCGAGTTCGCGACGATCGACGATCTCGAGCGGATTGTCGGCATGATGGATCCGAAGCCCTAAAGCACTTTATACCTTTATACTTTTATTGCTTTGTCGACATAGTTCTATGTTGCCTTGTCGCTGAGGGGGTAGTTGTCGCCCCTCGAGGGGGTAGTTGTTGCCCCTCGAGGGGGTGGTTGTTGCCCCTCGAGGGGGTGGTTGTTGCCCCTGTGTGCTGGCTCTTCAGGCGGCCCGAACGCTGACGCAAGACTTACGGCCCCCCGACAAGGCTCCGTCAGCCCGTTCGTCCGGGTCTCGGGGCACCTCGTTCGGGGGGCCGTAAGTCTCGCCTCAGCTCGCGCCTATCTTCTCGACGGCGTCAGGCGGTCTTGTCAGCTGGTGTACTCGTTCAGGTCGTTGAGAATGGCGCTTTTGGGGCGGACTCCGACGATCGACTTCACGACCTCGCCCTTGTAGTAGAGGTTCATCGTGGGCAGGCCCGTCACGCGGTACTGCGCGGGGGTGACCGGGTTCGCGTCCGCGTCCATCTTCAGGATCGTCAGCTTCTCGCCCTTCTCGGCGGCGATCTCCTCGAGGATCGGGGCGAGCTGGCGGCACGGGCCGCACCAGCTGGCCCAGAAGTCGACGAGCACGGGGCCGTCGGCCTTGAGGACGAGCTCGTCGAAGTCGGCGTCGGTGACGGCGGACAGGGTGGATTCGGCCATGGTGTGCTCCTTCAGGTCTGTGAACAGTTCAACGTGCGCGAGTGCGGGTTATTCCGCCCACTGCGCCATGGCGACATCGGTCGCTGGCTCGCCCGCCGAGTCGATGTCGGCCAGGAAGCGCTCGGCGTCGAGGGCGGCGGCGCACCCGGTGCCCGCGGCCGTGATGGCCTGACGGTACGTGTGGTCGACGAGGTCGCCGGCGGCGAAGACGCCGCGGACGTTGGTCGCGGTCGAACCAGGCTCCACCAGCACGTAGCCCCCGTCGTCGAGGTCGACCTGACCGGTCAGCAGCTCGGACCGGGGATCGTGACCGATCGCGATGAACAGCCCGGTCGCATCGAGACGGCGCGTCTCGCCCGTGACGGTGTCGCGCAGCGTGAGCGCCTCCAGCTTGTCGTCACCGATGATCTCCGCGACCTCGGAGTTCCAGGCAATGTCGATCTTCTCGTTGGCCAGCGCGCGATCCTGCATGATCTTGGAGCCCCGCAGCTCGTCGCGACGCACCACCATCGTCACCTTCGACGCGAAGCGCGTCAGGAACGTCGCCTCCTCGAGGGCGGAGTCGCCCCCGCCGACGACCACGATGTTCTGCTCGCGGAAGAAGAAGCCGTCGCACGTGGCGCACCACGAGACACCGTGGCCGGACAACCGGTCCTCGCCCTCGACGCCCAGCTTGCGGTAGCCCGAGCCCATCGCGAGCACGACGGCCTTCGCCGAGTACGTGCTGCCGTCGGCCAGGGCGACGGTCTTGATGTCACCGGTCAGGTCGACCGAGGTGACGTCGTCGGACACCAGCTCGGCGCCGAAGCGCTCGGCCTGGGCGCGCAGCTTGTCCATGAGGTCAGGGCCCATGATGCCGTCCGGGTATCCCGGGAAGTTCTCGACATCGGTCGTGTTCATCAGCGCGCCGCCGGCCGTGACCGAGCCCTCGAACACGAGGGGCTCCAGATTCGCGCGGGCCGCGTAGATGGCGGCCGTGTAGCCCGAGGGTCCCGAGCCGATGATGATGAGGTTGCGCACCGTGTCCGTCATGAAATGCCTTTGATCGAGGTGTTCGTCTCAACGAATTCTAGGCGCCACGCATTCCCGGGGATGACGGCGACTCCGGTCACGAACGGCCGCGGATGACGACGTCACGGATCTCGCCGCGGAACACCCCGGGATCGACCTCCGGCAAGGACGTCAGCCACACCGTGACGTACCGCGTCACGATGCCGGACGGGAGCGAGATGCTCGCGTCGGAGCCGGCGGCGTCGACGGTCGCGACGGCCGCCAGGTCCGACCGCGCCCGGGGCAGGCGGGTCCTGGACTCCGATGCGGTGTAGACGACCAGGCTCGTGGGGGCGCCCGCCAGCTGTAGACGCAGCGAGTCGACCTCGCGGGCCCCGCCGAGGTCGAGCGTCAGCCCCACGCCGTCCTTGATGCCGCCGAGGTCCGGCGAGCCGAGGTACCGGGCGGTCTCCCACCCCGTCTCCGGCAGGCCGTCGATCGCCAGGGGCGCCTGCTCGCGGTTCTCCCGGCCGTCGTCGCCCTGGGGATCGAGGTCGACGGCGCGCTGGATCGGCAGCGCGCGCACCGGCGACGACCGGTCGATGGGCTCGGCCGACTGCTCGTCGGTGCGGCTCACGAGGAAGCCGAGCAACGACAGCAGGACGAGCGTCCCGACGACCCCCAGGAGCACGAGTCCACGATCGCCCTTGGCCGCACGGCGCGCACGGAGCTTGCCGCGCTCGAACGTCGTCGGGGGGGCCGGCTCGTAGGCCTTGGGACGTCGCCGCGGTGGCTCCAGACCCGGGGGTGGACCGCCCGGCACGATGACGGGGTCGAGCCGCAGAAGATCGGGGGACGACACGCCCGACAGGCTCGGCTGGTCGTCGACCAGGTCGTCGTCCTCGCCGGCCAGCCGCAGGGTTCGCGCGACGTCGGCAGCCTTGCGCAGGGGTGAGGCGTGGTGACGGGGCGGACGGCCCAGGATGCGGTCGGCGATCGTGTCGACGTCGCGGGAGACGCCGGCCCGCACCTGCCGGGGCCGCAGCAGGCGTCCGTGCTCGGTCGGCGCCGCGGGAAGTCCGTCGACCTGGGCGCCGGGCCACCGGCTCGTCAGGCACGCGTACAGCAGGTTGCCCAGCGCCTCGACGTCGAGCTGCTCGTAGGCCTGCAGGTCCGACCACGTGTCCTGGCGGCCCGGGGGTGCCAGTGCCGTCGCGACACCCAGGCCGACGACCCGCACCGCGCCCGACTGCTTCAGCAGGATCTGGTGAGGCGTGAGCTGCCGGTGGTAGACGCCTCGTTCGTGCGCGTGCGCCATCGCCTCGGCGACCTCGGCGACGACTGTCGCGGCGCGACGGTTCGGCAGCGGCGACTGGGCCAGCAGCTGGTCGAGCGGGAACGCCCTGGCCCACTCGCGGATCACGAGGTGGTGCTGCTGCTCGTCCTCGATGAGGTCGAGCACCCGCAGGAACCGCGGATCCGTCACGGCGGTCGACTCGCGGGCGGCGGTCAGGAAGTGCTCCGCGCGGGGATCGGTGGCCGGCAGCATCTCGATGCCCACGTTGCGATTGAGCTTCTTGTCGTGAGCCCGCCAGGACGTGGAGCCGTGCATCTCGCTGACCAGGTCCTGCAGCTCGTAGCGGCGAGCCAGGAGGTCACCGGAGGCCAGCGGACGCCTGTCGCTCATCTCACTCCTTGCCCCCGCCCGTGCCCCCGGGCCCGGTGCTCTGCCTGCGCCCCATGCTAGACGCCGCCGGCCGAGCGCCGGGAGTCACCGGCGACGCAGGAGCGAGTCGACGAGGTACGACAGCTGGGTCAGCCCGACGACCTTCGCCGCAGCCACGTACGTCGCGAGCCCGGCCGCGCCCGCCACCGCGGTCGTGACCAGCCCGCCGACGGCCCGCCGCGGCTCGACTCCCCACGCGTCGAGTCCCGCCGCGACCCCCAGCGTCACGAAGGCGACGAGCACGGACGCCACGACCATGCGGCGGATGAAGAACGTCATCTCCCGATCGATGACGGGTCCGATCGCACGGGACAGCAGGGTCACCGACAGCACGGACCCGACGACGTACGCGATGCCGTACGACAGCGCGAGCATCATGGCGACCCGGTCCGGCTCGACCGTCCCGACCAGCACGATCGCCACGCCGACGTTGACGATCGCGATGACCAGCTGGATCAGGAACGGGGTGCGGTTGTCCTCGTTGGCGTAGAAGCCGCGCAGCATCAGGTAGTGCACCGTGAAGGCCACGGTCGCCAGCGCGAAAGCCTGGATCGTGTGACCGATCGCGACCGTGCTGCCGCCGAGCGAGCCGAGCCCCCCCGCCATCGCGGCGGCCGGCTGCCCCAGGCAGGCGAGGGCGATCGCGATCGGCACCACGACGACGAGGGCGACGCGGACCGTGCGGCCCAGCTCAAGGCGGAACCGGTCGTAGCGACGATCCGCGGCCAGCGCCGCGAGCGTCGGGATGACCGCGGTGGCCAGCGACACCGTGATCACGCCGTGCGGCAGCTGGCTGATCAGGAAGCCGAGGTTGTAGACCGTCGACCCGGCGGCCCTCTCGTCGTCCGCGGCGCCCTCGAGCGTCGCGCCGGTCGCGAGCCGGGCGATGACGATGAAGGCGATCTGGTTGACCAGGATGAACAGCAACGTCCAGCCCGCCAGGCGCAGCGTGTGCCCCAGGCCCACCCCACGGAAGTCGAACCGCGGACGGAACCGGAATCCCGCGAGCCGCAGGTACGGCACGAGCACCGCGGCCTGCAGCACGATCGCGATCGTCGAGCCGAGCCCCAGCAGGAGCGCCTGGTCGGTCGTGAAGCCGTCGGCGTCGTTGCTGGCGCCGAAGATCACTGCGTACGCGATGACGACGCCGCACGCCACGACGTTGTTGACGATCGGCGCCCACATCATGGGGCCGAAGCGTCGGCGGGCGTTCAGGATCTGCCCGGCCAGCACGAACACGCCGTAGAAGAACACCTGCGGCAGGCACAGGAGCATCAAGAGCCCGGCGGAGTCGCGCTGCGTGGAGTTCCCCGGCTCGAACAGCTGCCCGTCGAACACGATCCTCAGCAGCACCGGGGTCAGCACCATCAGCACGACGGTGCCGATGCCCAGCACCAGGATCCCCAGCGTGAAGATGCGGTTGGCGTACGCGTCACCGCCGTCCTCGTCGTTCTTCATCGCGCGGACGAGCTGCGGCACGAGCACGACGTTGAAGACGCCCCCGGCGAGCAGGATGTACAGCGTGTTGGGGATCGTGTTCGCGATGTCGAACAGGTCGCCGTTCAGCGAGGTGCCGATCACGACGGCGAGCAGGCCCGCGCGCAGGAAGCCCGTGATGCGCGAGACGATCGTGCCGAGCGCCATCCAGGCGCTGGCGCGGGCGACCGACTGCTCAGTCATCGTCGGTCGGCGCCGTCGTCGTCGGGCCTACGCCCAGTCCCTGCGCCCAGTCCCTTGCGGCGCCGGTGGAACCGCCGCGCGAGGGTCAGCAGGACGAACAGCCCGGCGAGGCCCATCGCGACCCACAGCACGACGCCGATGCTGCTGGATCGGACCTTGAAGGTCGTGGTGGACCCGATCGTCTGGGAGTCCGTCGTCATGAGTCGGGCGGTGACGAACGTGGTGCGCTGCGTGCCGAGGTCGACCTGCACCGTCAGGGTGCGTCGTTCGCCCGCGCCCACCTCGACCGGGTCGACCGAGGGGAACGTCAGCGCCGGATTGCTCGACCTGAGCCCGACGCCGATCGTGATGGCCTCGTCGGTGTCGTTGCGGATCGTGAGCGGGAAGCCGCCCTTGGAGCTGGAGAGGGTGACCGACGGCGGTCCCTCGATCGTGATCTTGTCGAGCTCGGCCGCGGTCCCACGCTCGCGGGCCGTCGCGATTGCCAGGCCGGCGGACCGGTCGAGCCGCCAGCGGACGCCGAGGACGCCGGCGATGTCGCGGGCGAGGGACGTGTCGAGCTCGTCGCTCGCGGAGGTGATCGAGCTGAGCATGCGGCCCTTGGCCACGATGCCCGTCGCGGCCTCGAGCTGGGCGCGCGAGAGGGGGCGGGCCTCCGCGGTGCGGAGCACGGTGCCGTCGTACTCGGCCACGGACGTGCGGAGTACCGACTCCATGTCGACGGGACGCGTGAACGGCGTTGCGAAGGCCTCCGACAGCCGGCCCGTCGCCCATCGGACGCCCGGGTCCCACACGGGATCGACCAGCACGACGGAGTCGGCCCGCGAGTCGGGGTCGATCGTGCGCTCCATGACGGCCAGGGCCGCCTCGCTGAGCAGGCGCTGGCGCAGGGTTGCGACCGACTGGGTGCCACCCGTGGTGCCGGAGCGGAGATCCTCGACGAGCAGGGGCGCGGGGCCCGCGCCGGTCTCGTAGTTGACGACCGATCCGAGCCGGGGCTCCCAGTCCGGGACGGCGGCGGGGGTCACGATGACGGGACTGTCGCCCTCGCCCCGCACGTCCGCGAGCAACGCGCGGTCGACGCCCGTGCGGGTCGGCCACGAGACGCGGCGCCCGCTCAGCTGGTACGTGGTCAGGGCGGTGTGGGTCGCCAGGTCGATCGCCGCGCGGAGATCGCCGCGCAGATCGGGGTTCATGCTCAGCGCGAGGTCGTCGGGGCGGTCGAAGTC
>JAOPXY010000068.1 GCA_025964895.1 Aeromicrobium sp.
GAGAGGTACTTCCAACCGCCGTCGCAGACGATGAAGGCGATGTCGGCCCGGCCGCCGTCCCGCGCGACCTTCGCGGCCTGGCCGAGGGCCGCGTGGAGGATCGCGCCGGTCGAGATGCCGGCGAAGATGCCCTCGGCGTCGAGCAGCTCACGCACCCGGCGTACGGCGTCGCGCGGGCCGACGCTGAACCGCGCGTCGATGAGCGAGGCGTCGTAGAGCTCGGGCACGAACCCCTCGTCGAGGTTGCGCAGGCCGTAGACCAGCTCGCCGTAGCGCGGCTCGGCCGCCACGATGCGCACCGACGGCTTGTTCTCGCGGAAGTACCGGCCGACGCCCATCAGCGTGCCGGTCGTGCCGAGGCCGCCCACGAAGTGCGTCACCTCGGGCAGGTCCGCGAGGATCTCCGGGCCCGTGCCCTCGTAGTGCGCATCGGCGTTGGCGGGGTTGCCGTACTGGTAGAGCATGACCCAGTCGGGATGCTCAGCGGCGATGCCCTTCGCGACCCGCACCGCCTCGTTCGAGCCACCCGCCGCCGGCGACGGGATGATCTCGGCGCCCCACATCGTGAGCAGCTGCGTGCGCTCGATCGACGTGTTCTCGGGCATGACGCACACCAGGCGATAGCCCCGCTGGCTCGCGACCATCGCCAGCGAGATGCCCGTGTTGCCCGACGTCGGCTCCAGGATCGTGGCACCCGGCTGCAGCAGGCCCTCCTTCTCGGCACGCAGGATCATGCTGAGCGCCGCCCGGTCCTTGATCGACCCGGTCGGATTCTGGTCCTCCAGCTTCGCCCAGAGGCGGACGTCCGGGGACGGGGACATCGCCGGCAGCCCCACCAGAGGGGTGCCGCCGACGGAGTCGATCAGGGAGTCGAAACGCACTATGACGTGAACCGTGAGACGGAGCCGCCGGCCACGGCCGGGAGGATGACGACCGTGTCGCCGTCGGACACCGCGGTGCCGAGACCGCCGGTGAAGCGGATGTCCTCGTCGTTGACGTAGATGTTGACGAACCGGCGTGCCTCGCCGTTCTCGATCAGGCGCTCCTTGATGCCCGCGTGATCGGCCTCGAGCTGGTCGATCAGCTCGGTCACGGTCGACCCGGCACCGTCGACGACGCGCTCGCCGTCCGTGTACGTGCGCAGGATCGTGGGGATGCGGACCTCGATGGCCATCAGTGTTCTGCCTTCTGTTGAGACGGTGCGGTGGGGACTGCGTCTGTATAAGCGTCGACGACCCGGACTTCTTCCTCGGTGACCTCGCCGTCCACGATCCGATACGACCGGAAGTCGACCGGACCGGCCTCGTGGGCGCCGTCGCGGGTCGAGACGAGCACGTAGTGCGCGCCCGGCTCACCGGCCAGGTTGACGTCGGTACGGGACGGATACGCCTCGGTCGCCGTGTGGGAGTGGTAGATCACGACGGGCTCCTCGTCGCGGTCGTCCATCTCCCGGTACAGCGCCAAGAGGTCGCCGGAGTCGAACTCGTAGAACGTCGGCGACATCGCGGCGTTGAGCATCGGGACGTGCCGCGCCGGCACGTCCGAGCCGATCGGTCCCGCGACGACGCCGCACGCCTCGTCGGGGTGGTCGCGACGGGCGTGCGCGATGATCGCGTCATGCGTGGCTCGGTCGATGGTCAGCACGTGGTGAGTTTATCGGTCGGGCCGCGGTCGACGCCGTGACGGTCGTGGGCTGAGACGCAGGCCGGAGCGCCCGGCTCACTCGAGCGCGGAGATCAGGGTCTCCTGCACGTACCCCAGCCACTCGTAGATGTCGGACATCGCGACGATCGCGTCGTCGCCGGACTGCGCGACGAGCTGGGTGTCCTCCTCGCTCTCGATGCCCAGGCGCACCGCGAGCGACAGCCGGATGTCGGTCAGCGCGCGCAACCAGGACTGCACCTCGGCGTGGTCGAGCTCGACCTCGACGGGCTCGTCGTCGACCGACGACAGGGGCGTCTCGAACCGCAGCCCCCCGTCGACGAGCGACCCGATCAGCGTCTCGGCGTGGTGCACCTTCGACGTCGTCAGGGCGCGCTCGGTGAAACGACGGAACTCGCCGGCGTCGTCGGGGTCGTCGCGGTACGCATCGGGCAGGAGCCGCAGGAGCACCGGATCGTCCGGCGGCAGGGACGACCCGCCCATGCCCAGCTGGGCCGCGAGTGGATCGGCCTCGGACTCCTCCTCGGCATTGCGGTCGCGCAGCAGCTCGACGACCTGCCCGGCGAGATTCGCCAGCAGATGGGCCTCGCCGATCTCGAACGTTGCGGTGATGCCGCCGCGGCGCCGCTTCTTGAAGGGCTTCACCGCTCGCTCCGCTCGCTGTGACAGTGACTACGTCGCTGGCGGGCTTCGCCCGCAAGCCTTGCCTCGCTGCGCTCGGCCGGTGGTGGCGTCAGCACTTAGGCGTCCTGCCGTTCGAGCGTCGCCCACAGACCGTACTCGTGCATCGCCTGCACGTGACGTTCCATCTGCTCGCGACGACCGCTGGACACGACCGCCTTGCCGTCGTGGTGAACCTGCAGCATCAGCTCGTGGGCCTTCTCGTCGGTGTAGCCGAAGTAGTTGCGGAACACGTACGCGACGTACGACATCAGGTTGACCGGATCGTTCCAGACGATCGTGACCCACGGATCCTCCAGCTCGACGATGTTGTCGACGTCGGGCTCGGCGATCTCGACGGGGGTCGGGGTGGTCACGACACCATTGTGTCGCAGGCACCCGACGGAGCAAACGGCGCCGGACCTGCCGGCCACCTAGGCTTGGCGCGTGAGCGTCTCCCGGACCACCTCCCTGCTGACCGACCGCTATGAGCTGACGATGCTGCAGGCCACGCTGCGCGACGGGACGGCCGGACGGCGCTCGGTGTTCGAGCTGTTCGCGCGGCGACTGTCGGGCGGCCGGCGCTACGGCGTCGTCGCCGGCATCGGCCGGGTGCTGGACGCGCTGGAGGACTTCCGGTTCGTCGAGGACGACCTCGCGTGGCTGCGCGAGGAGGCAGTCGTCGACGCCGACACGCTGCAGTGGCTCGCCGACTACCGCTTCACGGGCACGATCTGGGGCTACCCCGACGGCGAGGTCTACTTCCCCCGCTCCCCCGTGCTGATCGTCGAGGGAACGTTCGCCGAGTGCGTGATCCTCGAGACGCTGCTGCTGTCGGTGCTCAACCACGACTCCGCCATCGCGACGGCCGCCGCCCGGATGATCACGGCCGCCGGCGACCGCCCGTGCATCGAGATGGGCTCGCGCCGCACCCACGAGGCGGCCGCGGTCGCCGCGGCCCGGTCGGCGTACATCGCCGGATTCGCCGCGACGTCGAACCTGGAGGCGGGGCGGACGTACGGCATCCCGACGACGGGCACGAGCGCCCACTCGTTCACGCTGCTGCACGACAGCGAGCGCGCCGCGTTCGAGGCGCAGATCCGTGCCCTCGGGCCCGGCACGACGCTGCTGGTCGACACGTACGACATCCCCGAGGCCATCCGGACCGGTGTCGACCTGGCCGGCACGGAGCTCGGGGCGGTGCGCCTCGACTCCGGCGACCTCGTCTCGCTCGCGCGCTCGGTCCGGAACCAGCTAGACGAGCTGGGCTCCACCGGCACCCGCATCACGGTGACGAGCGATCTCGACGAGCACGCGATCGCCGCCCTCGCGATCGCTCCCGTCGACGGCTACGGCGTCGGAACGTCGCTGGTCACCGGCTCGGGCGTCCCGACCAGCGGATTCGTCTACAAGCTCGTGTCGCGGGCCAGTGACGACGGGTCGATGGTCTCCGTCGCCAAGAAGAGTCTCGACAAGGTGTCGGTGGGTGGACGCAAGTACGCCCTGCGGCGGCGCGGCGCCTCGGGCCGGGCCGAGGCGGAGGTCATCGGCGTCGGCGCCCAGCCGCGGCACGACGGCGACGACCGTCCGCTGCTGGTCGAGCTGGTCCGCGACGGCTTGCGCATCCACACCGAGACGCTCGACGACGCGCGCGTCCGCCTGCGCAGCGCCCTGGCCGAGCTGCCCCCGGCCGCGACCCAGCTCTCGAAGGGCGATCCCGTCCTCGAGACCGTCTACGAGGAGACCCCATGAGCCAGCCGACCACCGCCCTGATCGTCGTCGACGTGCAGAACGACTTCTGCGAGGGCGGGTCGCTCGCGGTCGCAGGCGGGGCGCGGGTCGCCGCCGACGTCGCGGAGCTCATCGCGTCCGGCGGATACGCGACGGTCGTCGCGACGCGCGACCACCACATCGACCCCGGCCCGCACTTCTCGGACACCCCGGACTTCGTCGACTCGTGGCCGCCGCACTGCGTCGTCGGCACTCCCGGCGTCGAGCTGCACGCCCCGCTGGAGACCTCGATGTTCGCGGAGGTCTTCGACAAGGGTGAGTACACCGCGGCGTACTCCGGCTTCGAGGGCGCATCGGCCACGGGGACGGGCCTCGCCGACTGGCTGCGCGCCGCGGGCGTCGACCACGTCGACGTGTGCGGCATCGCGACGGACCACTGCGTGCGGGCCACGGCTCTCGACGCGGCTCGCGAGGGCTTCAGGGTGCGGGTGCTGGCGGGGCTGACGGCCGCCGTCACCCCGGCCAGCCTTCCGGCCCTCCAGGCCGAGTGGGCGGCCGCCGGGGTCACGACGGCTTGACGATGCCCGTCGGTGGACGGCGTTACGTTGGACCGGTGACCACCACACCAGCCGACCTCCAGATCGACGAGACGTCCCGCGCCGTGCTGGCCGCCGGCGGGCTCCGGCTCGACGTCCTCGACCACACCGACGCCGCCGCGTACGCCGAGTGGTTCCGCGCCGAGACCCGCGGCTTCCACGGCGCCGAGCCGAGCGCCGCGGTCACCGAGCAGCAGCACTCCCGGCTGCTCGACGGCCACCGGCTCGTCGGCGTGTGGGACCCGACCACCCCCGCGCCGGACCGACCCGTCGCCACGACGATCTGCTGGCCGGCCGACCTGACGGTGCCGGGTCGCCGCACGGTCTCCGCGTGGGCGATCAGCGGCGTCACCGTCGCCCCGACCCATCGTCGACGCGGCATCGCGCGGGCGCTCATGGAGGCCGAGCTGCGCACCGCGGTCGAGCTGGGCCTGCCCCTGGCCGTACTCACGGTGTCCGAGTCGACCCTCTACGGACGATATGGCTTCGGCGTCGCCGCGCTGGCACGCGACGTCAAGATTTCGACCCGGCGGGTGCGCTGGACCGGTCCGGCCGCGCCGGGGCGCATCCACTTCGTCCCGACCGAGCAGCTCGCGGTCGACGGTCACGAGATCGTCGAGCGCGTGCGGCGAGAGACACCCGGGCAGATCAGCTACGACCGCGAGGGCACGCTGTGGCTGCGCCAGCTCGGCCTGTCCGCCGACGACGACAACGCCAAGAAGCTGCGCTGCGTGCGCTACGACGATTCCGGCGGCACGCCGCAGGGCTTCGCGATCTACCGCGTGACCGAGAACGAGCAGGACTTCGCCGAGCACGAGCTGACGCTGCACGCGCTGGTCGCGGCGACCCCCGAGGCCTACGCGGGGCTGTGGCGCTTCGTGCTCGAGATCGATCTCGTCTCGACCGTCACGGCGCACCTGCGGCCGGTCGACGAGCCGTTGCGCTGGATGGTGTCGGACTTCCGCGCCGTCCGGGTCACCGAGGTTGATCACCTCTGGGTGCGGGTGCTCGACGTTCCCGCCGCCCTCGGCGCCCGCACCTACGCCGCCGCGGGACGCATCGTCATCGCCGTCGACGACCCGCAGGACCATGCGGCGGGCACGTGGGCGCTCGACGTCGGAGCCGCCGGCACCGCGACGGTCAGCGCGGTCGACGAGACCGCCGACGTCATCGTCACCGCGTCCGCGCTCGGCTCGCTGCTGCTGGGCGGCGTGCGGGCGACGGCGCTGGCCGCCGCGGGCTCGGTGCACGGAGACGCCGCACGGCTCGACGAGATGTTCCGCTCCCCCGTCGAGCCGTACCTGAGCATCTGGTTCTGACCTGCGGCTACTTCCTGGTGACGCGGACCTCTTGTCGGCCGAGGACTTCGAGGCCGCTATCCCTGCAGCAGCTCCTTGGCGAGCAGCTCGAGCGTGTGCTCGCGGCCCGGCGCGGTGCGGGGATCGGTGCCGCGGCGGGCGGACGCGACGGGGTTGACCATGACCTCGTCCACCCCGAACTGATCGGCGAGCTCACGCAGCTGAGCCGCGGCGGACGCCGGCGTGCCGACGACGGCCTTGCCGAACGCCGACTCGACCATCGCCTGGGCCTGCGGGTGCAGGTCGATCGCCTGGGCGTCCTCGACGAGGTCGAGCGCCGTGAGCGGCTGGCCCGTGCGCAGCTTCGCCATCATGTGCAGGTTGGGCAGCATCAGCGCGGCGGCCTCCTCCTCGGTGTCCGCGACGGACGCGTTGACCGTCAGGAACGTGACGGGCTCGGGCGCGAGATCGCTGGGCCGGAACTCGCGGCGGTACACCGCGAGCGCCTCGGCCGTGCCCTGGCCGGAGAAGTGGTGCGCGAAGACGTACGGCAGACCCTTCGCCGCGGCGAGGTGCGCGGAGTACATCGACGATCCCAGCAGCCACATGCGGGGCACGGAGGCTGCGGCAGGCGTGGCCTTCAAGATGTAGTCCTGGCGCGGGATCGCGACCCGGACGCCCTCGGCGCCCATCAGCGCCACGACGTCGTCGAGGTACTGCGGGAAGTTCTCGATGTCCGTATCGTCACGACCGGCCGCGCCGCGCAGCGCCATCGAGGTGACGGGATCGGAGCCCGGGGCACGGCCGATGCCGAGGTCGATGCGGCCCGGAGTGGCGGCCTCGAGCAACGCGAACTGCTCCGCGACCGCGAGCGGAGCGTGGTTGGGCAGCATGACGCCGCCCGATCCGAGCCGGATGCGGTCGGTGTGAGCGCCCAGGATGCCGATCAGCACCGGCGGCGAGGTGGCGGCGACGGCCGGCATGTTGTGGTGCTCAGCCACCCAGAACCGGGTGAAGCCGGCACGATCGGCCACCTGCGCCAGCGACACGGTCGCGGCGACGGCGTCGCCGGTCGTCTGGTCGGTGCGGACGGGGACGAGATCGAGCACGGAGAGTCTCACCTCCATGACAACGCCTCGCCCCCGCCGAACCTTCCCGGTGTCGCGCGGATCAGTCGTGGGCGTCGGCCCGCGTGATCCAGTAGTCCGCCGTCTCGGGGCTTACGACGCCGAACCGGGCGTTGACCGCGAACAGCGAGTCCTTCACCAGGGCGACGGTGCTGGGCACGTCGATCTCCGCGGCGAAGTCGCGGCGGCCGATCGTGTCGACAATCTTGGCCGAGCGCGCCTTCTTCGCCAGATGCAGCACACGGATGCGGTTGTCGCGGTTCTGCACGACGTACAGGGTGCCGCGCGGGCCGAGCTCGAGGCCGTCGCCATTGACGAACGTCCGGCCCCTCGTCGTGATCCGCTTGGTCCGGCCCGAGCTCGGGTTGATCCGGAACAGCCGGCCGGTGTTGCTCTGGACGCTCACCAGGACGCCGCCTCCGCTGACGATGCCGTTGAGGTTGTTGCCCTCCGCGAGCCGCAGGTCGCCCGTCAGCGGCAGGGTCTTGGCCCGCCACGAGGCGGGCAGCTTCTTCGTCCGCGACGACAGCGGCACCACGAGCAGCTCGCGGCTGCGCGAGTCGGTCGCGTAGACCGCGGTGTCGGTCACGGTCACGTCGTTCACGAAGCGATCGGCGCTGCTGGGGAACGAGTAGGTCCGCAGCACCTTGCCGGTGTCGGCGTCCTGCGCGCGAATCTGCTTGCCCGCTCCGCCCGCGACCCACAGCACGTCGCGCTTGACGTCGTGGTCGATACCCACGGCGACGCGGCCCGTGGCCCCCGCGAAGGTCTTCTTGCGGCCCGAGCCGATGCCGATCTTCAGGATGGATCCGTCCGCGCGCGAACCGGAGTAGAGGCTCTTGCCGTCGGTCGTGATGCCCTCGGGCAGCCACCCGTTCGGCAGCTCGATGCGGTCCGGCGGGGCAAAGCCGCCGTCGTCGGCGTGGGCCGACGCCGGCAGCACGGTGGCTGCTACGAGCATCGCCGCGAGGGCGATCTTCGAACGGGGATGCTTCACGGGTGTCTCCAGTCGTCGTGGGGGAAAGACCTGTCCATCGTCGTCACGATCGGGCGGACCGGCAACCCCTGCGGCAACCCGCCGGCGTCAGCCGGTGCGCGACACCTCGCCGTCGGCCGGCATGGACGTCGGGAACGTCCCGAGCCGGTCGATCATGAATCCGCCGGGGTACGAGCGGATGCGGTGCGTGTCGCGCAGCAGCTTGGGCCGGCGGCGCGGCGGCAGGAACCGGACGATGCGGCCGCGTGCCACGAGCGAGGCGTGAGCCAGACGGACCAGGAGCGCCGGCGGCCTCGGGTAGTCGAAGGCCGCGCGCAGGTGGTCGTCGAGCAGCGCGATGCTGAACTGCCGCATGATCGGGCGCAGCGGCCTCGGGTAGAACGTCACGAACAGGTCGAGCGTCGAGTCGGCGACGGCGCGTGCCTTCGCATCGAAGAGGTAGGTGTCGCGCTCGTAGGCGTCCATCAACGCCGCGAAGCCCTCGAAATCGTCCGGGACGTCCTTGATGCCCATGAGCCGGCCGAGTCGCTGGTAGTAGCGGACCGCGGCGAGGCGCTCGGCGTCGGTGCCGCGGCGCCAGCCGTACCGCTCGATCCACCGGACGGGGGTCACCACGAACGTCGACAGGACGTACAGCATGTCGGCATGGGAGATGTCGTAGCTGCCGTGCATCTGGTTCATGCGGCGCACGCCGGCGCGGCCGTCGGGCGACTCCATGCCCTGCTCGGCGATGACCTCCAGGAGGATCGCGGTGTCGTCGTGGCGCTTCTGCACGGCGCCGGTGAACTCCCCCGTGTCGTACAGCAGGCGCCCGATCGACGGCACCGCGTACGTGCGGAAGAGGGCGAAGCTCAGCGCCTGCTGGGAGTCCCACGGGAACTCGTACAGGCCGACGATCCGGGCGATCTGCTCGAAGTCGGTCTCCGGGTCGAGCCGGGCGATCTGCTGCTGCCAGTGGTCGCGTCTCATCCCCGGACCATATCGTGACAGTGCCACTGTCACAATGGTCCGGAGCGCCCGTTCCTACAGCGTCTCTCGCAGGAACGCCACGATCTCGTCGAGGGCGTCCTTCGCGACCGGGACGACGCCGGGCAGGCTCAGGAAGCCGTGGATCGCGCCCGCGTGCTCGGTGTAGCGCACCGGGACGCCCGCCGCGACCAGCGCATCGCGGTACCGCGCGCCGTTGTCGAGCAGCGGATCGTGCCCGGCCGTGACGATGAGGGCCTTCGGCAGGTCCGCGTGCGACGCCGCGCGGATCGGGGACGCCCGGAAGTCCTCCGTGCCGTGCTGCTCGCCGAGGTACAGGCGGGCGAAGGCGCGCATGTTCCTGGACGTCAGCACGGGCGCCTCGGCGTTGCGGTCCTCCGAGGGCCACCGGTCGTACATCTCCACCCCGGGGTAGATCAGCACCTGAGCCCGCAGCGGCGGGCCGCCGGCGTCGCGGGCCAGCAGGGCGACGACCGCCGCCAGGTTGCCTCCGGCACTGTCGCCCATGACCGCGATGCGCGCGGGATCGATGCCCAGCTCCTCGGCGTGCTCGACGATCCACGCGACGGACGACCAGCAGTCGTCGAGCCCGGCCGGGAAGACGTCCTCGGGCGCCAGCCGGTACGACGGCGAGACGACGACGGCCCGGGCGCGGACCGCGACGCGGCTCGCGAGCCAGGCCGACTGCTCGGGATTGCCCTGCACCCATCCCCCGCCGTGGAAGTTGACGACGCATGGCAGCGGCGCGATCGCGTCCGTCGGTCGGTGCAGGAGTGCCCGGGAATCACCGACCGTGATCTCCTCGGTGGCCGCGGAGGGATCGGTGCGCCCGAACACCAGGCGTCCGATCGCGGTGCCCTGCAGCTTGAGCCGTTCGGCCCGCAGCAACGGGAAGTTCACCGCCTCCTCGACGGGGGTCGACGTGCGACGCAGAAGGGCGGCGAACAGGCGCGTGCGCAGCGCCATCGAGGAGGTCACGCCCGGAGCCTACCTGTCACGACGTGGGCACTTCCCGGGCGTGAAGGGGGCACTGGACCCCGCGAACCGCCCACGTCCTCTTCAGCCTGAGGCCTTCAGGGCCCAGGTGCGGAGGGCGTCGATGCGCTGCTGGAGCTGGTCGGACGACGCCTGTGCCGCGGCCGGGCCGCCGCACTGCGCCCGCAGGCGACTGTGGGTGACGCCGTGCGGTGCTCCCGTGCGGTGGTGCCAGGCGCCGACCATGGCCTGCAGCTCGCGGCGCAGCTCACCGCGCCGCTCGAACGCGACGTCGCCCGCGGGTGCGCCGGCGGCCTTCTCGGCCGCACCCTTGTCCTGTGCGCGCTTGGCGCGGGAGGTGCGCAGCAGCTCGGCGACCTGCGTCGAGTCGAGCAGGCCAGGGATGCCCAGGAAGTCGAGCTCGCCGTCGTCGTCGGACAGCGCGTCGTAGCCGAACTCGCCGCCGTCGAACACCAGGCGGTCGAACGACGCGTCACTGGCCAGCGCGCGGTACTCGCCGAGCTGGTCGGTGACCGGCTCGCCCTCCTGCGCCTTGGCGATGAGCTCGGCCTCGGCGGCGAACAGGTCGTCGGCGTCCTTGACCGGCCGCCCGATGACATGATCGCGCTGCGCCTCCAGGTCGGACGCGAGGGCGAGTAGCCGCGGGACGCTCGGCACGAAGATCGACGCCGTCTCGCCCTTGCGGCGGGCGCGGACGAAGCGGCCGACGGCCTGCGCGAAGTACAGCGGCGTCGACGTCGTGGTCGCGTAGACGCCGACCGAGAGCCGTGGGATGTCGACACCCTCGCTGACCATGCGCACCGCGACCATCCACGGGTCCATGCCGGCGGAGAACTCCGCGATGCTGGCGCTGCTGCCGGCCTCGTCGGACAGCACGACCGTGGGCCGGGCGCCGGTGATCTCGGCCAGCACCGTGGCGTACGCCCGCGCCGAGTCCTGGTCGCTCGCGATGACGAGCCCGCCGGCGTCCGGGACGTCGCGGCGCACCTCCATGAGGCGGGTGTGCGCGGCCGTCAGCACCTCGGGAATCCATGAGCCGTTCGGGTCGAGGGCGGTGCGCAGCGCCTGCGCCGTCGCGGCCCGGTCGAGCGGCTCGCCGAGCCTCGCCGCGACCTCGTCGCCGGCGCGCGTGCGCCAGTGCATCTGGCCCGAGTACGCCATGAACAGGACGGGACGGACGACGCCGTCCTTCAGCGCGTGGCCGTAGCCGTACGAGTAGTCCGCGACGCTGGTCCTGGAGCCGTCGGACTGCGGCGCGTAGGTGACGAACGGAATGGGGTTGTCGTCCGAGCGGAACGGCGTGCCGGTCAGGGCCAGCCGCCGGACCGCGGGCTCGCAGGCCTCCTGCACGCCGTCACCCCAGGTAAGCGCGTCGCCGGCGTGGTGGACCTCGTCCATGATGACCATCGTCGAGCGGTGCTCGATGCGGGCGCGGTAGGCGTTGGGGTTGACCGCGATGCCGGCGTACGTGACGGCGAAGCCGTGGAACCCCGTGCCCAGCACGCCCTGGCTGGGCAGCGCAGGATCGATCATGATCCCGATGCCCGACGCGGCGAGCGCCCACTGGGTCTTGAGGTGGTCGGTCGGCGTGATGATGACGACACGCTCGATGATGCCGCGGGCCATGAGGTCGGCCGCGATCGTCAGCGCGAACGTCGTCTTGCCGGCGCCGGGCGTGGCGACCGTGAGGAAGTCACGGGGTTGCGTGCGTTGGTAGAGCTCGAACGCCTCGCGCTGCCAGACCCGGAGGTGCTGGCTACGCGTCACCCGAGGGGTCTCCCTCGTCGCCGGAGTCGAGACCTTCCCAGATCTCCTTGCACTCGGGGCACAGCGGGAATCGCTCCGGATCGCGGCTGGGGGTCCAGACCTTGCCGCACAGCGCGATGACGGGCGTGCCCATGACCATCGCCTCGGTCAGCTCGTCCTTTGGGACGTAGTGCGAGAACTTCTCGTGATCGCCCTCCTCCGTGCGCTGATCGACGCGCTCGTCGGTGCGCTCGTCGAGTGCTGTCTGCGAACCGCGTTGGAAGAATGCCACGCGCCGAGTCTAACGACCCGGACCGACGAGAACTAGTTGGTGGACGGGTCGGCGGGGAATGTCGTCCAGAACCTGAGGTCGCCGGCCTGGCGTCGCAGCACGTCGCGCCACAGGTTCTCCGGCTGCGGCGAGATCAGGTCGGCGTCGAGCGCCTCGACCTCGAGCCACGCACCCTCCGCCAGCTCTGACTCCAGCTGCTCCGGGCCCCAGCCCGCGTAGCCCGCGAAGACTCGCAGGCCCGCCAGCTCTCCCCCCGCCGGCAGCGGACCGTCCAGGTCAACGAGGCCGACGCGCCCGGCCATCTGGCGCCAGCCAGGCGGCGGCACGGAACCTCCGACGACGCCGAGCGCCAGGGCGGAGTCCATCGCGACCGGCCCCCCGTCGAACAGGCACACCGGCGCGTTCACGAGGCCGGCCCAGTCGGGCAGCACCTCGTCGACGTCGGAGTCGAGCGGCCGGTTGAGGATGACGCCCAGTGCGCCCTCCGCGTCGTGGTCGAGCAGGTACACGACGCTGCGCAGGAAGGGGCCCCCCTCGATGGCCGGTGTGGCCACGAGCAGTCTGCCGCGCAGCGAGTCCATGGCACCATCATGCCCCCGTCGTCGGCGCGGCGCTGCAGGACGCGACGCGGGCCTATGATGCGTTGCATGGCCGACGACGCGACGCCCGGCGACGAGCTCACGGTCGACGAGCTCGCCGCCCGCGCCCAGATGACCGTCCGCAACGTCCGCGCCTACGCGAGCCGCGGCCTGATCGACGCCCCCCGACTCGCTGGACGCACGGGCTACTACAACCGTGAGCACCTGCAGCGGCTGCAGCTCATCCGCCAGCTGCTCGAGCGGGGATTCACGCTCGCGGCGATCGAGAAGGCTCTGCAGGGCACGCCGCACAGCGTCGCGGGTCACACGCTCGACCTCATGACGATCATCGACCAGTCCGATGACGGCGACGCGGAGATCATGGCGCGCGAGGACCTCGCGGCGCTCGCGGGGGTCGAGCGCGACGACGCGCTGATCGAGTCGATGGTGGGCCTGGGCCTCGTGGAGAAGCTCGAGGGCGACCGCGTGCGCCTCGTCGAGCCGGCCGTCGTCCGCGCCGGCGCCGCCGCCGTCACGATGGGCCTGGCGCCCGAGACCGTCATCGGGCTGTTCCCGATCCTCCAGACGCACCTGCGCACGATCGCCGACAGCTTCGTCCGCGAGGTCGTCGCCGAGCTGATCCAGCCGTTCGTCGACGCGGGATTCCCCGAGGACGAGTGGGAGCGGATCATCGGGCTGGTCGACGGGCTCCTGCCCATCGCGAGCCAGGTCACGCTCGGCATCTTCCGCAGCCAGTTCCGCCAGTCGATCGACGCCGAGGTCGGCGAGCAGATCACCGGCCTCGCCGCCCGTGCCCCCTCCGCCGAGCCCCCCTCCCCCTGAGGGCCCGCCCCGCTGAGGGCCCGCCCCGCTGAGGGCCCGCCCCGCTGAGGGGGCACTTCCCGCCCCTCGAGGGGGCAGTTGTCGCCCCTATGGCCAGGGCAGAAAGTACCCCCTCGAGGGGCGGGAAGTACCCCCTCAGCGTTGGGGGCGGGGGTGGGGCGTGGCGGGGTGGGTCAGGCGGCGATGACGTTCTTGAGGCGGGTCATCCAGCCGGGACGGGTGGGGCCGGCCGGCTCGGCAGGCATGGCGGCGACCGTCGCACGGGCAGAGTCCTGGATGCGGCGGCCACGGGCGAGGGCCTCCTGGCCGTGCACGGGCACGCCGGCGGCCAGCGCGAGGTAGCCCTGCTCCTTGGCGTAGGCCTTGCGGAGCGCGGGCTCGTCGCGGTGCGCGTCGAGCAGCGCCCGGACGCCGGGCAGGTCGGCCGCGGCGTTGACCCATGCCGTGACGGCGACGAGCTCGGGTGACTCGGTGCCTTCTGCGACGAGGCGGTCGACGTGCCCGGCGAGTCGCTGGAACCAGGTCATCTGCAGCTCGAACAGGGCCTCGGTCTCGGACGCGAAGGCGTCACGGGCGCTGTCGACGGTGTCGAGCAGCTCGGTGAGCGTGATCTCGGGGCGCTGTTCGGCGGTGGCGAGCATCTCGCGAAGTGCGTTCTTGCGACGGTGGTAAGCATCCCAGGTCATGGTGGTGCTCCTTTCTGTGCCGTCGGACCGGGGTTCCATACCCTCGGTACGTACTCTCAGTATGTTGCCGACCGACGGTATTGGCAATCTCCGCGCCTGTGATTCGCGGCACGAGATCGCCGTCACCGTAGACTTGGCGCATGTCCCACCCCGCCCGCGTGACGAAGAACGTGCTGCGCACCGCCCGCAAGACGACCAAGACGTCACGCCGCCAGGACTACTCCTCCAGCACCAAGCGGGCTCTGCTCGACAGCGCGACAACCCTGTTCACCGATCACGGGTACGCCGGCACTTCCCTCGACGAGGTCGTGGCCGCCGCCCGCGTCACGAAGGGCGCGCTGTACCACCACTTCCCGAGCAAGCTCGCGCTGTTCGAGCACGTCTTCTTGCGGGTGCAGGAGTCGACGACCGCCGACATCGAGAAGGCCATCAACGCCTCCAAGGATCCGTGGGAGCGCGCGCAGATCGGGCTGGCCAAGTTCCTCGAGGTCTGCCGCGAGCCGCAGTTCCGGCGCATCTGCATGCAGGAGGGGCCCGTCGCGCTCGGGCACGAGCGCTGGCAGGAGGCCGAGAAGGCGTCCTCGTACGGCATCGTTCAGCGGACGGTCGACGACCTCCTGGGCGACCTGGGCGGCGCCGAGGAGCTCGGCGAGGCCTTCACCGCGGTGTTCTACGGGGCGATCCGGTCCGCGTCGGAGTACGTCGGCGACGCCGAGGACCCCGAGTCGGCCAGCGACGACGTGCAGGCCACGATCGGCGCGCTGCTCGCGGGCCTGCGGCTGCTGCCGACGGTCCGCTGAGTCACTCCAGCGTGACCGAGCCCGCACCCTTCGGGACCAGCTCGATGAAGACCTTGCCCGGGTCGATCGTGTAGTCCGAGCCGTCCTCGGCCTTGAACGTCAGGCCCTCCTCGAGGCTCGGCTTGTTCCACGTGACGGTGTCGACCTGGCTGCCGTGGAACACCATCGCCTCGCCCTTGCCCTCGAACACCGTCTCGGGCACGGGATTGCCGGCCGGGTCGGTGTAGCCGGCGTCGCCGACCTTCGCGAACACGACGACCATGGTGTCTGCCTCGAAGTCCTTGCCCTCGGCAGCGTGACCGTTGGTGCGCTGCCAGGTGCCGCCGGCCAGCTCCCACGACGTCGCGGTCGAGTTCGAGAACCGCACCGTGGCCGCCTTCGCGGTCTTGCCCGATGCGGCGCGCGGGGCGGCGCCCGCCGGCGTCCAGGAAAGGTAGCCGTTCTTGATCTTGGTGCGCTTGGCCTTCTTCGCGACCGTCTTGAGGTCGATCAGCCGGTTGTACGGGCGGTAGAGGCCGGGGTCGCTGCTGAAGCCGGGCGATCCGGCGTCCTCGGAGAACACCGTGATGCCGGCGTTCTCGACCTTGTTGTACGCGCCGTTCGCGCCGCCGGAGGCGACGATCTGCCCACCGACGGGCCCCGCGATGCCGATGTCGCTCGTCCGCAGCGACCGCACGTGGCCCACGGTGCTCGGCAGGCTGGAGTAGAAGAACGCCGCCAGTCGCGTCAGGCCGCCCTCGACGAGCTCCTCGAGCACGAGATCGGCCTTGTCGAGGCCCTGCTGGGGTGCACCGGCGGAGGTGTTCTCGATCTTGACGACGAACACCGGGTTGTCGGGGCGTCCTTTGCTCATGGCCTTGCCGGTCAGCGGTGAGATCTCGACCAGCTTGGTCGCCGCGGCCGACGACGGCTCGGCCGTGTCGGGCTCGGCCGCATCGTCCGACGATGACGAGGAGCAGGCGGTCAGGGCGAGGGCAGCAGCGGACGCCGCCGCGATGAGACGCAGCTTCATGGCGTCCAGCATGCCTCACGGGTCCGCCCCGGCCGTGCTGCCACCCCGGTCGGCCCGGTCGGTCAGGCGTTCTTGGGCCTGCGGAATCCGGCCGCCTCGGCGGCCTCGGGCGTCTCGAACCACAGCGCCGCCGTCGTGCGTCCGTACGCGGGGCTCGACGGCGCGTGGTAGATCTTCGATCCGCGGCTGACCTTGACGACGTACGCGGCCGACGGCGGCTCGCCCCCGGCCAGCGGGAGCGCCGACCCCGGATGCGGTCCCGGCACGACGACCGGCTCGGGTCGGGGCGTCGCGGGCACCACGGGCTCGGCGAGGGGCTCGGCGACGGGCTCGACCATCGACTGCACCGCGGGCTCGGCCACGGGTGCCGCCGGGCGGCGGCGACGGCCGACGAGCTCGCGGCAGAGCCAGCCGAGGAGGAATCCCAGGACGGCGGCCGCGACGAGCCAGATGAGGATCTCGCCGATCGTGTATCCCGACATCTCAGCCCGCGTCCGGGGTCGGCGTCGCCAGGTCGAGCGTCCCGGTGACCTCGAGACCGGGCAGGACGTCGGACAGCTCCTCGAGCAGCCGGATGCGCTCGGACTCGTCCTCGACGGTGCCCCCGATCGCTACCGTGCCGTCCCCCGGGATCTCCAGCTCGAGACCCTCGACGCCGGCGACGACCTCGAACACGTCGGGCAGGTCGTCCGCCCACCTCGCCGGTGCGACCGACCGGTCGACCGCCACGTCGCCGGTGATCATGGTCCGCAGCCCCTCGGCCACGGCGACCTTGATCTCGGCGGCCGCGTCGGGATCGGGCACCACGCCGTTGATCTCCACGTCGTCACCCGCCCGATCGAGCTCGAACCGGGCGACGCCCTCGATGACGTCGTCGGCGACCACGGCGACGTCGACCCGGCGGACCCCAGGCAGTGACGCGACGAGCGTCTCGGCGCGGCGGATCTCGACGTCGTTGCCGCCGCTCAACTCGGCCTCGCGGCCCCGGAAGTCGACCAGCACGTCGCCGAGACCGGCCGCGGCCAGCGCCGTCCGGGCGCGGTCGCCCAGGCCGTGGGCCACGCTGCCTGAGCCGAGCACCGCTCCGGCGGCGATGACCGCGACGAGACCGGTCAGCACGAGGCCGATGAGCCCCTTGAGGGTGCGATCAGACACGGACGGAGTTCCCCCTGTGGTCGTGCGCCACGACGAGTGGTCCACGATAGCGGCCGGGACGGTGCTCCCGGGCGCGGTCCCGAGCAGATGTCGGTGCCGACTGGGACGATGGTTCGGTGACTTCGCCGCTCGACCAGTTCGCGCCCGCGACCCGGGCGTGGTTCACCGAGTCCTTCGACGCGCCCACCCCGGCGCAGGAGGGCGCGTGGAACGGCGTCGCGGGCGCCGACCACGTGCTCGTCGTGGCACCGACCGGTTCCGGCAAGACCCTCGCGGCCTTCCTCTCCGCGATCGACCGCCTGATGCATCGCGCCGACGAGCCAGGCGACGAGCAGGGCGGCGAGCCCGGCACGCGCGTCCTGTACATCTCACCCCTCAAGGCGCTCGCGGTCGATGTCGAGCGCAACCTCCGGTCACCCCTGGTCGGCATCACGCAGGCCGCCGCCCGGCGCGGCGACACGTTTCGCGAGGTCACGGTCGGCGTCCGCTCGGGCGACACGTCCCAGCGCGACCGTCGCGCGCTGGTCACCCGGCCCCCGGACATCCTCATCACGACTCCCGAGTCGCTGTTCCTGATGCTGACGTCGGCGGCCCGCGACACGCTGCGCACCGTCGACACCGTCATCATCGACGAGATCCACGCGGTCGCCGGCACCAAGCGCGGCGCCCACCTGGCGGTGTCGCTCGAGCGCCTCGACGGTCTGCTCCCGGCTCCCGCCCGCCGCATCGGCCTGAGCGCCACGGTCCGCCCGCACGACGAGGTGGCCCGGTTCCTCGCCGGCTCGGCGCGGGTGCAGGTCGTCGCGCCCGAGGCCGCCACTCGCCTGGCGCTCGAGGTCGAGGTGCCGGTCGACGACATGACCAAGATCCCCGGCGTGCAGCGCGACGAGGGCAGCGCCGCGCGGGCACTAGAGGACGATCAGCCACGCGGCAGCATCTGGCCGCACGTCGAGGAGGCGGTCATGCACCGCGTCCTGAAGCATCGCTCCACCATCATCTTCGTCAACTCCCGCGGCGTCGCCGAGCGTCTCACCGCGCGGCTCAACGAGGCGTATGCCGATCACCTGGGCCATGGGGAGGGCAACGAGGGCAACGACTCCGCTCGCAGCCCGGCCCAGCTCATGGCAGGCAGCGACCAGACGAGACCCGCACCGCCACGGCCCACCGAGACCCGCGGTTCGTCCGACGACGAGGAGGCCGTCCTGGCCCGGGCACACCACGGCTCTGTCAGCAAGGAGCAGCGCGCGCTGATCGAGGACGACCTCAAGTCCGGCCGCCTGCGCTGCGTCGTGGCGACGTCGAGCCTCGAGCTGGGCATCGACATGGGCGCGGTCGACCTCGTGATCCAGGTGTCATCGCCCCCCTCGGTGGCCAGCGGCCTGCAGCGGGTCGGACGTGCGGGGCACCAGGTCGGCGAGGTCTCCCAGGGCGTCACGTATCCCACGTCGCGGCAGGACCTCCTCGGTGCGACCGTCACGACGTCACGCATGCAGAACGGGCTGATCGAGCGCCTCGACATCCCCGCCAATCCGCTCGACATCCTGGCGCAGCAGACCGTCGCGGCGACGGCCCTGGAGCCCATCGACGTCGAGGAGTGGTTCGACACGTTGCGCCGCAGCGCCCCCTTCGCGACGCTCCCCCGGTCGGCCTACGACGCGACCCTCGACCTGCTGTCGGGCCGCTATCCGTCCGACGAGTTCGCCGAGCTGCGCCCGCGCGTCGTGTGGGACCGCGACGCGGGCACCATCACCGGCCGTCCCGGCGCGCAGCGGCTCGCCGTCACGAGCGGCGGCACGATCCCCGACCGCGGCATGTTCGGCGTCTTCCTGGCCGCCGGCACCGAGGAGTCGGGGTCGCGCAAGGTCGGCGAGCTCGACGAGGAGATGGTCTACGAGTCGCGCATCAACGACGTCTTCGCGCTGGGTGCCACGAGCTGGCGCATCCAGGAGATCACCCACGACCGGGTCAACGTCACGCCCGCCTTCGGCCAGCCCGCCCGCCTGCCGTTCTGGAAGGGCGATGCGATCGGCCGCCCCTACGAGCTCGGCGAGGCGATCGGCACCTTCGTGCGCGAGGCGTCCGCGCTGAGCCCGGACGACCTCGCGGCGCACACCTCCGCGCTGGGTCTCGACCGCCGCGCCGCCGACAACCTCGGCTCGTACCTGCGCGACCAGAAGGAGGCCACGGGCCAGGTGCCGTCCGACCGCACCCTGCTGGTCGAGCGCTTCCGCGACGAGCTCGGCGACTGGCGGGTCGTGCTGCACTCGCCCTTCGGCCGCCGGGTGCACGCGCCGTGGGCGCTGGCGGTCGGCGCCCGCATCGTCGAGCGGTACGGCATGGACGGCTCCGTGGTGGCCAGCGACGACGGCATCGTCGCGCGCATCCCCGACACCGAGACCGAGCCGCCGGGCGCCGACCTGTTCGTGTTCGAGGCCGACGAGCTCGACGCCGTCGTGACCGCGGAGGTCGGCAACTCGGCGCTGTTCGCGTCCCGGTTCCGCGAGTGCGCGTCACGCGCGCTGCTGCTGCCGCGGCGCAACCCCGGCTCGCGGGCCCCGCTGTGGCAGCAGCGCCAGCGCTCGGCCCAGCTGCTCGACGTCGCCCGCAAGTACCCGACCTTCCCGATCCTGCTCGAGACGGCTCGCGAGTGCCTGCAGGACGTCTACGACCTCCCCGCGCTGACCGAGCTGTCGAAGCGGCTGGCCTCCCGCGAGGTGCAGATCGCCGAAGTCACGACCGAGCGCGCGTCGCCGTTCGCGCAGACCCTGCTGTTCGGCTACGTCGCGGCCTTCCTCTACGAGGGCGACACCCCGCTCGCCGAACGCCGCGCATCCGCCCTCACCCTCGACCCGACGCTGCTGGCCGAGCTGCTGGGGCGCGCCGAGCTGCGCGAGCTGCTCGACCCCGACGTCCTCGTGCGCACCGAGCTGGAGCTGCAGCGACTCACGGCCGACCGGCTCGCGAAGGACATCGAGGGCGTCGCCGACCTGATACGCCTGCTGGGTCCCTTGACGACCGCCGAGGTCGAGGTGCGGGTGCAGCCCGATCTGCGCGCCGAGGCGCCCGCGTGGCTGGCCGAGTTGCGCGAGAGCCGGCGCGCGATCGAGGTCGTCGTCGGCGGCGAGGTGCGCTGGGCCGTCGTCGAGGACGCCGGCCGCCTGCGCGACGCGCTGGGCGCGGTCATCCCCGCCGGTGTGTCGGAGGCCTTCCTCGAGGTCGTCGCCGATCCCCTGCTCGATCTGATCTCGCGCCACACCCGCACGCACGGCCCGTTCACGAGCGCCGACGTCGCGACCCGTTTCGGCATCGGCGTCGCGGTCGCCGACCAGGTGCTTCGCCGGCTGTCGCGCGACGGCCGCCTCACCGAGGGCGAGTTCCGTCCCCAGACGACCGGCAGCGAGTGGGTCGAACCCGGCGTGCTGCGTCGCCTGCGCTCGCGATCGCTCGCGGCGGCACGGCAGCAGGTCGAGCCGGTCGACCCCGTCACGTTCGCCCGGTTCCTGCCGGCGTGGCAGGGCGTCGGCAGCACGCTGCGCGGCTCCGAGGGCGTCCTGGCGACGATCGACCAGCTCGCGGGTCTCGCGCTGCCGGCGTCGGCGTGGGAGTCGCTCGTCCTGCCCGCCCGCGTCCGCGACTACTCCCCCGCGATGCTCGACGAGCTCACGTCCGCCGGCGAGGTGCTGTGGTCGGGTGCCGGCACCCTGCCGGGCAACGACGGGTGGGTCCAGCTGCACCCGGCCGACTTCGTGCTGCGGTCTGCCGGCGCGCAGCTCGACGACGTCACGGGCACGCTGCACACCGCGATCGTCGACGCGCTCGACGGCGGCGGCGCCTTCTTGTTCCGCCAGCTCGTCGACGCCCTCACGGCGCAGGATCCCGACAACGCCGATCACGGCGATGTCGCGGCGGCCCTGTGGGAGCTGGTGTGGTCCGGCCGCATCAGCAACGACACGTTCGCGCCCGTCCGCACGCTCGTCGGTCGTGGCGGTGCGCACCGCACGACACGTCCCGCACCGCGGGCCCGCCTGCACGGCCGCCGGGTCAGCCGCTCCCCGCGGGTCGCGCAGCAGGGCCCGCCGACCGTCAGTGGCCGCTGGTTCTCGCTCGCGGAGTCCGAGACGGACTCGACGGCGCGCCAGCTCGCCCGCGCCGAGGCGCTCGTGGGCCGCTACGGCGTCGTGACCCGCGGCTCGGTCGTGGCCGAGCAGACGCCGGGCGGCTTCGCGGCCGTCTATCGCGTGCTGCGCGAGCTCGAGCAGACCGGCTCGGTGCTGCGCGGCTACTACGTCGAGACCCTCGGAGCGGCCCAGTTCGGCGCGCCCGCGACGGTCGACCGCATGCGCTCGCACGTGACGGACGACGACCGTCCCACCGACACGCCGGCGCTGACGCTCGCCGCGACCGATCCGGCCAATCCGTACGGCGCGGCGCTGCCCTGGCCCGACCGCGCGGGCGACGACGAGAGCACACGGCACCGTCCCGCCCGCAAGGCCGGATCGCTCGTGGTGATGCACGACGGCCAGCTGGTGCTGTACCTCGAGCGCGGCGGCAAGAAGGCCCTCGTGTTCGACGACGACCCGGCACGGCTCGCCGCCGCGGCGGCGTCGCTGGCCCGCACCGTCCGGGGCCGCCGCATCAGTCGGCTCACGATCGAGACCGCGGGCGGCCAGCCGGTCAGTTCGTCACCGTTGGGCGAGGCGCTGATCGAGGCCGGCTTCGAGCGCACCATCAAGGGGGTGCGGCTCGATGCCTGAGGGAGACACCGTCTGGCGCACGGCGCACCACCTGCGTGAGGTGCTGGCCGGACACGAGCTCGTACGCACCGACTTTCGCGTGCCCGACTTCGCGACGGTCGACCTTGCAGGCGAGATCGTCGACGACGTCGTCAGCCACGGCAAGCACCTGCTGATCCAGACTCCGCGGCACTCGATCCACTCGCACCTGAAGATGGAGGGCGCCTGGCACGTCCAGCGCCTCGACACGCCATGGCGCCGACCCGGGCACTCCGCGCGCGCGGTGCTCGAGACCGACGAGTGGCAGTGCATCGGCTACTCGCTGGGCATCCTGGAGGTGCTCGATCGTGACGACGAGCAGTCCGCCGTCGGCTACCTGGGTCCCGACCTGCTCGGGCCCGACTGGGACCTCGACGAGGCCGTCCGGCGCGCCGGGGCCGATCCCGCCCGTCCGGTCTTCCTCGCACTGCTCGACCAGCGCAACCTGGCCGGCTTCGGCAACGAGTACGTCAACGAGCTGCTGTTCATCATGGGGCTGCTGCCGACCCGTCCGGTCGGCGAGGTGCCCGATCTGTCCCGCGTGATCTCCCGTGGCCAGCGCATGCTCGACGTCAACAAGTCACGCATCGAGCGCTCGTTCACCGGCAGCACCCGCCGGGGCGAGGACCGCTGGGTCTACAACCGCGAGCGCGCCCGCTGTCGCCGGTGTGGCACCCGCATCCGCGAGGGCACGCTCGGCGACAGCCCCACGACCGAGCGCAACATCTTCTGGTGCCCCCACTGCCAGACCTGACCCGCCCCCCGGGTCGGGTCGGTCAAACGGTGACGGACGCCGTGGCGCGGCCGAAGACCATCTCCTCGTCGAGGTCGGTCCGCCTCATGTCGCGGGAGTCCAACAGCCAGTTCTGCCGGATCGTCCACGGCGAGCGGGAGCCCTGCTGCGGTAACAGGTCGGCGACCCGGGTCACGTAGCCGGACGTCAGGTCGAGGATCGGGGCGGACTGACCTGACGCGCCGCGGGGGTCGGGCATGCCGTAGTCGTGGCCCTGGGCGTCGAGGTGGTTGATCAGCCGGCACACGTACTGCGACGACAGATCGGCGCGCAGCGTCCAGGACGCGTTCGTGTAGCCGACGCACCAGGCGAAGTTCGGGATGCCGCTGAACATCAGACCCTTGTAGACGTACAGCTCGTGCGGGTCGATCGCGCGGCCGTCCACGTCGACGCTGATCTGCCCCATCGCGACGACCTGCAGTCCCGTCGCCGTCACGACGATGTCCGCGTCGAGGTGAGCTCCGGAGTCGAGCGCGATGCCCGTCGGCGTGAACGAGGCGATCGTGTCGGTCACGATCGACGCCTGGCCCCGGCGGATGACGCGGAATAGGTCGCCGTCCGGGACGATGCACAGCCGCTGGTCCCACGGCTTGTACCGAGGCGTGAAGTGCCTCATGTCCGTGCCGTCGGGCAGCTGCTTCCTGGCCCGGGCCAGCAGGATCTTCGCCGCGGCATCCGGGAAGCGCCGGCAGAACAGGTAGAAGCCGATCGCGACGATCGCGTTCTTGCGGCGGATCGCCCGGTGGGCGAGCCCATCGGGCAGCAGCCGGCGCAGCAGCGGGGCGAGGTTGTCCGTGGCCGGCAGCGTCGTGATGTACGTAGGCGAGCGCTGCAGCATCGTGACGTGCTCGACCTCGTCGGCCAGCGACGGGATCAGTGTCACGGCGGTCGCTCCGCTGCCGATCACGACGACCTTCTTGCCGGCATGGTCGAGGTCGTCGGGCCAGAACTGCGGGTGCACGACCTGCCCCTCGAAGCGGTCGAGACCCGGGAAGTCCGGCGTGAATCCCGTGTCGTAGCTGTAGTACCCGCTGCACAGGTACAGGAACGACGCCGTCCGCACGACCGTCTCGTCGCCCACGCGCGAGGTGACGGTCCAGCGGGCGTCGTCCGACGACCACGAGGCGCTCTCGACGCGGTGCCCGAACGAGATGTTCTCCCGAATGCCGAACTCGTCGGCCGCCTCCTCGATGTACGTGCGGATGTCATCGCCGTCGGCGATCGATTTGGGGTTCGTCCACGGTCGGAACGGGAAGCTCAGCGTGTACATGTCCGAGTCGGAGCGGATGCCGGGGTACCGGAACAGGTCCCACGTGCCCCCGACGGCGTCTCGTGCCTCGAGGATCGCGTAGCTCTTGCCAGGGCACTGCTCCTGCAGGCGGTAGGCGGCCCCGATGCCGGAGAGTCCCGCTCCGACGATGATGACGTCGACGTGCCGTGCGTCCATGCTGTGCCTCCACGCTGTGCGCCCCGCAGGGCCCGTCCAGATACCGTTGGTATGTGAACCGTAGCCCACCGGAGGCCGCAGGTCATCCCTCGGTTGTCGGTTCGTTCTAGAATCGCGGCATGACTGCGCAGACCCTCGACGCCGACACCGAGCTCGAGACCCCTGGCTCGTCCGACCGCGGGCTCGGCTGGCTGCTCGCCATCGGTGGCGCGATCGGCCTGTTCTCGGCCGCGTACCTCATCGTCGAGAAGGTCAACTTCTTGCAGAACGAGGTGGACGGCAAGTCGACCGCACTGAGCTGTGACATCAACGCCTTCGTCAGCTGCGGCGGTGTCATCAACACCGACCAGGCCTCGGTGTTCGGCTTCCCGAACCCCCTGATGGGCGTCGCCGGATTCGCCGTCGTCGTGACGCTCGGCGTACTGCTCGTGGCGCGCGTGCGGCTGCCGGCGTTCGTGTGGCTCGGGCTGCAGGCCGGCGCGGTGTTCGGCATCGCCTTCGTGACGTGGCTGCAGTCGCAGAGCATCTACGAGATCCAGAAGCTGTGCCCGTGGTGCATGGTCGTCTGGACCGTCATGATCCCCATCTTCGTCTGGCTGACGGCCCGCAACCTGCGCGAGTTCCTGCCCGGCAACCCCGTCTCGCGGTTCGTCGGCGACTGGACGCTGCTGATCAACGTCCTCTGGTACGTCGCGGTGATCTCGGCGATCTGGTTCAAGTTCGGCACCAACCTCTGGGCCTAGGCTCCCGGGCTAGCTGGCGGCCGCCAAGCGCTCGATGACTCGCGCGAGCTGCACATCGCGGTCCGTCACTCCCCCGACGTCGTGGCTGCTGAGGCGGATGTCGACGCGGTTGTAGACGTTGGTCCACTCCGGGTGGTGATTCATCTCGTCGATCGAGCCGGCGGCGCGCTGCATGAAGGCCATCGCGGCGGTGAAGTCCGCGAACTCGAAGGACTTCACGATCGCCTCACCCTCCTGTGACCAGCCCGGCAGGCTGTCGAGGGCGGCTTCGATCTGGGCATCGGTGTAAGCAGTCATCTCCACCACGCTAGCCCCGCACCCCTCGCGCGCAACCCCTGCCGCCGCCGGCGGGGCTCAGACCTCGAGGGCTGCAAGGGCGGGCGCTATGCCGTCGACGATCTCACGCGCCAGGTAGCTCACCCGGCCGTGCTCGACCGCGAGCCGCTGCCCAGCGGCCGCGTGGACATGGGCCGCCCAGCACGCGGCCTGCTCCGGGTCGGCACCGCGAGCCAGCAGTCCCGCGACGAGACCGGCCAGGACGTCACCGCTGCCCGACGTCCCGAGACCGGTGTCCGCCGTCTCGTCGCGCCACACGGTGCCGTCGGGGCGCGCGACATGGCCGAAGAGCGACACGACGCAGTCGAACGTCCGGGCGATGACGGCCGACTCCTCGTCGAGGTCGTCGCCCAGGTCGCGGTCCAGCAGGCGTGCGCCCTCGCCCTGGTTGGGCGTCAGTACCGCGCGCCGCGCCCGACCCTTGAGCAGCTCCTGGCGCTTCGACAGGGCGCCCAGGGCATACGCGTCCACCACGACCGAGACGTCGTCGCCGATCGCGTCGATCACGACCTCGAGCAGCGACCCGGCCTCGTCGACGTCGATCAGACCCGGCCCGATCAGCACGACGTCGGCCGCGCACGCCAGGTCGACCAGCTGGTCGACCTGGCTCGCATGGGCGGCGCCTGCGTCGTTCTCCGGCAGCCCGATCACCATCGCCTCCGGCACGGCGATGCTGAGCGCGGTCGCGGTGCTCTCGGTCGTCGCCAGCTGCAGCTTGCCGGCGCCGGCCCGCAGCGCCGCCGTGCCCGCCAGCAGCACGGCGCCCGGCGTGAAGCGCGAGCCCCCGACCACGAGCACCGTGCCGCGGGACGACTTGTCGCCCTCCGCCGCGGGCAGCGGCCACTCCCGCAGCCGGCCGGGCGTGAGGGTCGTGACGTCAAGCTCGGTCATCGGCGGGCTCCTGGGTCGGTCGTGCTGCCGGGTCGTCCTCGAGGTGCCCGACGTCGTTGAACATCTCGCAGCGCCAGGCGCCGCCTGACCTGATCCAGCTGCTCAGGGACGCGTTGGCGATGGGCGAGTCGGCGGCCGCCTCGATCAACGCCTGCTCCTCGAGGTCCTCCAGCACGTACCGGACCATCGAGACGACGACGTCGTGCGCGAACAGCAGGACCCGGCGCCCCGGCCGGTCCTGCTCGATCTCGCGCAGGACGGCGCGCAGCCGCAGGGCCACGTCTGCCCACGATTCACCGCCGGGGGGACGGTAGTAGAACTTGCCGTGACGCTTGCGGCGCTCGGCCTCCTCGGGGAACGCGGAGTGGATGCCCTGCACGGTGTGCAGGTCGAGGACGCCGAGATCACGGTCGCGCAGACGCTCGTCGACCCGCAGGCGGACGCCGAGATCACCCGTCGCGATCTCCGCGGTCTGCCGGGCCCGCAGGAACGGCGACGTCACGACGAGATCTGGCAGCTCGTCGCCCGCCACGCCCTTCAGGCGGCGGCAGAGGCTCTCGGCCTGCTGTCGCCCGAGATCCGAGAGCGGCACGTCCGCCTCGCGCTCGGTGACGTCGATGAGGTCGAGCCGGTCGTGCGCCGCGGACCTCGCCGCCACGTTCGCCGTGCTCTCGCCGTGCCGCACGACGCCGATCCACAGGGTGTCATCCATGAGTGCTGTCCTACCCGCTCCGGGCCACCGGAAACGGACTCACCAGCTGTCCGGCAGGAGCAGCACATTCTGCCCCGACCCCGCAGACAGGCAGACGGCGCGCGGATCGATGCGGTGGATGACCCGTCTGGAGTAGCTCTCGCCGCTGCGCGACGGGCTCTCTACGACGAGATGGGGTCCGTCGTCGGCGTACGTGCCGAGCGCGACGACACCTGGGCGGTCGATCTCGCGGAACGCCATGAGGATGCGCTGCTGGACGTCGAGATCGGTGACCCGGTAGACGAGGACCGACCAGGGCTGTGACGAGGGCGTCGAGTGAAGGGACATCGGTGACCCGTCGAACGTACGTGGGTCCGACTACTTCTCAACCGGTCCGCCCATCATTCCACGTCCGCGGATGACGTGCCATCGCAACGGCTGGTTTGGCGTGCCGCGCGGCGGGTACGTCGATCCGGGCCGCGGCGCGCGGCACCCGCGCTGACCATGAAGGACCCCATGACCGACGCCACTCCCCTCGTCACCGGCACCGCCGGCACCGTGAGACTCACCCGGTTCGGCAGCCTGGAGGTCGCCTTCGACGATCGCGTCCTCGAGCCGCGGGAATGGACGGTAGCGCAGTCCGCATGGGCCGCCGAGCTGCTGGCGTCCGCGCCCGCCGGGCCCGTGCTCGAGCTGTGCGCGGGCGTCGGTCACATCGGCCTGCTGGCGGTCACGGGCACCGACCGTCCGCTCGTGCTGGTCGACCTCAACCCGGCCGCCTCCGAGCTGTCGGCCGTCAACGTCGCGGCGGCCGGCGTGGACGACCGCGTCGACATCCGCACCGGGTCGATGACCGAGGTCCTGGTGCCCGGCGAGACCTTCGCCCTCGTGATCGCGGACCCGCCGTGGGTCGAGTCCGACGGTATCGGCCGGTTCCCCGAGGACCCGAAGATCGCGATCGACGGAGGCGAGGACGGACTCGACCTGGCCCGCATGTGCTGCGAGGTCATCGACGCCCACCTGGCTCCCGGCGGATCGGCGATCCTGCAGCTCGGCACCGGCGCGCAAGTCGAGGCGATCGATGCATTCCTCGCGGACGCGTCGTCGTCCGGCCTGCGCGTCACCGCCGTCCGTGAGTTCGATCGCGGGGTTCTGGCGCTCATCTCCTGACGGCTACGGCAGGTCCTTGCGCGGGATGACCTTGTGCGTGCCGTCGCACCACGGCTGCGACGCGGACTTGCCGCACCGGCACACCGCGCTGACGGGCCGCGTCGTACGGGCGCTCGTGCCGTCCGGCGACTGCACGACGTGATCGCCGCGCAGCAGCATGGGGCCGCCCGGACACAGGATGATGTCGGGCTGCTGCGGTGCGGCGTCCCCGTCGATCATGCGGCCCACTCCGCGAGCAGGCGGTTGGCGAACCGGTCCTCGAGGTCGAGGCACGAGAAGACACCGAAGAAGATGTCGTCGCGCAGCCCGGGCTCCTCCTCGACGAGCGACCCACAGATCGTCCGCACCGCGAGCTGCTCGTGCACGGCGTCGGCCTCGACGTGCTCGTCGTAGTAGCCGATCATCTCGGCGGGCAGCCCGAGGCGGCTCAGGCCCTGGGCCATCTTCCGCGACGGGATGCTGCTGGTGATCTCGAAGGCGGCGAGGTGACCGAGCGCGGCACCCCGGAGGCGGCGATGCAGCCCGAACAGCGACATCGCGTTGTTCTGCTCCAGCACCTCCAGAGGCACGTCGTCGATGTACGCGCCGTACTCCGAGCGCAGCCCGCTGCGGTTCATGCCCCGCGCGAAGAGCCCCGCGTGCAGGCGGTTCGGGTCACCGCAGCCGTACTCGTCGAACTGCAGCTCCATCAGGGCCGCCTTCGTCGTGTTCGGCAGGCGCGGGATGACCCACGTCGTCGGGTCGGACTCCTTGAGGTGGTAGATCGACCGCATGCGCAGCAGCTCGAGCGCCTGCTCCGCGGTCGCCTCACGGTGGATGAACGCCGCGAGCGACGGTCCGTCGTGATCGGCGACAGCGGCGAACATGGCCTCGGCGAAGTCGCCTTCGGGAGCCGATTCGTCGCAGCGGTCGCGGAGGGTCTGCTCGAAGGTGTTCTCCAGCGACCGGCGCAGGTCCATCAGCTCCGGATGCCACTCGAGGTCGTCGCTGACGTCCTCGAACCCGCGGTAGTGCAGCTCGTACAGGGCCCACAGGGTGATGTGCAGGTCCTCGTCATGATCGGCCAGCGTGCGGAGGGCAGGCGCGAACGACGAAGCGTCGGTACGCATGAGCTCGAAGACGGTGTCGCTCAAGGCACCGCGGCCCTTCGGGATCAGCACGAAGGCTCGAGACGTCGAGAGGTTGGTATCAAGGTCATGGAGAGAACTTCCTCGCGCAGGTCTGCTGCCATCTGCTTGACAGCCATGCAGTGGTACCCCGCAGCACGCTCGTCAATCCGTCCGGCAGGCCCTCACGCGCGGACCGGGGCGAAGTCGGCCAACCGTTCGGCCAGCGCGATCGCGTCGAACGGTGCGCGCACCTTCATGTCGTTGTCGAAGTACACGTAGACGTCCTTGCCGGCCTCGGCCCAGCCGCGGGCGATTCGGGCCCATCCGTCCAGCGATTCGGCCGAGTAGCCGCTCGCGTACAGCTCGGTGTCGCCGTGCAGGCGGATGTACGCGAAGTCCGTCGTCGTCTCGACAAGCTTCGGCCACTTGCCCGCTGTGTCGGCGACGACCACGGCGATGTCGTGCTCGCGCAGCAGGTCGAGGAACGCCGGCGCGAGGAACGTGTCGTGCCTGACCTCCAGCGCGTGACGCACCGGACGCTCCGCGCCGGCCTCGAGCCAGGTGCGGCCCTCCACCCGCTTGTCGTGCGACGCGGCCAGCGTGGCCGCAGCGGTCGTGGTGCGCGGCAGCTGGTCGAAGAACCGCTTCAGCCGGTCCGGGTCGAAGCCCAGGGTCGGCGGCAGCTGCCACAGCACGGGGCCGAGCTTGGCCCCCAGGGCCAGCGGACCGGAGGCGAAGAAGTTCGCGAGCGGCTGCTCGACGTCGGCCAGCTTCTTCATGTGCGTGATGAACCGGCCGCCCTTGACGGCGAAGACGAAGCCGTCCGGCGTGCGGTCGTGCCACGCCCGGTAGCTCTCGGGCCGTTGCAGCGAGTAGAAGGAGCCGTTGATCTCGATGCTGTCGAGGCGGCTCGCGGCGTACTCGAGCTCGTCCTTCTGCCGCAGCCCCGGTGGGTAGAAGACGCCACGCCACGGTGGGTACGTCCACCCCGAGATCCCGATCCTGACCGTGCCGGTCATGTGATCGCAGGCGGGGTGGACGCAGCCTTGGCGGGCAGGTGGTCAGTCGTTCTGCTGGTCCGCATCGGTCGAGCCGCCCGGCGGGACGGGAGCCTCGGGACCGGTGGCCGGCGCCCCGACCTGCACGTCGTCGACGGGGCCGCCCTGTCCCGAGTCGGCGCCCGGGGCCTTCGCGGGATCGAGGCCCGGGTCGGTGGCGGGCTCGGTGGGATCGGTGTCGGACTCGATGGGTGTGTCGCTCATGGTGTTCCTTTCGTCGCGGCACGCGTACCCCACTCGGGTCGGCGTCAACCGCCGGACGGGCACGGGCCCGTCGCCGACTCCACGCCGCCGCGGATCTCCCCGCCCGACGGGATAGACACCCCGGTGCTCTGACCCGCGTTCGACCGCCTCGATCTCGCCGTCAGCAGCAGCGCGACGGCCGTCGCGGCGCACGCCCGCACCCAGCCCGTTCGTCCCATGCCGGCTCCCTCTGTTCGCGGCGACGCGTACCGCTGGCCCTCAGGATAGGCCGGACTCGGGTGGGCGGAGGGTATTGGAGACGGATTTTCACGGTTCGGGTGTGAAGGGACGCTGCCATGTCGAGAGCTGCGGGGATCCCTTGCTGGCGACGTCAGGGGGCGGCTCCGCCGCGCGGGTGACGTCGCGTCGGAGGGGCCCACTCGATTCACTTGCCAATTTCACTGAATGACAGAGCCCCGCTCGCCCAAAACCGGGGCGAGCGGGGCTCTGTCATTCAGTGGAGCTGCGGGGAATCGAACCCCGGTCCTACGGCGCTGAGTCAGGGCTTCTCCGGGTGCAGTCCGTCATGTCGCTTTTCTCAGCCCCGGCGCTCGGACAGACGCGTCGCCGACGGGCTCAGTCACAGAAAAGTCCCGATCACACGCTGTGACGCCGTGTGACCGGCAAGTCCCCTAGATGAGACTGGCGATCCGGAGCGGGAACGCCCCCGGGCCAGCCCTTCACTTATCGCTTAAGCAGCGAGAGCGAAGTCAGTGCGCTTTGAATCGGCACTTGTTGGTTTCCAGAGATCGTTTAAGAGATAACCCTGGATCCTCTACCCGCTTCACCTGAATCGAACGACCTTAGTCGAAACCGATCAGCCCCTCTTGAGTTGTCAATCACGGCCGGAGCCGCTCATTCATCCTACTCCTCTTGCAACCGACGGGGCGCTGCATTCATTCCGCTGTACGTCCCGAGTGGCGCATATCGGGTCCCGACCGGTGCGACCTGGACCGACGCGCCGTCTCGGAGCGTCCAGACCGCACCACTCGCGGGAAACTGGCGGGAAGGGGTCAGGGGGTGGGGGTGACGTGGCGGCCGTCGATGAGGGTGGCGGCGCAGGCGGCCGCGACGACGAGCATGCCGGCGCAGATCAGGGTCCCTGTGCGGAAGCCCGGGTCGAACACCGCCGGATCGCTGAAGTTCCTTCCGGCGATGCCGGCGATCGGCGGGATCGCGGCGACCGCGAGCAGCGAGGCGGTGCGCGCGACCGCGTTGTTGATGCCCGACGCGATGCCGGTCTGCTCCATGGGGGCCGCCGCCAGCACCGCGGTCGTCAGCGGGGCCACGAGCACCGTGATGCCGGCGCCGAACACGATCGACGCCGGCAGCACGTCGGTCCAGAAGCTCGCGTCATCGCCGATGCGCAGCATCAGGAGCAACCCGGCGGCGGCGATCAGCGGGCCGACGGTCATGGGCCACCGTGGGCCGATCCGCGCGCCCAGCGCCCCCGCCCTCGACGAGAACAGCAGCATGATGATCGTCATCGGCACGCTGGCCAGCCCCGCGACCAGCGGCGAGAAGCCCGACACGTACTGCAGCTGCTGCACCAGCAGGAAGCCGCAGGCAGCGAGGGCGCCGTAGATCGCGAACGTGCAAATGTTGGCGGCGGTGAAGACCCGGTCCGCGAAAAGGCTCAGCGGCACCAGGGCGTGCGGCATCAGCCGCTGGTGGACGACGAAGACGACCATCAGCACGACGCCCGCGCCCGCCCACGGCCATGACCCGTCGACGAGGCCGTACGTCAGGGCGGCCAGTCCGGCGGCGGTCAGCGCGGCACCGCCGTAGTCGATCGGGTCCTGCTCCCCCGTCGTCTCCGGGACGTGCCTCACCGCGAGCCACACCACGAGCGCCGCGAGCGGCACGTTGATCCAGAAGATGCCGCGCCAGCTCGTCGTGTCGACGAGCCAGCCACCGACCAGCGGGCCGATCGCGGTCGTGACGCCGGACAGCCCGGACCACAGGCCGATCGCGGGCCCGCGGTCCCCCGGCGCGAAGGACGCGGAGATGATCGCGAGGCTGCCGGGCGTCAGCAGGGCGGCGCCGACGCCCTGGAGCCCGCGCGCCGCCACCAAAACCTCGATCGTCGGGGCGGCGGCACACAGCACGGACGCCAGCGCGAAGCCCGAGACGCCGACGACGAAGACCCGGCGACGTCCGAGCCGGTCGCCCAACGAGCCGCCGAC
>JAOPXY010000085.1 GCA_025964895.1 Aeromicrobium sp.
TGATCGCCCAGCGCCCCGCCCTGTCCGAAGAGGTCGTCGACGACTTCCGTTCGCGGTTCGTCATCGAGCCCCTCGAGCCCGGCTTCGGCTACACCCTCGGCAACTCGCTGCGTCGCACGCTGCTGTCCTCGATCCCGGGTGCGGCTGTCACCTCGATCAAGATCGACGGCGTCCTTCACGAGTTCTCGACCGTCCCCGGTGTCACCGAGGACGTCACCGAGATCATCTTGAACCTGAAGGGTCTGGTCGTCTCCTCCGAGAACGACGAGCCCGTCGTGATGTACCTCCGCAAGGAGGGCGCCGGTGACGTGACCGCCGCCGACATCCAGCCCCCGGCCGGTGTCGAGGTCCACAACCCGGATCTGCACATCGCGACGCTGAACGCGAAGGGCAAGCTCGAGATCGAGCTTGTCGTCGAGCGTGGCCGCGGCTACGTCTCGGCCGTGCAGAACAAGTCCGGCGACGAGGAGATCGGGCGCATGCCCGTCGACTCGATCTACTCGCCGGTGCTGAAGGTGACGTACAAGGTGGAGGCCACCCGCGTCGAGCAGCGCACCGACTTCGACAAGCTCGTCATCGACGTCGAGACCAAGAAGTCGATCCTGCCGCGTGACGCGATCGCATCGGCCGGTTCGACCCTCGTCGAGCTGTTCGGCCTGGCCCGTGAGCTCAACGTCGAGGCCGAGGGCATCGACATCGGCCCCAGCCCGGTCGACGAGCAGCTCGCTGCCGACCTGGCCCTGCCGATCGAGGACCTCAACTTCACGGTGCGGTCATACAACTGCCTCAAGCGCGAGGGCGTCCACACCGTGGGCGAGCTCATCACGCGCTCGGAGCAGGACCTGCTCGACATTCGCAACTTCGGTTCGAAGTCGATCGACGAGGTCAAGGCCAAGCTCACCGAGATGGGCCTCGCGCTCAAGGACAGCCCGGCCGGTTTCGACCCGTCCGCGGCCATCGACGCGTACGACGACGACGCCAGCTTCGCCGAGGACGAGCAGTACTGACGTACTGCACCGCCCACGGACATCAGACCGAATTGATTCTGGAGACAAACCATGCCCACCCCCACCAAGGGTCCTCGCCTCGGCGGTAGCCCGGCGCACCAGCGCCTGATCCTCGCCAACCTCGCGCAGAACCTGTTCGAGCACGGCAAGATCACGACGACCGAGGCCAAGGCGCGCCGTCTGCGTCCCTACGCCGAGTCGCTCATCACGAAGGCCAAGACCGACACGGTGGCGAACCGCCGCCAGGTCGTCAAGGTCATCCGCGACAAGAGCATCCTGCACACGCTGTTCACCGAGATCGGGCCCGCCATGGCGACCCGTCCCGGCGGATACACGCGCATCACGAAGGTCGCGCCGCGCAAGGGCGACAACGCTCCCATGGCCGTCATCGAGATCGTCGAGGAGAAGTCGTTCGCGGCGCAGAACCAGTCGCCGAAGCGCACGGCCCCCGCTGCCGCGGCTCCGGCCGACGAGACCCCCGTCGTCGCCGACGAGGACGCTTCCCCGTCGGACGACCTGGGCACCGATGTCGACGTCGTGGAGGCGTCGCAGGACGCCCCCGAGGCCGCCGAGACGGTCGAGGACTCGACCGACGACGCCGCTGCTGACGAGTCCGACGCCCCGGCCGAGGACGACGCCAAGTAGCACCCGCTCCACCAGGACGCCCGTCACCGTGAGGTGGCGGGCGTCCTTCGTCTTCCACGGGCGCTGATACCTTGGTGCCTTCGCGCGGGCGCTCCGGATACGCCCGTGCACTCACGGTGAAGGCCCTGTTGTTGTCACACTCTCGTGCCTTGTTCTCACACTCTCGTGCCTTGCTCTCACACTCTCGTCGCGTCGCGACCACGGTCCTCGTCACGTTCCTGGTCCTGACGGGGTTCGCCTCCGGCGCCGAGGCGGCGTACGCGCCCGCGACCGCCACCGCGGATCGTCCCGCCGCGGACCAGGCACCCGATGTGGCCCGCGGCCTGATCGTGCGCACAACCACGGGCTCGGCGTCCGCGGCGGTCCTCGCCGCGACGGACGCGGCACTCAGCGACCGGGCCGGGCTCGGTGACACGGACCGGCTGGTCCCGCAGATCACGGTCGTCGACTTCGCCGGCGTCGTCGATGCCGACGTGGCCGAGGACGTCGCCGCGCAGGTCGCACGCAGGGGCGACGTCGTGTGGGCCGTCCCGAACCGGCTGCGCCGCGTCGACGCGCGGAGCCCCGTCAGCACCAACGACCCGCTGTTCCGCCAGCAGCGCAACCTGTGGGACACCAACCCCGGGCCGCGGGGCGGCTACAGCATCAAGGCCCCGTCCCTGTGGCGCGCGACGCGGGGGACGCCGGCGACCGTCGTCGCGGTCATCGACACCGGGATCACGGACCACCCCGACCTCGCCGGCAGGGTCGTGCCCGGCTACGACTTCATCAGCAGTGCCACGCGGGCGCGCGACGGCGACAAGCGCGACGCGAACCCGGCCGACCAGGGCGACTGGAACGCGAACGGGCAGTGCCCCTACCCGGGCGGCATGGCGAGCTCGTGGCACGGCACTTTCGTGGCAGGCCAGATCGCCGCGACGGCTGACAACGGGACCGGCATCGCCGGCGTCGCCCCGCAGGTGTCGGTGCAGCCGATCCGCGCACTCGGACGGTGCGGCGGCTGGGACTCCGACATTCTCGACAGCATCACGTGGGCCTCGGGCGGCACGGTCCCGGGCGTCCCGGCCAACCCGACCCCCGCGCCCGTCGTGAACCTCTCGCTGGGCGGCATCGCGTCCAGCGCCTCCGAGCGCAGGGCCGCCTGCCGTGTCTACAACGCGGTCGCCAAGGCCGGTCGTGCCCGCGGATCGATGTTCGTCGCGGCCGCGGGCAATGACGGCGGCAACGCCAACCGGGCCGTGCCGGCGTCCTGCTCGGAGTACATCTCCGTGGGGGCGACGAGCCGCCGCGGCTTCAGCTCGATCTACTCCAACATCGGCTCGACGGTCGACCTGTCGGCTCCCGGTGGCGACTCGCTGATCGAGGGACGCAGCGACTCGATCGTGTCGCTCGGCAACTCCGGCCGGCAACGTCCGGCCACGGCGGGCTACGTCCGCTACGAGGGCACCAGCATGGCCGCGCCGCAGGTTGCGGGAGCCGCCGCCCTGTTGCACGGCCTCGGCTTCACGACGCCCGGGTCGCTGCGCTCGGCGGTCAACGCCGCCGTGTCACCGTTTCGCGCCCGATCGAGCAAGTACTCCCGCAAGCGCGTGCGGTTCGGGGGCAAGACCTACCGCGTCGACCTGAACTGCTCGACCCGCGGGCGGACGTGGTGCGGACCTGGCGTGCTCGATCTCGGCCGCGTGCAGGCGCCGATCGGCGTCCCGGCCATCGGCGGCACCGCCCGGGCCGGCGAGGTGCTGACGGCATCGGCCGTCCGCTGGGTCAGCACCCCGCGGGCCGTCACGTACACGTGGCGCGCCGACGGCGTCGTCGTCGGGACGGGGCAGGCGTACCGGGCCACCGGAGCCGACATCGGCCGGCAGCTGACCGTCAGGACCTCGCCGGCGTCAGGCACCTTCGCCCGCGTGGGTGCGACGTCGGCGCCGGTCGTCGTGGGCTCGTAGGTCAGTCCGCGGCGGCGGGTGGCACGTCCGGGCGGCGGACCTCGAGGATCCGGAAGCCCTTCTCGCTGTCGACCCGGTCGGTGGGCCAGCCCTCGGTCACGAGCCAGCGCTGCAACGAGTCGGCGCCGAGATTCTTGCCGACCACGAGCCGGGCGGTGCCGGCGGGGGCGAGCCGGGGCAGCCAGCGCAGCAGGAGCTCGTGCAGGGCCTGCTTGCCGATGCGGATCGGGGGATTGGACCAGATCCGGTCGAACATGAGACCGGCCGGCACGTCGTCGGGCAGGCAGGCCGTGACGGACACGCCCAGACGCTCGGCGTTGAGCCGGGTCAGCTCCAGCGCGCGCTCGTTGACGTCGACCGCCCAGACCTCCGCGCCGGTCGTCGCGAGGGCGCACGCGATGGGACCCCAGCCGCAACCGAGGTCGAGCACGCGACCGTCGGACGGCGGGGTGCCGTGACGCAGCAGCACGGCGGTCGCCTTGTCGAGACCGTCCTGGGAGAAGACGCCGCTGGACGTCGTGAACACCATCTCGCGGTCCCAGATCCGCGTCGTCACGTCGCGGCGACGATCGTCGCTGGTCGGGGTTCCGTCGAAGTAGTGCTCGGGCACCGGTCCAGTGTCCCAGTGCGACTACCGAGAAAGTTCGCCGGATCATCAACGCAGCGCTTGCGAGATGGGTATCCCCTCTGTGACCGGCAACGCGGCCGGCCAGACATCGGAGGATTTCATGCTTCACCGCACACGCAACGCCATCGGTCTCACAGCTGCGGCGGCCCTCGCGGCCGGCAGCGTCGTCGCCGTCACCTCGTCGGCGGAGGCCGCCACGGTCCCGAAGACCGCGCTGGGGCTGTCGTCCAACGGCAAGAACCTGACGATCTTCAGCCTCTCCACCGCCAAGCGCACCAAGGCGCTCGGACAGGCCAAGGGCCTGGTGGGCGACACGCGGCTCGTCGGCATCGACGAGCGTCCGGCCGACCACAAGGCCTACGGTGTCGGCAACCAGGGCGGCATCTACCTGATCAACCGCGGAAACGGCAACGTCCGCAAGGTGTCGCAGGTCAGCGTCGCGCTCGAGGGCACGCACTTCGGCGTCGACTTCAACCCGGCCGCCGACCGCCTGCGCATCGTCAGTGACACGGGCCAGAACCTGCGTCACGACATCACGCAGGCCGCGCCCGCGACGGCCGTCGACACCGCGCTCAACTACGACGGGACGACCGCCACGGGCATCGCGGCGGCGGGCTACACCAACAGCGACAACGACCCGGCGACCGGCACGACGCTGTTCGACCTGGACATGACGCGCGATCAGGTCGTGCAGCAGGTCCCGGCGAACTCGGGCAACCTGCTCGTCTCGGGTCCGTTCGGTCCCCGTCAGGGTCCCATCGCCGGCTTCGATGTCGTGGGTTCGAACTCCGGCTCGCGGACGGCCGACAACACCGGCTTCGCGACGATCCGTCCGACGAGCGGCGGCCTCGCGACGCTGTACCGCGTCAATCTGCTGAGCGGGAAGTTCACGAAGGTGGCACAGTTCAACAAGGACATCGCCGACATCGCGATCCCACAGCCCTGAGCCGGGGGCGATGCGTCGCCCCTCAGCAACTCACTCAGGAGCAGCACTGGTGCCATCGTGGAGGATTTCCCGGGCCGGTGACGACGACGTGCCACGCACGCCCGACGCACTGGCCCGGGATGGCTACGTCCGCCACGGTGGTGAGCTCTACCGCTACGCCCTCGGACGACTCCTCGACGATGCCGCGGCCCAGGACGTCGTCCAGGAGACGATCGTGCGGGCCTGGCGTTCGGCTGAGCGGTTCGATCCGTCCAGGGCGACCCTCCGGACATGGCTCTACGCGATCCTCCGGAACGTCATCAACGATCACGTCGCCGCCCGGCAGCGGGCGGCGCGGCTGCCTGCGCTGGTGGCCCAGGACCAGGAGGACCAGATGGGCGACCAGACCGCGGGTGTCGTCGACAGCGATCTCGTGACGCGCGCCCTCTGGATGGTGAGCGTCGACCACCGCACCGCGATCGTCGAGACCTATCTGCGCGACCGGTCCTACGACGATGTCGCCGCCGATCTCGGTATCCCCGTCAGCACCCTGCGCAGCCGCGTGTTCCACGGGCTGCGCGACCTGCGTCGTGCCATGACCGCGATGGGACCGGACTCGTGAGCCGCGCCCACGTCGAGCTGCGCGACGAGCTGGGCGCGTACGCGCTGGCCCAGCTCGACGGCGGCCGCCACGCCGACGTCCAGGCGCATCTCGCGACGTGCCCGGCGTGCCGGGCGCACCTCGCCGAGATCGCCCCCGCAGCCGACGCGCTGCGCGGCGTCGACCGGGCCGGCGACGCCTTCCTCCCGGCGCCCGCCGAGCTCGACGACCGCATCAGCCGGGCGCTGCCCCGGCCGTCCCGCGGGGTCGGTCGCTGGTTGCCGGTCGGGGCCGCGATCGCCGCGGCGGCCGTCGCCGTCGCGGTGACGGCCGTCGTCACGGGGGAGCAGACGCCGACCGTCATCGCGGTGCCCCGTGTGACCGTGGCCGACGGGGTGACCGCCACGGTGGGACTCGTCGACCACACGTGGGGGCTCGAGATCAAGCTCGAGGCGGCGGGCCTTTCCGCGGATGAGCGGTTCGAGGTGTGGGTCTTGGGCAAGGACGGCCGCTCCTACGACGCGGGGGCCTTCCTCGGCGTGGGCGCCACGACGATCGTGTGCGACATGAGCTCCTCGGTGCTGCTCGACGACGCCGCGAGCTTCCGGGTCGTCGACGCCGGCGGCGAGGAGGTCATCGCCGCGTCCCTGCCACACCCCGGGTAGGACGTCAGCAGGTGCGGAAGACGTAGCGCTTCGACGACGGCGGCACGACGTCCCGGTCGCGCAGCAGGATCGAGGCCTGACCCCCGCGTGCGGCGCATGCGCGAGTGAAGGCCGAGCGGCCGTTGTCGGAGTACTCGATCTCGATCAGGCGCGTGCCGTACGTCCGCGTGTACGCGCCGCACTCACGGTAGACCTCGCACTCCTCGGCCACGGCGAAGTCGAAGCCCAGTCCGGAGCGGCTCAGCTGGGGCGTGTTCTTCTGGGCGATCGCGACACCGGTGCCGTGGGCCTCCCGCACCAGGCGCTTCGCGAACTTGGTCGCGTGGGCCTTCGTGAGCCGGCCCTTCGAGCGGGTCCACGAGTCGAGGTTGTCGGGCTCGACGGCCTGGTAGCCCTGGCGGGCGCACTGCGCGAACCAGGCGCGGTTGAGGCGTCCGATCGCGGCCCGGCGCGTCGAGGTGCGGATGTCGAGCAGCACCTCGTCGGGCCAGCCCGGATCGCGGACGAGGCGTCCCTTCGCGTCGCGCAGCAGCAACGACGGATGCTTCTTCTTCCACCACCGCAGGGTGCCCGGCTGGGTCTGGAAGGAGTTGACGTAGCAGATCGAGTACCGTCCGGGCGCCGGCGGCTCGGTCCGCTCGCGGGTCACGATCTGGACGTTCGCGGCGGGCGGGTAGGCGCCGCCGAGCTGATAGTCGGCGGCGCCGGCCGTCGGCGGGAGCACGACCGGGCCGCTCGTCATCGCGAAGGCGGCCACCAGGGCGGCCACGAGACCGCTCACGCGTCGCCACCGCGCCGCTTGCGCAGCGTCGCGGGCGCGGCGATGTGCCAGGCGTCGTCGACGAGCTCGAACAGCTCCTCGCGATCCACCTGGTCGAGATCGACCAGGACGTAGTCGTGGCCGTCGTAGTGCGGCGTCGTGTAGAACGCCGGATCCGGTCCGCCGACGAGTGACTCCTTGTCGGCGGCGGAGCACTTCAGTGCCAGGCCGCCTTCCGCCTCGGTGCGCAGCCGGCCCATGAGCTTGCCGGCGACCTTGATCGACGGGGTGCGGTACGACGTGGACTCGGCGACCCCGGGCAGGGTGACGGCGAACGCCACGAGGTCCTCCCAGGTGACTCCCATGCGGCCCAGTGTCTCACTCGTCGTCTCCCGGGTCGTCCCGGACAGCTGGGTGCATGAACTGCAGCTGGCGACCCCACCGCGGACTGATGAGATCACCGTCCGCCGTGAAACCGGCCTTCGTCACCACCCCGACCGATGCGGCGTTCGTCGGATCGATCCGCGCGATGACGCGATCGACGGTCGGCTCGTTGCGGGCGCGGCCCACCAGGAGGTCGACCACGGCGGACGCGTGCCCGGCCCGTCGGTGCGCGGGGTCGATGCTGTAGCCGAGCTCGAGCACGCCCGAGGCCGGTGCGCCCTTGAATCCTGCGTTGCCGATCACCCGGTCGCCGCCGAGCACGACGGCCTGCATGAGCCAGGGGGCGTTCTCCGGGCGGCCGTCCAGCAGCGCCAGCATGAACGTCCAGATCTCGGTCCGGCCGGCGAACCACGGCGTCATCGAGAGATCCGTGAGGCGTTCGGCCGCTGCGATGTCGCCGGCGGCCAGTGCCTCGAAGGCGGACCGGTCGAGGTGGGCGAGTCGGGCGGTCACTCGTCGCGCCTCCGCCGGGACTCGGCCGCGCGGGCTGCCAGACCGGCGTCGTCGGGGTAGACGACCTCCTCGAGCACCAGGCCGTGCGGTGGCATGACCGTGACGCGGGCGTTGCGGGTGGCGGCCGCCAGGACCTCGCCCGACCAGGCAGGATCGTGCTTGCCCTCGCCGACCGCGACCAGCGCACCCATCAGTGCCCGGACCATGGAGTGGCAGAACGCGTCGGCTCGCACCGTGGTCTCGACCAGGTCGTCCGTGCGCACCGAGCGCAGCTCGAGCAGCGTGCGGATCGTGGTCGCGCCCTCACGTCGCTTGCAGAAGGCCGCGAAGTCGTGCTCGCCGAGCAGGTGGTCGGCCGCGGCGTTCATCGCGCCGACGTCGAGCGGGCGCCCGACGTGCACGATCATCGAGCGCCGCAGCGGGTCGGGACCGGCCGGCGCGTCGCACAACCGGTAGACGTAGCGCCGCTCGAGGGCAGCGAACCGGGCGTCGAAACCGTTCGGCGCGACCGACAGGCCGCGCAGCTGGACGTCATGGGGGAGGAGCCGGCGCAGGCGCCGTTCCAGCGCGGGAGGATCCACGTCGTCCAGGTCGACGTGGGCGACCTGTCCCCGTGCGTGGACGCCGGCGTCGGTGCGGCCCGCGCACGTCAGGCGCGGCGGATCGTCCCGCCGCAGGATCGTCGCGAGCGCCACCTCGATCTCGCCCTGGACGGTGCGCAGGCCCGGCTGCGTGGCCCAGCCGCGAAACGACGTTCCGTCGTAGGAGAGATCGAGTCGCAGTCGCACGCCCCCACGCTATCGGGCCGGGGGAACGACGAGGCCCCCACCGCGCACGGTGGGGGCCTCGTCAGCGGGTCATTTGGACCAGCGGTCCTCGGCCGACACGAAGTCGAGCCGGCGGTCGCCGGTGTAGATCTGCTTGGGACGGGCGATCTTCTGCTCCTTGTCGTCCACCAGCTCGATCCACTGGGCGAGCCAGCCGGACGTGCGGGGGATCGCGAACAGGACCGTGAACATCTCCGGCGGGAACTGCAGCGCCTCGTAGATCAGGCCCGAGTAGAAGTCGACGTTCGGGTAGAGCTTGCGGCTGACGAAGTACTCGTCCTCCAGCGCGATGCGCTCCAGCTCCTGGGCGATCTCGAGCAGCGGGTTGACGCCGGTGACCTCGAAGACGTCGTCGACGGCCTTCTTGATGATCGTCGCGCGGGGGTCGAAGTTCTTGTACACACGGTGACCGAAGCCCATGAGCTTCTCGTCACCCTTCTTGACGCCCTCGATGAACGCGGGGATGTTCTCGGGCACCTTGATGCGCTTGAGCATCTTCAGGACGGCCTCGTTGGCGCCACCGTGCAGCGGGCCGTACAGGGCCGCGATACCGGCGCTCACGGCCGAGTACGGGTCGACCTGGCTGGAGCCGACCGAGCGCACCGCGTTGGTCGAGCAGTTCTGCTCGTGGTCGGCGTGCAGGATGAACAAGACCTCGAGGGCCTTCGCGAGTCGCGGGTCCGGGTTGTACTTCTGCTCGCTCATCTTGAACAGCATCGACAGGAAGTTCTCGGTGTACGTCAGGTCGTTGTCGGGGTAGACGTACGGCTTGCCCTGCGCGTGGCGGAAGCTCCAGGCACCCAGCGTCGGCATCTTGGCGATGAGGCGGACGACCTGCTCGTGGCGGACCTGCGTGTCCTTGATGTTGCGGGCCTCGGGATAGAACGTCGACAGCGCGCCGACGCTCGACAGCAGCATGCCCATGGGGTGCGCGTCGTAGCGGAAGCCCTGCAGCTGGGACTTGAGGTTCTCGTGCACGAACGTGTGAAACGTGATCTCGTGCACCCACTGGTCGTGCTGCTCGCGCGTCGGCAGCTCGCCGTGGATCAGCAGGTACGCGACCTCGAGGTAGGTGGACTTCTCGGCCAGCTGCTCGATCGGGTAGCCCCGGTACTCCAGGATGCCCTTGTCGCCGTCGATGAAGGTGACGGCGCTGCGCGTGGAGGCGGTGTTGGTGAAGCCCGGGTCGTAGACGGCCAGGCCCGGGTCGTCGTCGGTCTTGCCGATCCTGCCCAGGTCACCGGCACGGATCGTGCCGTCGGTGATGGGGAGCTCGTACTCCTCGCCCGTGCGGTTGTCGCGAACTGTCAGCGTGTGGTTCTCGGTCACGATGGGTCTCCTGTGACGTGGCGTAGCGGAGCGGCTGTGATGTTGCCGACCACTAGTCAACTTAGACGTGAGTGGACCTTTGCAACCAGCGGGGGTCGAAACCTGCTGTCGTCCGGCCCGCGGGCGACCTCGTTTTGACCTCGACTGCCGCTGGCGGTTAACCTAGTGTGTCGTCGCGCCCAGAGGCATCGCCATGTGCGCCGACCGAGTCATTTTTCTCAGAATCGCCACCATCCAAGAACGAGAAGGTCACGCCGTGCGCACGTTCAGCCCCAAGCCGTCTGACATCACCCGTCAGTGGCACGTCATCGACGCCCAGGACATCGTCCTGGGCCGTCTCGCCGTCCAGGCTGCGACGCTGCTGCGCGGCAAGCACAAGGCGACCTTCGCGCCGCACGTCGACGGTGGCGACTTCGTCATCATCGTCAACGCCGAGAAGGTGGCCCTGTCCGGCAACAAGCGCCGCGACAAGCTTGCCTACCGTCACAGCGGCTACCCGGGTGGACTCAAGTCCATCGCCTACGGCGACCTGCTCGACAAGGACGCCCGCAAGGCGATCGAGAAGTCGGTGCGCGGCATGCTCCCCAAGAACCGTCTGGGCGATCAGCTGATCACGAAGCTCAAGGTCTACTCCGGCCCCGAGCACCCGCACACCGCGCAGAAGCCCCAGCCGTTCGAGATCACGCAGATCTCCCAGTAAAACTTTCCCTGTAGAAGAGGACACGCGTAATCATGGCTGAGACCGCCACCACCGAAGAGACCGAGTTCCAGACGAACGCAGAGGGTGTCGCGTACACCTCTGAGTCCGCCGGCGGTTCCGAGACGTCCAGCAAGCCCGCGACCATCGCGCCGGGTGCTGCCACGGGTCGTCGCAAGGAAGCCATCGCGCGCGTCCGCATCGTCCCGGGCACCGGGGTCTGGACCGTCAACGGCAAGCCGCTGGAGGAGTACCTCCCGAACAAGCTGCACCAGCAGATCGCCAAGGAGGCCTTCGCCGAGACCGGTCTGCAGGACCGCTTCGACGTCATCGCCCGCGTCACCGGTGGCGGCATGACGGGGCAGGCCGGCGCGCTGCGTCTCGGCGTCGCCCGCTCGCTGAACCAGATCGACGAGGAGGCCAACCGTCCCCTCCTCAAGAAGGCCGGACTCCTGACGCGCGACTCGCGCATCAAGGAGCGCAAGAAGGCCGGACTCAAGAAGGCGCGCAAGGCTCCGCAGTACAGCAAGCGCTGATCCTTCGTGGGCCGGATCTTTGGCACCGATGGCGTTCGCGGAGTCGCGAATCGTGATCTGACCGCCGAGCTCGCCGTCGACCTCGCGGTCGCCGCGGCCCATATCTTGGGTGAGGTCGGTGCGTTCGCCGACCAGCGCCCCACAGCAGTCGTGGCCCGCGATCCCCGCGCCTCCGGAGAATTCCTGGAGGCAGCGGTGATCGCGGGCCTTGCTTCTGCCGGGGTCGATGTGCACCGGCTCGGCGTCGTCCCGACCCCCGGCGCGGCGTACCTGACGTCGTATCTCGAGGCCGACATGGGCGTCATGATCTCCGCGAGCCACAACGCGATGCCCGACAACGGCATCAAGTTCCTCGCGCGCGGCGGCCTCAAGCTCGACGACGACCTCGAGCTCCTGATCGAGCAGCGCCTCGAGGAGCCCTGGGACCGTCCGACGGGGGCCGGCGTCGGGCGCATCGGCGACAGTCACGCGGGCGTCGCGGCGTACGTCAAGCACCTCGTGGCGTCCACGCCGTCGCGGCTCGACGGGCTGACCGTCGTGCTCGACTGCGCCAACGGCGCCGCTTTCCAGGTCGGGCCGAGGGTCTTCGAGCAGCTGGGTGCCCGCGTCATCGCGATCCATGCAGAGCCCGACGGACTCAACATCAACGACAACTGCGGGTCGACCCACCTGGACGACCTGCAGAAGGCCGTCGTAGAGCACGGCGCCGACGCCGGTTTCGCCTTCGACGGCGACGCCGATCGGTGCCTCGCGGTCGATCAGACCGGGGCGGTCGTCGACGGCGACCACATCCTGGCGATTCTCGCGCTCTCCGCGCGCGACGCCGGACGACTGACCGACGACACGGTCGTCGCGACGGTGATGAGCAACCTCGGGTTCGTCCGGGCGCTCGAGGCCGCCGGCATCACGGTCATCCAGACCGCGGTCGGCGACCGGTACGTGCTCGAGGCGATGCGGTCCGGCGGGTTCAACATCGGCGGCGAGCAGTCCGGCCACGTCATCATGGGCGACTACGCGACGACCGGTGACGGTGTCCTGACCGCGGCACACCTCGCCGCCCGCATGCACGACACCGGATCGAGCCTCTCGCAGCTCGCCGGCGTCATGACCCGCCTGCCCCAGGTGCTCGTCAACGTGCCCGACGTCGACAAGAGCCGTGCCGGCACCGATCCGGTCCTCCAGGGCGAGATCGCGATCGCGTCGGCGCGCCTGGGCAGCGGCGGCCGGGTGCTCCTGCGCCAGTCGGGCACCGAGCCGCTCGTGCGCGTGATGGTCGAGGCAGCGACCCACGAGGAGGCGTCCGAGGTCGCCCAGCACCTCGCGGGCGTCGTCCGCTCCACCCTCTCCCTCTGACCCACCCCGCCCGTTTGCGCCGAGTGGCGCACATCGAAGGTTTTGAGACGGCGTGTCGTACATTTCCGCGCCACTCGAGGGCCTGTTTGCGCCACTCGACGACGGTTAAGGTCAGGGCATGGACGCGATCGAGTCTGTCGATCTATCCGACGATGTTGCCTTCAGCGAGTTCTACGACGTCTACGCACGCTCCTACACCCGCCCCTTCGACGGCCCGTGGCTCGCGGTCGAGAAGCGGGTCAACTCACCGACGATCAGTACGGCACGAAGATCGCACTCCTGGTGCGCGACGCATCGGGCACGGCGGTCGGAGGTGGCTCGGTCGTCATGCCTCTGCTCGACAACACCACCTTTGCCTTCCTGGACGTCTTCGTGCTGCCAGAGCACCGCAGGCGGCACCGGGGCACCGTGCTGCTGGACGGGCTGCTCGACGCCGCCCGCGCCGGGGAGCGGTCGACGGTCATGGCGGAGCCGGTCTGGGGCATCGACGAGGACGGTGACGCTGGGTGCTGGTTCGCCGAGGCGCGCGGCTTCGAGCTCGACATCCTCGACGCCGTGCGCGAGCTCCGTCTGCCCGCCGACCTGCCGCCGCTGGTGGTCGATCCCGGCTACGTGCTGGAGACGTGGCGCGGCCCGTGCCCCGACGAGTGGATCAACGAGTACGCCGAGCTGAGGCGCATCCTGACCCAGGAGGCGCCGAGCGGCGATGCAGGGCTCGAGAACGAGCACTGGGACGCCGCGCGCGTGCGCCAGGACGAGGCCGACCTCGTCCGCGTGGCACGCGAGATGCAGGTCGTCGTGGCGCGGGCATCGTCCGGTGAGCTGGCCGGGCACACGCAGCTCGCGTTCCCGTCGGACGGCATCGAGGTGTACCAGTGGGACACGCTCGTCCGGCCAGCCCACCGCGGGCACGGGCTGGGCCTCGCGCTGAAGACCCGGGCCATGCAGGCCTCGGAGGATCTTCTCGCCGGCCGGCACCGCATCACGACGTGGAATGCAGCGGGCAACATCCACATGATCGCCGTCAACGAGAGGCTCGGATTCCGGCAGACCGCGTGGGCCGGCGAGTACGTCCGCGCCGTCTGACCGTCTCGGGAGTGGTGCATTGACGGCCCCGAGTGGTGCGCCGTGGACCGACAGGCCGTCTCAGAACGTCCAGACCGCACCACTCGCGGTCCAGACCGCACCACTCGCGGGAGGGGGGAGGGCGTCAGATCTTGCGGAGGCGGACCCAGTTGACGGTGTGGTCGGGGCCCTTGCGCAGGACGAGGGACGCGCGCCCGCGGGTCGTGGCGATGTTCTCCTTGAGGTTCGGCGCGTTGATCGTGTCCCACAGCTCGCCGGCGCGGGCGACGGCCTCCTCGTCGGTGAACGCGCTGTAGCGATGGAAGTACGACGCGGGATCGGCGAACGCGGTCTTGCGCAGCGTCAGGAACCGGTCGATGTACCAGCGGCGCAGGTCCTTGCCGGCCGCGTCGACGTAGATTGAGAAGTCGAAGAAGTCGCTGACCGCGAGGCCCGGCGAGCCGTCGCCGCGCGGTCGCGCCGGTGCGAGCACGTTGAGGCCCTCGACGATGACGATGTCGGGCGCCTTGAGGGTCACCTCCTCGTCGGTGCGGTCGTACGTCAGGTGGGAGTAGACGGGCGCGCTGACGACCTCGACCCCGGACTTGACCTCCATCACGAAGCGCAGCAGCGCCTTGCGGTCGTACGACTCCGGGAAGCCCTTGCGCCCCAGGAGCCCGCGGCGCTCCAGCTCGGCGTTGGGGAACAGGAAGCCGTCGGTCGTGACGAGCTCGACGACCGGATGCTCCGGCGACTGCGCGAGCAGCTCCTTGAGCAGGCGCGCGGTCGTCGACTTGCCCACCGCGACGGACCCGGCGATGCCGATCACGAACGGGGTGCGGCGCGACTGCGGCGCGTGCAGGAACTTCTCGGTGGCCTCGTAGAGCGCCCCGGCGAGGCGCACGCGCATGCTGATGAGCTGTGTCATGGGCAGGTAGACCTGGCGGACCTCCTCCAGAGCGAGCTCGTCGCCGAGGCCGCGCACCCGCTCGATCTCGTCGGGCTTGAGTGGCTGGGGAGCGTCACCCGCGAGCTCGGCCCACGCGGCCCGTTCGAGCTCGACATACGGTGACTGGTCGCGCGTCATGACGCCATTGTCACGTGCCCCACGTCATGGTGCCGCGACCGGCCCCCCTTCGGGCCGCCGCTGCGGCGCACGGGATCCCGGGCGACGGGGCCGCCGCCGGTACTCTTGACGCATGTGCGGAATTGTCGGATACGTCGGTCAGCGCTCCGCTCTCGACGTCGTCATGGGGGGGCTGCGCCGCCTCGAGTACCGCGGCTACGACTCCGGGGGCGTCGCGCTCATGGGCGACGGCGTGCTCCACTCGGTCAAGAAGGCCGGCAAGCTGGTCAATCTGGACGCCGAGCTGACCGCTCGTCCGCTGCCCGTCACACATGCCGGCATCGGGCACACGCGCTGGGCGACGCACGGCGCACCCAACGACCGCAACGCGCACCCGCACCTCGACGAGAGCGGACGCATCGCGGTCGTCCACAACGGCATCATCGAGAACTTCGCGACGCTGCGCGCCGAGCTGGAGGCCGCGGGGCACGAGCTGCGATCCGAGACCGACACCGAGACCGTCGCGCACCTGCTGCACGACGAGCTGCAGCGCACGCCCGACCTGTCGGACGCC
>JAOPXY010000096.1 GCA_025964895.1 Aeromicrobium sp.
GCCGGGTCGCGCTCGAGCCGCTGATCCACGGCGGCGGCCAGGAGGGCGGCCGCCGTTCCGGCACCGAGAACGTCGCGGCCGCGGTCGGCCTGGCCACCGCGCTGCGCCTGGCCACGGTCGCGGACGACCGGGCGCTGGTCGATCGCCGCGACGCGTTCGTCCGGCGGGTGCTCGCGGAGGTTGAGGGCGCGGAGCTGACGGGCCACCCGACGCGGCGACTCCCCGGCAGCGCGTCGTTCGTGTTCCCCCGTCGCAGCGGTGAGTCGATCCTGCTGGACCTCGAGCGCCGCGGCATCGTGAGCTCGAGCGGCTCGGCGTGCGCGGCCGGCGACGACGACCCCAGTCACGTCCTGATCGCGCTGGGGTTCGCGGCCGAGGTCGCACAGACCGCGGTGCGGTTCACCTTCGGCCGCTCGACGACCTCGGAGCAGCTCGACCGCGTGGCCGACGAGCTGGCCGCGCTCGCGGCCCACCCCCCACGCTGACGGGGTACTTGTCGCCCCTCGAGGAGAGAGTTGCCGCCCCCGTCACGGGGCGGGAAGTGCCCCGTCGAGGGGCGGGACGTGCCCCGTCAGCGTGAGGGGGTCAGGGGCGGACGTGGGCGTCGGCGAGGGTGAGGGCCTCGTCGAGGATCGCGAGCCCGCGGCGGGCGTCGTCGTCGGAGATCGTGCACGGCGGCACGAGGTGGATGCGGTTGAAGTTGACGAACGGCAGCATGCCGGCCTTCTTGCACGCCGCCATGACCTCGCCCATCGCGGCCGACGTGCCGCCGTACGGTGCCAGCGGCTCACGGGTCGCGGGGTCCGCGACGAGCTCCAGGGCCCAGAAGACCCCAAGCCCGCGCACCTCGCCGACCGACGCGTGCCGCGCCGCGATCTCGGCGAGGCCGGGACCGAAGACCTCGTCGCCGAGCCGCCGGGCGTTGTCGACGATGCCCTCGTCCTGCATCACGGTGATCGCTGCGACGGCGGCGGCCGCGGCGAGCGGGTGGCCGGAGTACGTCAGACCGCCCGGGTACGGACGGTGCGCGAACGTCTCCGCGATCGCGTCGCTGATGACGACGCCGCCCATCGGCACGTAGCCGGAGTTGACGCCCTTCGCGAACGTGATGAGATCGGGCACCAGGTCGAAGTGGTCGATCGCGAACCACGCGCCTGTGCGACCGAAGCCGCACATGACCTCGTCGGCGATCAGCATGATGCCGTGCTCGTCGCACAGCGCCCGGACGCCGGCCAGGTAGCCCGGCGGCGGCACCATGATGCCGGCCGTGCCGGGCACGGTCTCCAGGATGATCGCAGCGATCGTCGCGGGTCCCTCGTTCTCGATGACGCGGCGCAGGTGGGCCAGCGCCCGCTCGGACTCCTCGGCCTCCGTGATTGCGTGGAACTCCGAGCGGTACAGGAACGGTCCGAAGAAGTGCACGGTGCCGGTCGACGCGGTGTCGTTGGCCCAGCGGCGCGGGTCGCCGGTCACATTGACCGCGAGCTGGGTGCCGCCGTGGTACGAGCGGTACGTCGACAAGACCTTCTGCCGTCCGGTGTGCAGGCGGGCCATGCGGATGGCGTGCTCGTTGGCGTCGGCGCCGCCGTTGGTGAAGAACACCTTGTTCATGCCGTCGGGGGCGTGCGACGCGATGAGGTGGGCCGCCTCCGAGCGGGCCGCGTTCGCGACGGGCGGGGCGATGGTGCAGAGCAGAGCCGCCTGCTCCTGGATCGCCGCGACGACCTTCGGGTGCTGGTGGCCGATGTTGGTGAAGACCAGCTGGCTGGAGAAGTCGAGGTAGCGGGTGCCGTCCTCGTCCCAGACCTCGCTGCCGAGCGCTCCGGCGACGACCATGGGCGTGATCTCGGCCTGCGCGGACCAGGAGTGGAAGACGTGGGCGCGGTCGAGGTCGTACGTGCGGGACATCGGTGGCTCCTAGCCGTGGGTCGGGAAGGCGAGCTCGAGGCCGCCGGACGGGGACTCCGCCGGATCGGCCCAGCGGGTCGTCACGACCTTGCCGCGCGTGAAGAAGTGGACGCCCTCGACGCCGTGGGCGTGCGTGTCGCCGAACAGCGAGTTCTTCCAGCCGCCGAAGGAGTAGTACGCCATCGGCACGGGGATCGGCACGTTGACGCCGATCATTCCGACCTCGACCTCGAGCTCGAACTTGCGGGCCGCGCCGCCGTTCCGCGTGAAGATCGCGACACCGTTGCCGTACTGGTTGGTGTTGACGAGCGCGACACCCTCGTCGTACGTGTCGACGCGGACGACGCTGAGCACGGGGCCGAAGATCTCCTCGGTGTAGATGCTCATGTCGGGGGTCACGTGGTCGAACAGCGTCGGCCCGAGCCAGAAGCCGTCGTCGGCACCGTCGGCGGGGGACTCCCGGCCGTCGATCACGAGCGAGGCGCCGGCCTCGTCGCCCGCGTCGATGAACGAGGCGACCTTGTCGCGATGCGCCAGCGTCACCAGGGGGCCCATGTCGGTGCCGCGGGTTCCGTCGCCGATGCGCAGCGTGCGGGTGCGCTCGGCGATCTTGGCGACGAGCTCGTCGGCGATGTTACCGACCGCGACCAGCACGCTGATCGCCATGCACCGCTCGCCGGCCGATCCGTAGCCCGCGTTGACGGCGGCGTCCGCGGCGAGGTCGAGATCGGCGTCGGGCAGCACGAGCATGTGGTTCTTGGCGCCACCCAGGGCCTGCACGCGTTTGCCGGCCTGGCTCGCGCGCTCGTAGACGTACCGGGCGATGGGCGTCGAGCCCACGAAGCTGATCGACTTGACGTCGGGGGAGTCCAGCAGCGCGTCGACCGCGACCTTGTCGCCCTGCAGGACGTTAAAGACGCCGGCCGGCAGCCCCGCCTCCTTCCAGAGCTCGGCGGTCCAGACCACGGCGGACGGGTCCTTCTCGCTGGGCTTGATGACGACGGTGTTGCCCGCGGCGATCGCGAGCGGGTAGAACCACATCGGCACCATGGCAGGGAAGTTGAACGGGCTGATGATGCCGACGACGCCGAGCGGCTGACGCTTGGAGTGGATGTCGACGCCGCCGGAGATCTGCTCGGACATCGAGCCCTTCAGCAGGTGCGGCATGCCGCATGCGAACTCCACGACCTCCAGGCCGCGGGTCACCTCGCCGAGGGCGTCGTCGAGCACCTTGCCGTGCTCGGACGTGATGATCGCGGCGAGCTCGGTCTTGCGCTCGTTGAGCAGCTCGCGGAAGCGGAACACGATCTTGGTGCGCTGTGTCAGCGAGGTGGTGGCCCACGCGGTCGAGGCACGCTTCGCCGCGGCGATGACGCGGGCGGCGTCGTCCTCGTCGGCGAGGACTACCTGCGCGGTCACGGCTCCCGTCGCCGGATTCGTCACGTCGCCGAAGCGCCCCGACGTGCCCTGATAGGCCTCGTTGTCCAGCCAGTGCCCGATCGTCGTGTCGCTCATGGTGCCATCGTGCCCCCGCGCACGGGCGTGGGCAACGGCCGACGTGTCGCACAACCGGGTGACGGGACGACACAGTGTTGCGTACGCTGTGGACGTGCTGCCCACGATCCGGTCGATCCTGTCGACCCCCGAGGTGCGCTCCGGCGAGCCCGATGTCCTGAGCGGCACCGCCCAGCTCGACCGTGCCGTGCGATGGGTCCACGTCAGCGAGGTCGAGGAGGTCGCCGGCCTGCTCGAGGGCGGCGAGCTGATCTTGTCGACGGGCCTCGCGATGAGCGGAGCGGTCGGTGCGGCGGTGGCCTACGTCGAGGCGCTGATCGACTCCGGCGCCGCGGGTCTCGTGCTCGAGCTGGGTGACCGGTTCCCCGCCGTCCCCCCGCCGGTGCTCGACGCGGCGCGGGCCGCCGGGTTCCCGCTCGTCGTCCTGCGCCGGCAGACGCGCTTCGTGCTGGTCACCGAGCAGGTGCACCGGGCGATCGTCGCCGACCGGTTCGACTTCGTCCGCTTCGCTCAGGACGTACACGAGACGTTCACGACCCTGAGTCTCGACGGGGCCAGCGCCGACGACATCGTGCGCGCCGCCGCGGCGACGGCGGGTTCATCGATCGTGCTGGAGGACCTCAACCGCCGCGTCGTCGCGTTCCACGCGGTGGGCCGACCGCCGGAGGGCCTGCTGGCCGACTGGGAGCGCCGGTCGCGGCTGTGCCCACGGCTCGACGCGACGGGGCTCGCCGGCATCGAGGGCTGGCTCACGACGCCCGTCGGCAACCGCGGCAGCGAGTGGGGACGCCTCGTGATCCCCAATCCGACGGCAGATCAGCAACGGCTCGACATGCTGATCGAGCGCGCGTCGCAGGCGCTGCAGCTCTCGCGCATGGTCGAGCGCGACCAGCTCTCGCTCCAGCTGCAGGCGCACGGCGGCTTCCTGGGCGAGCTGATCGACGACCGCATCGCCGACGAGGTCGCCGCCCTGACCCGGGCCCGCGCGCTGGGCCTGGTCCCGGGCACGCGGTACGTGGCTCTCGTCGTCCAAGCCGAGGGCGCCGACGACGACTCCACGGCGCTGCGGGTGCGTCGCCGGCTGACCGAGCGGGTCGCACGGACGCTCGCGGCGACGAAGCTGTCCGCGATCGCGGGACTCGTCGAGGACGAGCAGGTGGGACTGCTCGTGTCGTTGCCGGCGCGCACGAGGGACGAGGACCTGCTGACGTCGTTCGCCGACACATTGCACGCCGAGCCTGGTGGGCGCGTCACGGTCGGTGTCGGTGCGGTCGAGCCCGGCCTCCTGCGCACGGCGCGCTCCCTGCGCACCGCCCAGCACGTGGCCCGGGTGGCCCACGAGGTGGGCGGCACCACGCGGCCCTTCCACCGCCAGGCCGACATCCGTCTGCACGGCCTGATCGCACAGCTGCACGAGGACCCGCGCGTGCAGGCCTTCGTCGAGGCCGAGCTCGATCCGATCCTCGAGCACGAGGCGCGCCACGGCGACGGCCTGCTCGACCTGCTGCGGATGTACGTCGCGGTGGGCGGCAACAAGGCCGAGCTCGCGCGCGTCGCGCACCGCAACCGGCCGGCGCTGTACGCCAAGCTGGCCCGCATCGAGCAGATCCTCGGCGTCCCGCTCGACGACCCCGCCTCGCGGCTGTCGCTCGGCGTCGCGCTGATGGCGCACGACCACGCCCGCTGAGCGGGCCGGCCCCGCTTGCCCTCGGCGTCACGCGAACGTCATGTCTTGACACGCCGGTGAAATCGCAGTGCCATTCAATGACTGCACGGGTGGGAGCACCCGGCCGGATCGAGAGGGACGACGTGGCAGTCATCACAGCAGCGATCACGCAGACGACCTGGACGGGCGACAAGGAGTCGATGCTCGACCGGCACGAGCAGTTCGCCCGCGACGCGAAGGCGCGGGGCGCGCAGGTCATCTGCTTCCAGGAGCTCTTCTACGGCCCGTACTTCGGCATCACGGAGGACAAGAAGTACTACGCGTACGCCGAGCCCGCCGACGGTCCGATCGTCCAGCGCTTCGCAGCCCTCGCGCGAGAGCTGTCGATGGTCGTGGTCCTGCCCATCTACGAGGAGGAGATGACCGGCGTCTACTACAACACCGCCGTCGTGGTCGACGCCGACGGCACGATCCTGGGCAAGTACCGCAAGCACCACCTCCCGCACCTGGACCGGTTCTGGGAGAAGTTCTACTTCCGTCCGGGCAACCTCGGCTACCCGGTGTTCGACACCGCGGTCGGCAAGATCGGCGTCTACATCTGCTACGACCGCCACTTCCCGGAGGGCTGGCGCGAGCTGGGGCTGAACGGCGCCCACCTGGTGTTCAACCCCAACGCGACGAAGCCGGGGCTGTCGAACCGGCTGTGGGAGGTCGAGGGCCCGTGTGCCGCCGTGGCCAACGGCTACTTCGTGCTGCAGCCCAACCGGGTGGGCCGGGAGGACAACGAGTACGGCGAGCTCGCGGTCGACTTCTACGGGACGAGCCAGGTCATCGACCCGCGCGGCAACTTCGTCGGCGAGCGGGGATCGAGCACCGACGAGGAGGTCCTCGTGCGTGATCTCGACCTCGACGTCGTGCGCGAGATGCGCGACGACTGGCAGTTCTACCGCGACCGCCGGCCCGACTCGTACACGTCCATCGCGAAGCCGTGACGACGATGAAGACACTCATCAAGAACGGCACCGTCGTCAACGCCACGGGCACCGCGCAGGCCGATGTGCTGATCGACGGCGAGACGATTGCCGCGGTGCTGGCGCCCGGCTCGACGCTGCTGGGCTTCGACCTCGAGTCGAACGTCGACACCGTGATCGACGCGGCCGGCAAGTACGTCATCCCCGGCGGCATCGACGCGCACACCCACATGGAGATGCCGTTCGGAGGCACGTTCGCCTCCGACACCTTCAAGACCGGCACCCGGGCCGCTGCGTGGGGCGGCACGACGACGATCGTCGACTTCGTTGTGCAGTACGCCGGCGAGAACGTCCTCGACCAGTTCGCGCTCTGGCATGAGAAGGCGCGCGGCAACTGCGCGATCGACTACGGCTTCCACCAGATCCTGTCGGACGTGCAGGACTCGTCGCTCGTCGCGATGGACGAGCTGCTGCGCGAGGGCGTCTCGAGCTTCAAGCTGTTCATGGCCTACAAGGGCGTGTTCCTGTCAGACGACGGCCAGATCTTCAAGGCGATGCAGAAGGCGGCGTCCAACGGCTCGATGATCATGATGCACGCCGAGAACGGCAGCGTCATCGACGTGATCGTGCAGCAGCTCGTCGCCGAGGGCAAGACAGACCCGTACTTCCACGGCATCTCCCGACCCTGGCAGGCCGAGGAGGAGGCGACGCACCGCGCCATCATGCTGGCCAACCTGACCGGCGCCCCGCTGTACGTCGTGCACGTCAGCGCCAAGCAGGCCGTCGAGCAGATCGCGCAGGCGCGCGACCTCGGCCAGAACGTCTTCGGCGAGACGTGCCCGCAATACCTCTACCTCTCGCTGGAGGAGCAGCTCGGCGCCACGGGTGAGCAGTGGGGGAGCTTCGAGGGTGCCAAGTGGGTGTGCTCGACGCCGCTGCGCTCGCGGGCCGAGGGTCACCAGAGCCACATGTGGCAGTCGCTGCGCACCAACGACCTCCAGATGGTGTCGACCGATCACTGCCCGTTCTGCATGAAGGATCAAAAAGACCTGGGGATCGGCGACTTCTCCAAGATCCCCAACGGCATCGGGTCGGTCGAGCACCGCGTCGACCTGATGTACCAGGGCGTCGTGGCCGGCGAGATCACGCTGCCCCGATGGGTCGAGCTGATCTCGACGACGCCGGCGCGGATGTTCGGCCTCTACGGCAAGAAGGGCGTCATCCAGCCCGGCGCCGACGGCGACGTCGTCGTGTACGACCCGAACGGCCACACGTCGATCGGCGTGGGCGAGGGCCGCACGCACCACATGAACATGGACTACTCCGCGTGGGAGGGCTTCGAGATCGACGGCCACGTCGACACCGTGATCTCCCGCGGCACGGTCGTCGTCGACGACTTCGCCTACGTCGGAACCGCGGGTCACGGCCAGTACGTCAAGCGCGGCCTCTCCCAGTACCTGATCTGAAAGGCAGTCCATGGAGTTCGGTGTAGTTCTTCAGACCAATCCGCCCGCGTGGCGCACCATCCAGCTCGCGAAGCTCGCCGAGGAGCACGGCTTCGACTACGTGTGGACGTTCGACAGCCACCTGCTGTGGCAGGAGCCCTACGTCATCTACAGCGCGATCCTGGCCCAGACGCATCGCATCGTCGTCGGACCCATGGTCACGAATCCCGCGACCCGTGACTGGACCGTCACGGCGTCGGTGTTCGCGACGCTCAACGAGATGTACGGCAACCGCACGGTGTGCGGCATCGGACGCGGCGACTCGGCGGTCCGGGTCACGAACGGCAAGCCGTCCACGCTCAAGGAGGTGCGCGAGGCGACGCACGTGATCCGCGAGCTCGCGAACGGCCGCGCGGTCGACTACAAGGGCTCGACCCTGCGGTTCCCATGGACGACCAGCACGTCGCTCGAGGTGTGGGTCGCCGCCTACGGCCCGATGGCGCTGAAGGCCGCCGGCGAGGTCGGCGACGGCTTCATCCTGCAGCTCGCCGACGTCGACATCACGCGGTGGATGATCCAGTCCGTCAAGGACGCCGCGGCGGACGCCGGCCGGGACCCGGAGTCGCTGTCGTTCTGCATCGCCGCGCCGATGTACATCGGCGACGACTGGGCGCACATGCGTGAGCAGTGCCGCTGGTTCGGCGGCATGGTGGGCAACCACGTCGCCGACATCGTCGCGAAGTACGGCACGGCGTCGTCGGGAGGCAGAGGCGCGATCCCCGAGGCCTTGACCGACTACATCAAGGGCCGGCAGGACTACGACTACAACGAGCACGGCCGAGCCGGCAACACCCACACCGAGTTCGTGCCCGATGAGATCGTCGACCGCTTCTGCGTGCTCGGCACGGCCGACGACCACGTCGCGAAGCTCCAGGCGCTCCGGGAGGTGGGCGTGACCCAGTTCGCGGGGTACCTCCAGCACGACAACAAGGAGGAGACGCTCCGCGTGTACGGCGAGTCGGTCATCCCCGCGATCCGCGAGCACGTCACGGCGAAGGCGTGACCACGTCCTAGACTGTCGTCGCCCGGGAGCCGGGCCTCACAGGAGGAGCGCCATGACGGACCCGGCAGCGCCGATCGGCTTCGTGCTCGCGGTCCTGGGAGTCCGGGCCCGCCGCAACCGCTCTGAGCGCGGTGCGTCGGCCGTCGAGTGGGCGATCATCGCCGCGATCGGCGTGGGCCTGTGCATCATGGCCGCCGGGGTGCTGTGGGCGGTGCTCCAGGACTAGTCGTCGCCGGCAGCAGCGGGGTCGACGGGGACGGCGCACACGCCGTCGGTGCAGGTCGGCGCGTCCTCGTCGCCGACGATCTCCAGCGGGCTCGGCGCCGTCATCGTTCCGCCGCTGCCTTCTGGAGCACCTGCAGGATCGCCGACGGGTCCTGGGCGCCCGACACGCCGAATCGTCCGTCGACGACGAAGAACGGCACGCCACTGATGCCGTAGGCGATGGCCTGCTCCTTGTCGGCGGTCACGGCGGGCAGGTAGGTGCCGGCGGTCAGGGCGGCGTGGGCCTCGTCGCGGTCGAGGCCGATCTCGGCGGCCAGGTCGGCGAGGTCGGCGATCCGACCCACGTGGCGGCCCTCCTCGAAGTAGGCCGCGAACAGCCGCTCGCTCATGTCGAGCTGGCGGTCCTTCGACTTCGCGAAGTGCAACAGCTCGTGCGCCTTGACGGTGTTGGTGTGCTGGAGGGCCGCGAAGTCGTACGCGAGACCCTCGGTCGCCGCGAGCTCGGTCATCTGGCCCAGCATCTGCTCGACCTGCGCCGGGGGCATGCCCTTGTGCGCCACGAGGAAGTCCACCTCGGTGCCCGCAAAGTCGACCGGCGTGTCGGGCGACAACTCGAAGGAGTGGAACTCGACCTCGACCGCGCCACCGGACTCGGCGAACTCGGCGGCCGCCGTCTCGAATCGGCGCTTGCCGACGAAGCACCACGGGCAGGCGATGTCGGACCAGATGTCGACCTTGACGAAGTTGTTCACGGCGATGACAACGCCGGGGCACGGCCGCCGTATTCCTCGCGGGTGGCCGCCGGCGGTGCTCACAGGCGGTGGGAGCGACCACCACTAGACTCGCGACGGGCGAGGACGTCCCGTGGCGACCGCGAGGCAGGAGCACCATGACGCACGACGGGCAGGATCCCGATGTCGCCGACGAGCTCGACCGGCTGCGCCTCGCGCTGCTGCACGAGCGGTCGCGCGCCGAGCGGGCCGAGGAGGAGCTCGCCGCGGTGACGGCGCGGCTCGCCGAGCAGGCGGCTGCCGCACCGGAGGCCGTGGCCACGACCCCCGCACGTCCCGGACGCCGCGGCTGGCGCCGGTGAGCCGGACGCACCTCGTCGTGGTGCGGGCCTGCGAGGCGGGCGCGTCCCGCGTGCCGGCCGCCGACGACGCCACGACCCGCTCGCTGGCGACGCAGACCCATCCCGACTGGACGGTCGTGAGCGGCCCGGTGGAGGAGTCCGCCGACGCGACCGGTCTGCTCCTCCTGCCGGCCGACGTGCCGGTGCCCGACGACGCCGGCGACGCCCTGGTGGTCGTGGTGCCCGAGGGGGCGACGCTCGTGCGCGACGCGCTGGAGCAGATCGCGGCCGCCGCGTCCCGCGGTGCCCGCCTCGTGAGCTGGGACAGCGACGTCCGCGACACACCTGCCCTGCGGTTCGGCTGGTCGCCGGAGACCCTGTGGTCGGCCGAGTACCTGCACGGCTGCTTCGCGATCCCGCTCGACGACTACCGCCGCGCGGCCGCAGCGGCCGGAGCGGCCGCCGCGCCGCTCAGCACGTGGAGCCTGCTCCTGCACCTCCCGGCCGACATCTCGCCGACCGTGCACGTCGCGCGGTCGCTGGTGCAGCGCAACAACGTGCCGTCCGTGCCGGACCCGACGGCGCAGGCCGTCGTGCAGGCAGGGCTCGACCACCGCGGCGTGCCGGCCACGGCGACCCGGACCGACGGCACCACCCGCCTCGCCTGGCACCCCCAGGCGTGGCCGTCGGTGTCGATCGTGATCCCGTCGCGGCACAACGAGCCCCTGCTCGACCCGCTGCTCGAGAGCCTCTCGCTCAGCGCACGCCTCGCCGGCGGGCCCACGTTCGACGTCCTCGTCGTCGACAATGGTGGGCGGACCCCGGAGCACGAGGCCTTCTACGAGCGCCACCGCGCGGCCGGCCACGGCTACCCGCTCGAGGTCCTGTGGTGGGAGGAGACGCCGTTCCACTACGGGCACGTCAACAACGAGGGCGTGCGGCGCAGCCCCGGCGAGGTCGTCGTGCTGCTCAACGACGACACCCTCGTCGAGGGGGCCGGCTGGCTCGCCGAGCTCGTGGGGCTGGCATCGCTCCCGGGCATCGGCTGCGCGGGGACGGCCCTGCTCGACCCCGAGGGCCGGCTGCAGCACGCCGGCGTCTGGCTCGGCATGTGGGGCTACGCGGGTCACCTGTTCGCCGGTCTCGAGCCCGGCACGGACACGATCATGGGTTCCACGACCTGGTACCGCAACACCCTCGCCGTCACCGCGGCCTGCCTCGCCGTCCGCAAGGACGTCTTCGAGGCCGTCGGCGGGCTGGACCCCCGCCTCGTCCTTGCCGGCAGCGACGTGACGCTGGGCCTCGACCTCCACGCGTCCGGGCTGCGCACGGTGTGCTCGCCGCACCCGGACGTCCACCACCTGGAGTCCGCGACGCGCTCGTCGGCGCCGATCGGCGACCAGCTCGCGAGCATGGTCCGGTACCAGCCCTGGCACGACGCGGGCGATCCGTACTTCAACGAGCGCCTCAGCCGCCGGTCGAAGGCCCCCCGGCTGCGGCGCAGGAACGAGCGCGACCCCGTGGCCACGGTGCGCGACGAGCTCGGGGTCACGCTGTGACGCGCGACCGGACGCTGCGGGTGTACCTGCGGCTCGCGGGCGCCCGGACGGCGCTCGACTCGCCGACGATCCGGCTCGGGACACTGGCGCACGCGGCCCTCGGCGCGGCCGGCGCGCACGTGGTGGAGAGCATCGAGGGACGGCTTCCCGAGAAGCCGCGCGACGTCGCGTTCTCGTGGACGCTGCAGCACGACCTGTTGCTGCGCGACCTGGCCGGCACATCGCCCGCGATCACCGGCCCCCTCGGCCGCGACGTCGTGCTGAGCGACGTCGCCTCGACCGTGGCACGGTCGGCCCCCGCGGACGTCCTCCACGAGGCGACGCCCGTGCTGTGGGCCGGGCCTGCGGCCGGCCTGCTCGATCCGGCGCCGACCCCGCCGGCGGCCCTGACGTTGACGGCCAGCGACGCGCGGCGGCTGCGGGAGCTCGGCGTCACGGCGACCTCGCTGCTCGCGTGGCCGGCCCCACGGGACGGGCTCGTCGACCCGCGGCGCGTCGTCGTCGCGGTCGCCGCCAGAAACATCGATGGCGTGGACGGCGACGGCGTGGACGTCGCAGGCGTCGTCGCCGCCGTGTCCGCCAGCGTGCCCGGACGTCCTGTCATCGACGTCGTGCCCGACGGCATTGTGGAGGCCGGCGGTGTCCGCCATGCCCCGCTCCACCCCTGGATGCGTACCCGACTGGCCCGGTCGGCCGACCTGGTCCTCGTGCTGGGGCGCTCGGCGAGCGCCGATCTCGTCGCCGCGGAGGCCGCGCTCGGCGGAGCGACGTGCGTCCGCGTGACGCCCACCCCGGTCGCCGAGCCCACGCTCCCGTCGCTGGACGCTCTCGTCGGCGCCCTCCCGGCCGGCCTGCGCCTCGACGCCCTCGACCCCGCTGGTGCGGCGGACGGGCTGCACCTGCCGCTCGCGGCACTGGCAGGATGGCTCGTCGAGGCGTCCGGCCCGTCGCCGGACGTGTGGGGGAGTGAGAGCCGATGAGCGACAGACCTGCGTGGCGCCGCGCCGTGTCCCGGGCGCGCCGGTGGTCGGCGCACCGGGCGCTGCGCCTGCACGAGGTGCTCGCCGGCCAGGACGCCGTCACCCGCGCACGTCCCGCGCCGGCCATCGCGCCGCCCATGCCCCCCGGGGCCCAGGTCTTCGAGGGCGTCGCGCCGCAGAGCCTGTTCCTCGCCTCGGTGCGCCATGGGCCGGCCGATCCCGCGGTCACGCTGGTGGTGCCCGCGATCAAGCCCGACAGCATCTTCGCGGGGGTCGCCACGGCGCTGCAGGCCGGCCGCCTGCTCGCGCTGGCCACGGACCGCCCGTTGCGGGTCGTGCCCTTCGGCAAGGCCGACCCCGAGGAGCTGGGGGCGGCCCTGACGTCGTTCCTGGCCGCCGACGGCGAGCCGGTCCCGCCCCTGCACGTCGTCCCGCAGCGGATGCTGGCCCACACGACCGTCAGCCGCGACGACGTGTGGATCGTGACGTACTGGACGACGGCCCACGCCGCCGACATCGCGTGCCGCGTCGGGGTGCTCGACCCGTCCCGCGTCGTCTACCTCGTGCAGGACTACGAGCCGGGCTTCCACGCCTGGTCAGTCGCGCACGCACTGACCCGGCAGACGTACCGGGCCGGCTTCCATCACGTCGTGAACTCGTCCTCGCTCAGCCGCTACCTCGCCGACCGCGAGGGCTCGCAGACCGATCACGGTCTCGTCTTCGGCCCGCACCTCGACCGTGACCGGCTGGCTCGCGTCGCGGCCGAGCGTGAGCCCTCGACCGTCGTACGAGTGTTCTTCTACGGGCGCCCGGGCAAGCCCCGCAACCTGTTCCAGCTCGGCGTCGCGGCACTGCGCGCGGCGTCGGTCCAGCTGGCGGCCGAGGGCATCGCGTGGGAGGGGGTCTCGGCCGGCGAGGACCACCCGGACATCGCGCTTCCCACGGGTGCCACCGTGCGATCGCTCGGCACGCTCGGCTGGCAGGAGTACTACGACCTCCTGGCGCGCACGGACGTCGGGCTCAGCCTGATGCACTCCCCGCATCCGAGCCACCCGCCCCTGGAGGTTGCGGTCTCCGGCGGTCTCGCCGTCACGAACGACCTCGACGGCTCACGCCAGGGCTTCCACGACCGCGTCACGGCCGTCGCCCCCGACCCCGACCTGCTGGCCGCGGCCCTCGTCGAGGCGGTCCGCCGGGCGGCCGCGTCCGGTCCCCAGCCCTTCGCCGACCTGCCCGAGGGATCGCTCGGACGTCCGCTCGACGCGGTGATCGACGATCTCGTCCGGCGTCTGGCGCAGGATCCCGCGGGCGTCCGCGGCCACGGGGACAACTAGGGTCGGACGCACCACCCGCTCCGAAAGGCGACACCCGTGACCCACGTCCTCGACGATCTCGAAGCGCGCGGCCTCATCGCGCACTCGACGGACCGTGACGCCCTGCGCGCGGCCCTGTCGGAGGGCCCGATCACGTACTACGTCGGCTTCGACCCGACGGCGCCGAGCCTGCACATCGGCAACCTCCTGCAGATCCTCACCGCGCGCCGGCTGCAGCTGGCCGGCCACCGTCCCTTGCTGCTCGTGGGCGGGTCGACGGGACTGATCGGCGACCCGAAGGAGGCGGGGGAGCGGATCATGAACACCAAGGAGACCGTCGCCGCCTGGGTCGACAACATCGCCGCGCAGGTCTCGCGCTTCGTCGACCTCGACGGCGAGAACGGCGCGACGCTCGTCAACAACCTCGACTGGACCGCCGGACTCAGCACGGTCGACTTCCTGCGGGACATCGGCAAGCACTTCCCGGTCAACCGCATGCTGGCCCGCGATGTCGTCAGCAGCCGGCTCGAGTCGGGCATCAGCTACACCGAGTTCAGCTACGTGCTGCTGCAGTCGATGGACTTCCTCGAGCTGCACCGGCGCCACGGCTGCGTCCTGCAGACGGGGGGCAGCGACCAGTGGGGCAACATCACAGCCGGGGTCGAGCTGATCCGGCGGGCCGACGGGGCGAAGGCGCACGCCCTCGCGACGCCGCTGATCACGAAGGCCGACGGCACCAAGTTCGGCAAGACCGAGAGCGGCACGGTGTGGCTCGACCCGGATCTCATGAGCCCGTACGCCTTCTACCAGTCGTGGATCCAGGCCGAGGACTCCAAGGTCGTGGAGTACCTGCGTCAGTTCACCTTCCTCGAACTCGACGAGATCGCGGCGATCGAGGCCGAGCACCTCCAGAAGCCGGGGCTCCGGGCCGCCCAACGACGGCTGGCCGCCGAGATGACGACGCTGGTGCACGGCGAGGAGGAGACCGCGGCGGCCGAGCTGGCGTCGAAAGCACTGTTCGGCAGGGGAGAGCTGGACGATCTGCCGGAGGCCACCCTGGCCGCGGCCCTGCGCGAGGCCGGGGCGGTGGACCTGCCTGCAGGGGACCGACCCACGATCCTCGACGCACTGGTCGCGTCGGGCCTCGTCGACAGCCGGTCGGCGGCCCGCCGGGCGGTCCAGGAGGGTGGCGCGTACCTCAACAACGAACGCGTCAACGACCCCGATCTGGTGCTCACGGGCGAGGTGCTCCTCTACAGCAAGTGGGCCGTGATTCGCAAAGGCAAACGGTCCATCTCGGGCGTCTCGGTGAGCTGATCCCGGGCATTCCAGGGTCTCCGCACCGTGTGGGGTGGACCACATGAACGCGATTTGACGCGGGGGGAAACACCGCCGTAATGTTCTTCTTGTTGGACAGCGCAGCGGATAGGGCGCGGTTCGGCCAGCTGAACCGAAACGGCCTGAGTGTCGCTGAGAACGGAAGCTGTGCATGGTGACCGACCCGGTTTGACCGGTGAAAACGAGCCGTGTAAGTTGTACGAGTTGCCCCGATACTGATGCCTGGTGGTG
>JAOPXY010000067.1 GCA_025964895.1 Aeromicrobium sp.
CGAGCGAGCCCCAGGAGGCGAAGACACCGCCGGTCGTGGGGTGGCGCAGGTAGATCAGGTACGGCAGCCCGGCGGCGCGGTGGTCCATGATGGCGCGGGTGATGTCGACCATGTGCACGAACGCCGGCGTCCCCTCCTGCATGCGGGTGCCGCCGGATGCCGTCGTGGCCAGCACGGGGATGCCCTCGGCGGTGGCGCGGCGGACGGCCGAGGTGATGCGCATCGCCGCGGCGCGGCCGATCGACCCGGCCAGGAAGCGGAACTCGTTGACCACGACCGCGACCGGACGACCGCGCATCAGCCCGCGGCCCGTCAACACCGACTCATCGGTGCCGGACCGTTCCGCGGCCGCCGCGAGCTCCTGGCGGTAGGTCGCGTCGAGGCCGGAGTGGTCGACCGGCTCGTCCCACGACTCGAACGATCCGGCGTCGAGGACGAGGTCGAGCAGTCCCTGCGCGGTCAGATGAGCCATGGTGGGGCTCAGTCTGTCAGGCGTCGACCTGTGCCGCGTCGCGGACGGGCTCGGACTTCGTCGCGACGAAGCGGTAGCCGACGTTGCGGACCGTGCCGATCAGCGTCTCGTTGTCGGTGCCCAGCTTGGCGCGGAGGCGGCGCACGTGGACGTCGACCGTGCGGGTGCCGCCGAAGTAGTCGTAGCCCCACACCTCCTGCAGCAGCTGCTGGCGGGTGAAGACCCGGCCGGGGTGCTGCGCGAGGAACTTGAGCAGCTCGAACTCCTTGAACGTGAGGTCGAGCGTGCGGTTCTCGAGCTTGGCGGTGTACGTCGCGTCGTCCACGACGAGACCGCTGGAGGAGATGACGTGGCTCTCGTTGTCACCGTCGAGGGCCGCGGCGATCCGGCCGATGCCGAGGCGCAGACGGGCCTCGAGCTCAGCGGGACCGGCTGTCGTCAGGATGACGTCGTCCATGCCCCAGTCGGAGGCCGCCACGGCGAGCCCGCCCTCGGTGAGGATCAGGATCAGGGGGCACTCGACGCCGGTCGTGCGGATGACGCGGGTCAGGCTTCGCACCTGGGCGAGATCGTTGCGGCCGTCGACCAGCACCGCGTCGCACGGCGGCGCGTCGAGCAGTGCGCTCGCCTCTGCGGGCAGGATCTTGACGTGGTGCGGCAGCAGGGCGAGCGCGGGCAGCACCTCGACCGAGGACTGGGTGCTCTTGGTGAGCAGGAGCAGGTGGGACATCGTCGACCTCCGGTGCTGCGTCTCGTGCAGTTGTGCGAAGAGGCCATGGGTGGAATCCCGTGGCCTCATTGCATGCACGACAATACTTGATGTGTCCGATCAATTGCCACGAGGTGACGCGAATGAGAACGACGTCACACTGTCTGTCACGGTTCACTATTGGGCCGCGGCACGCGCGGCCGCGGGCATCGCCGAGGAGCACGTGGTCGCCTCGACGCTCGCCGAGCTGCTCGCCGAGATCAGCCGCCGGCACCGCGACCGCGACCGGTTCGACGACGTGATCGGCATCTGCTCGATCCTCGTGGGCGACACCCCCGTCGGCGCGAAGGACCCCGCGGACGTGTCGCTGGCCCCGGGGGTCAGCGTGGAGTTCCTGCCCCCGTTCGCCGGGGGATGACGACGCGGACTGGCATCATGCGTGGGGTGTCTCGACTCGGATCAACGCTGCTGTCCCTCGTCCTGGCCGGGGTGATCACGCTCGCGGCCTACGCCGATGAGCTGCTGGTGGCCGCGGCCGTGCTGCTCGTGCAGGTCCTGGTCGCGGCCGCACCGCCGCTCCTCACCTCGACGGGCGAGCCCATCGCGTCGCCGCGACTCGTCCCTGCGATCGTCGCCGGCGTCGTCGCGACCGTGCTGACCGCGGAGCCCGACCTGTTGCGCGGCGCCGACGGCACCTCGGCCGACGTCGTGGGCGCCACGGACACCGGGATGCTCGCGGGCGTACTGCCGGCCGTCATGGCGGCGGTGTTCGTGGCGCTGTTCGCGCAGATGCTGCGCAAGGACGGACGCGTCCACCTCGTGCGGTCGGTCGGCTACGCGGTCCTGATCGCCGTCGTCGCCGCGTTCACGGTCGGCTGGCTCGGGACGGTCCAGTCGCTGGGGGACGCTGCGGCGGTCGCCGTGGGCGCCGCGGGTCTCGGCGCGGGGCTCGTCGTGTGGATGCTCCCGGTCGACCGCTGGATCTGCCTGGGGCTGTCGACCCTCGCCGGGGCAGGTGGCGGTGCGGCGGTCGCGGCCACGGTCGAGTCGCCCATGACGGTGTACTTCGGCGTCGTCGTCGGTGCCGGCGCGGCGGTCTTCGCGGTGCTGGGGCAGGTCGTGGCGCGGACGATCGCGCCGGACGCCAGCCAGCCGGCGACCCGGTGGGGCTTCCCGGGAGCCATGGCGGTCGCGTTCGCGGCTCCCGTCGTCTACCTCGGCGGCCAGCTCGTCACCGTCCCGCTGCTCGGCTGAGATTTCCGCCGGCGACGTAGGCTCGTGGCGTGACCGGTCTCGTCGTCCTTGCCGTGGCCCTCGTGGCGACGGTCGTGATCGCGCTCGTGATGCGGTGGCGCAACGGCCGCTTCGCCAGCGCCGCGCCCGCCGACGACCAAGAGCGGCTCACCGCCGGCCAGCTCGGGGTCCCGCTCGGTGAACGGGCGACGCTGGTGCAGTTCTCGAGCGCGTTCTGCGCCCCCTGCCGGGCCACGCGAGTCGTCCTGGCGGACGTGGCCGCGGCCGTGCCCGGTGTCGTGACGGTCGACATCGACGCCGAGGAGCATCTGCAGCTGGTGCGAGACCTCGGCATCATGCGGACGCCGACCGTGCTCGTGCTCGATGCGTCCGGCGCCGTCACGACGCGCGCGTCGGGGCTGCCACGCCGAGACCAGGTGCTTGCCGCGCTCGACCGCACCGTCGCCGACGCGCCCTGATCTGCTGCAACGACGGACGCCGCGCCAGCATGTGGGACGAGTGTCCACATCGTGGGACTCAATGGTGAAATGGCCCCGGCGTGTCCCTACTCTGGAGTCATGTTCCGGACGACACACCTGACGCGCCGCCGTGCAGTGGACCACTGCCGCACGCGCTCGTCGCTGTGTCGAATGCTCTGACACACGCCTGACCCCTCGGTCTTGTCAGCCCGTGCCCGCCGGCTCCGCCGGTCGGTGCCATCCGTCCCAGCGCAGGAGCATCATGTCCCAGCCCACCCAGGTGGACCCCCGCGGTCTGCGGGTCGTCGCCGGCATCACGGCGGCGGTCCTCGCCGCGGTGCTGGTGATCCCGAGCGAGCCGGTGCGCATCGTCCTGCTCGCGGCGCAGGTTGCCGTGTTCGCGGTCGCGGCGCTGGTCGGGCTGCAGGCGTCGCCCTACGCGAAGGTCTACGCGGCGGTCGTCCGTCCGCGCATCGGTCCGCCGGCTGAGCTGGAGGACGCGCGTCCGCCCCGGTTCGCCCAGATCGTCGGCCTGGCGTTCACGACCGTCGCGCTGGTCGCGCTGCTGGCCGGCGCGACGACCGTCGCGCTCATCGCGACGGCGTTCGCGCTGGTCGCGGCCCTGTTGAACGCCGCTGTCGGCCTGTGCCTCGGCTGCGAGATGTACCTCGTGCTGCGGCGGATCGCCCCGTCGGGCGCCTGAGCGACCATCCCTGACCACCATCCCTGACACCACATCGTCACAACCAACGCCCACCCGGGCACAACGGAGGTAAGCATGAGCCGCGAATCCGCGCTCGTCACGGCAGACTGGGTCGAGGAACACCTCGACGACCCGAAGATCGTCCTCGTCGAGGTCGACGAGGACGCCAGTGCGTACGACACCGGGCACATCCCCGGCGCGATCAAGATCGACTGGAAGAAGGATCTCCAGGACGGCGTGCGCCACGACTTCGTGAGCAAGGAGAAGCTCGAGGAGCTGCTTTCGGCCAAGGGCGTCAGCAACGACGACACCCTCGTGTTCTACGGCGGCAACAACAACTGGTTCGCGGCCTACGCGTACTGGTACCTCAAGTACTACGGCCACGAGAACCTGCGCCTGCTCGACGGTGGACGCAAGAAGTGGGAGCTCGACGCCCGCGAGCTCAGCAAGGACGTGCCGGAGCGCGCGGCCACGACGTACACGGCCAAGGAGGCCGACACCTCGATCCGTGCGTACCGCGACGAGGTCATCGAGGCGATCGGCGTCAAGAACCTGATCGACGTCCGCAGCCCCGACGAGTTCGCCGGACGCCTGCTGGCCCCCGCGCACGTGCCGCAGGAGGCCGCCCAGATCGGCGGTCACATCCCGACCGCCGGCAACGTGCCGTGGAGCAAGGCCGCGAACGACGACGGCACGTTCCGCAGCGACGACGAGCTCAAGACGCTGTACGCCGACGCCGGGCTCGACGACGGCAAGGACACGATCGCGTACTGCCGCATCGGCGAGCGCAGCTCGCACACGTGGTTCGTGCTCAAGGAGATCCTGGGCCACGACAACGTCAAGAACTACGACGGATCGTGGAGCGAGTACGGCTCGCTGCGCGGCGTGCCGGTCGCCCTGGGCGACGAGCCGGGTGCTGCCTGATGTGCGGCGCGGTCAAGGGCGGACCCTCGCTCGAGGGCGTCGACGTCGCCAACCAGGCGGTCATCCAGGGCGTCGTGACGCGTGACGGCCAGCCCGTCGGCAACGCGTACGTGCGGCTGCTCGACCGGACGGGCGAGTTCACTGCCGAGGTCCCGACCTCGGCCACGGGCCAGTTCCGCTTCTTCGCCGGTCCCGGCGAGTGGACGCTGCGCACGCTCGCGCCGAAGGCCGTCTCGGTCGACAACGCCGTGACGGCCGCCAAGGGCGTCGTCGCCGAGGTCGCCGTCGCCGTCTGACGCATCCTGTGACGAGAGGCCCACCCGGTTGATTCCGCCGGGTGGGCCTCTTCGTCGTCCACGGCATAACGCGTGCCGAACACGATCGTTGTGGGTGTGAGCCGAGATCCCCTCGCCTCCACCATCTGCCACATGATCGGAAGCATGGTCATGACCAGTCCTCGACTCGGTGCCGCCGCCGTGCTCGCCGCCCTCGTCATGACAGTGACCGCTTCGCGAGCCGCAGCTCGTCACGACCGTCTCGCTGGGTGGGCGGGCGGAGACGTCCGTGCCGCTGTCGCTGCCGCCCGGCGCGACCCGCACCCTGACCGCGCGCGTGCTCACCGGACCCGCTCAGTCCGGGGACGGCGTCGTCTCGACGACGCCGGGCGTGCGGACGACGGGCAACGACCGGCCCATCGCCACGGCCTGCGGCTGAGCCCTCACGGCTCGGCGCTCACATCTCCAGCAGCACCGTCGTGGGACCGTCGTTCGTGAGGTTGACGGCCATGTCGGCGCCGAACACGCCTTCGGCGACGTCCGCGCCCAGCGTCCGCAGCGCGGTGCAGAACGCGGCGTAGAGGGGCTCGGCGACCTCTCCCGGCGCAGCGGCCGTCCAGGTCGGGCGCCTGCCCTTGCGGGCGTCGCCGTAGAGCGTGAACTGGCTGACGACGAGGATGCCGGCGCCGGCGTCGGCGGCGGACCGCTCGTCCCGCAGGATCCGCAGGTTCCAGATCTTGGCCGCGAGCCGGGCAGCGACGTCGGGGGTGTCGTCGTGCGTCACCCCCAGCAGCACCAGGAGGCCCGCGCCGATCTGGCCGACGGTCTTGTCGTCCACCACGACGTCCGCCCGTGTGACCCGCTGCACGACTGCTCGCATGCCGGGAGCCTATCGGCGCCGCGTAGACTGGAATCCATGCCGTTCGAGATCCCGTCCGACCTCCACCCCGACCTGATGCCGGTCGTGTGGCTGCTCGGCACCTGGCACGGCAACGGGCAGGGCGACTACCCGACGATCGAGCCGTTCACGTACGAGCAGGATGTCGTCTTCGCGCACGACACGCGCCCGTTCCTGCACTACTTCAGCCGCACCTGGATCACCGACGAGGCCGGCGAGCGGGTCGGTCCCGGCGCGCTCGAGACCGGATTCCTGCGCCCGGCCGGCGACAAGCAGCTCGAGCTCGTGCTGGCGCATCCGACCGGCTACGCCGAGGTCTGGTACGGCGAGGTCGACGGGGCCCGCGTCACGCTGGCGACCGATCTCGTCGCGCGCACGTCGTCGGCCAAGGAGTACACCGCGGGGCAGCGCATGTACGGCCTCGTCGACGGCGACCTGATGTACGCGATCGACCAGGCGGCCGAGGGCCACGAGATGCAGTCGCACCTGTGGGGGAGGCTCAAGCGTGTCTGACTCCAGCCCCCTGCTGTCCCTGCCCGGTGCCGTCTTCGCCGACGCCCCCGACAGCGCCGTCGCGGCGCACTACGGGTCGATCGCCGCCGAGCAGCGCCGACTCGTCCAGGGCGGCACGTTCGTCGACCTGTCCCACCGCGACGTCGTGACGATCAGCGGCCCCGACCGGCTGACCTGGCTGCACTCGCTGACGACCCAGTTCCTCGAGAACCTCGCGCCGGGCATCCCCACCGAGGTGCTGCTGCTGTCGCCGCAGGGCCGCATCGAGCACGGCTTCGCCGGCATCGACGACGGCGAGACGTTCTGGGCGCACACCGAGCCCGGGGCGGGCGCTGCCCTCGTGGCCTTCCTGGAGCGGATGAAGTTCTTCATGCGCGCGGAGGTCGCCGACGTCACGGCCGACTTCGCGGTCATCGGGCTGCCCGGCCTCACGTGGCGCATCGTCCCACGAGCCTCGCTGCCCGGCCTTCCCGCAGAGCTGGGCGATCCCGTCGGCCTCTGGGCCTGGGAGGCGCTGCGCATCGAGGCGGGCGTCGTGCGCGTCGGCCTCGACACCGACGACCGCACGATCCCCAACGAGGCCGGCCTGCTCGGCGTCGCGGTGCACCTCGACAAGGGCTGCTACCGCGGCCAGGAGACCGTCGCGCGCGTGCACACGCTCGGCCGTCCGCCGCGCCGACTCGTGCTGCTGCACCTCGACGGCTCGGTCGACCACCTCCCGCCGCACGGCGCCGACGTGATCCATGACGACAAGGTCGTCGGCTTCGTCGGCACCGCGGCCCGTCACCACGAGCTCGGTCCCATCGCACTGGCTCTGGTCAAGCGCAACGTCCCCGTCGACGCGACCCTGCTGGCCGACGGCGTGGCCGCCGCCCAGGAGGTCCTGGTGGATCCCGAGGCGGGGCTGCACGTCCGCCCGGTCCTGCGCTGATGGACCAGCGGCGCTTCGCGATCCTCGCGGTCTGCACCGCGAACATCTGCCGGTCGCCCATGATCGAGATCCTGCTGCGCGAGCGGCTCGACCCGGCCCGGTTCGAGGTCGCCAGCGCCGGGGTCCGCGGCTGGGACCGCAAGCCGATGGACTCGATGGCCGCCCTCGAGCTGGCCCGCCTCGGGCACTCGGCCGACACCTTCTGCTCGCACCCCATCGACTCGTACCTGGTCGACTCGGCCGACCTGATCCTCACCGCGACCCGCGAGCACCGCTCCGACGTCCTGGCGCTCAACCCCCAGGCGCTGCGCCGCAGCTTCACCCTGGTGGAGTTCGCGTCCCTGACGGCCGTCGTCGACGGCGACGGACCCGCCGAGCTCGTCCGCCAGGCCGCGCTGCGCCGCAGCCTGGCACCGGCCGACATCGACATCACGGACCCCTACCGGCGCGGGCCCGACGTGCATCGGCGCACCGCCGACGACATCGCGGCCGCGGTCGCCACGATCGCGGAGCGCCTCAACGCGCTGGCCGCCGTCGCCTGATCGTGACGCGCATCGTGGGAGTCCTGCTGGCGGCCGGGGCCGGCCGGCGGATGGGCGGCCCGAAAGCCCTCGTCGACGGCGCCGACGGCCTGCCGTGGGCGGTGTCGGCGAGCCGCGCCCTGTCGGCGGGCGGCTGCGACGAGGTCGTCGTCGTGCTGGGCGCCGGCGCCGCGCAGGCCGGCCGGCTGCTCGCGGACGAACCCGTCCGCACCGTCGTGGCGGACGACTGGGCGTCCGGCCTGGCCGCCTCGCTGCGGACCGGGCTCACGGCGGCAGCCGCGACGGGGGCCGAGGCGGCCCTCGTCCACCTGGTCGACCTGCCGGACGTCGGCGCAGCTGTGGTGCGCCGGGTCGCGGATCGCTCCGCGCCGGACGCCCTGGCACGGGCGTCGTACGCGGTGGGCCCGGGTCATCCCGTGCTGCTGGGCCGGTCGCACTGGGCCGCCGTCATGACCGCATCGGACGGTGACCGGGGCGCCGCGGGCTACCTGGCCCGTCACGACGTCGAGCTGGTCGACTGCGCCGACCTGGCCACCGGTATCGACCACGACGCCCCGGAGGTGGACGCGCATGCGCAGCATCCTCGGTGAGCTTCGCGACGTGTGGCGCGGCGGTGGGCCCGTCGCGGTGGCCACGGTCGTGCGGACCATGCGGTCGGCGCCCAGGCCGCCCGGCGCCGCGATGCTCGTGACCGAAGGCGGTGCGGTGTCCGGCTCGGTGTCCGGCGGATGCGTCGAGGGCGCGGTTCACGAGCTGGCGCTGGAGGTCATGTCCGACGGCCGACCGGTGCTCCAGCGCTACGGCGTCAGCGACGAGCAGGCGTTCGCGGTCGGCCTGACGTGCGGTGGCATCATCGACGTGTTCGTCGAGCCGTGGTCGCAGGGCGCGTTCCCGGGCTTCGACGGCGTCGTGGACGACATCGAGGCGGGCCGCCCGGTCGCCCTGGCCACGGTCGTCGAGCACCCCGACGAGTCGTGGGTCGGCCGGCGCCTCGTGGTGCGCCCGGACTCGGTCGAGGGCACGCTGGGATCGGACCGCGCCGACGACGCCGTGGCGACGGACGCTCGCGGCCAGCTCGCGGCGGGCACCACGACGATCGTCACGTACGGACCGGACGGCGAGCGCATGGAGACGGGCATGGAGGTGTTCGTCTCGGTGTTCCAGCCCCGCCCGCGGCTCGTGGTCTTCGGCGCGATCGACTTCGCCGCCGCGATGTCGCGTCAGGGCGCGCTACTGGGCTTCCACGTCACGGTGTGCGACGCCCGCCCGGTCTTCGCGACGCGCGCCCGGTTCCCGCAGGCGGACGACGTCGTGGTGTCGTGGCCCCACCGCTACCTCGCCGCCGAGGTCGCCGCCGGCCGCATCGACCAGCGCACCGTCCTGTGTGTGCTGACCCACGACGCCAAGTTCGACGTCCCGGTGCTGGAGCTGGCGCTGCGGCTCGAGGGGGAGCAGCGGCCGGCGTACATCGGTGCGATGGGCTCGCGCCGAACCCATGACGACCGCGTCGCGCGTCTGCGCGAGGCCGGCGTCGACGATGTGCACCTGGGCCGGCTGTCGAGCCCCATCGGTCTCGACCTGGGCGGCCGCACGCCCGAGGAGACGGCCGTGTCGATCGCCGCGGAGATGATCGCTGCCCGCTGGGGCGGCACCGGCGCACGTCTGAGGGACGTCGTGGCGCCGGTGCACCACGACCCGAGCCCCGGCGCCGACTGACGCCGTGCCCCATCACACCCTCCGCGGGTTTCGCGGATCGGGGTCCCGACCGATACCGTTGAACCCGAGCGCGCTCGTTCTCACACAACCAAGGCATGCATGTGGCTGCCGATGGGTTGCACGGGATTTCGACCGATCCGGTCCCGCGCCGTCTATCCAGGAGCCATGATGACCACCGATTCACCCGTTGACACGGCTGCGCCCGCCGCCGAGCCGCCCGCCGGACCTACCTTCGCCGATCTGGGGCTCGTCGACGTCCTCGTCGACCGCCTCGCCGCGCTGGGCTACGAGACGCCGACGCCGATCCAGGCCCGCGCGATCCCGACCCTGCTCGAGGGCAAGGACGTCGTGGGGCTCGCGCAGACCGGCACCGGCAAGACCGCGGCGTTCGCGCTGCCGATCCTGCAGAAGATCGACCCGTCGAACAGCCGCACGCAGGCCATCGTGCTGGCGCCGACGCGTGAACTCGCGCTCCAGGTGTGCGAGGCCATCACGGCGTACGCGACCGGCATCCCCGGGCTGCGCGTGCTGCCCGTGTACGGCGGCCAGGGCTACGGCTTCCAGCTGCAGGGCCTGCAGCGCGGCGCGCACATCGTCGTCGGCACGCCCGGTCGCGTCATCGACCACCTCGAGCGCGGCAGCCTCGACCTGACGGCCCTGGAGTTCCTCGTGCTCGACGAGGCCGACGAAATGCTCAACATGGGCTTCGCCGAGGACGTGGAGCGGATCCTCGCCGACACCCCGGAGTACAAGCAGGTCGCCCTGTTCTCGGCCACGATGCCCAAGACGATCCGCGGCCTCGCAAAGAAGTACCTCCACGACCCCGTCGACATCGCCACACCCAAGGCCACGACGTCGACCGCGACGGTCCGCCAGCGCTGGATCCAGGTGTCGCACCACCACAAGGTCGACGCGCTGACGCGCCTGCTCGAGGTCGAGACGGGCGACGGCATGATCGTGTTCGTCCGCACCAAGTCGGCCACCGAGGAGCTCGCCGAGAAGCTGCGCAGCCGCGGGTACACCGCCGCCGCCCTGAACGGCGATCTCGTGCAGGCGCAGCGCGAGCGCACCGTCGCGCAGCTCAAGGCGGGCGCCATCGACATCATCGTGGCGACGGACGTCGCGGCGCGCGGCCTCGACGTCGAGCGCATCTCGCACGTCGTCAACTACGACATCCCGCACGACACCGAGGCGTACGTCCACCGCATCGGCCGCACGGGTCGCGCCGGCCGCACGGGCGAGGCGATCTTGTTCGTCACGCCGCGCGAGCGCCGCATGCTGTCGGCGATCGAGAAGGTGTCGGGCCGTCCCGTCGAGGAGATGAGCGTCCCGTCGGCCGAGGAGGTCAACGAGCGCCGCGCGGGCCGCTTCGCCCAGGCGATCACGTCGAGCATGGGCTCGCCGCAGTTCCACGCCTTCCGCTCGCTGGTCGAGGAGTACGCATCGGAGAACGACGTCTCGATGACCGACGTCGCCGCGGCCCTCGCCGTCATGAGCCAGGCCGACAAGGACTTCTTCCTGCGGCCCGACCCGCCCAAGGCCAAACAGGCGCCCCGCGACCGCGACGACGCGGGCGACCCGCGCCGCAAGCCGGCCGGCTTCGACCGCAGCGACCGGCTGCCCGCCGAGGGTGCGGCCGTCTATCGCGTCGCGGTCGGCAAGCGGCACAAGGTCGGCCCGTCGGCGATCGTCGGCGCGCTCGCGAACGAGGGCAGCCTCAAGCGCTCCGACTTCGGCAAGATCACGATCGGCCAGGACCACACGCTCGTCGAGCTGCCGGCCGATCTGCCCGACGCGGTCTTCGAGGCGCTGGCCAACACCCGCATCTCGGGCAAGCTGATCGACCTGCAGCGCGACTCCGGCCCCCCGATCCGGCGCACCCGCGAGGACCGCAAGGGCAACAAGCCGCCGTTCAAGAAAGCCCCCGCAAGCGGGAGGGGCCCCCACCATGAGAACCGCCCCTACCCGTCCAAGGCCGCGGCGGACAAGGGGCCGTACGAGAAGAAGTCGGTCGCGAAGTCGATCGAGGGCAAGAAGCCCCGTCACAAATAGGTCCTACACTGGGCCAGGCCCCGGGACCCCCACAACGAGGTGACTGATGTATCTGCTCGACAACTCCTCTCGCAACTACGAGTGGGGCTCCGACTCCGACATCCCCCGGTTCCTCGGGCAGGAGTCCGACGGCACCCGGCTGGCCGAGGTCTGGATGGGCACGCACCCGCTCGGCCCGTCGCAGGTGACAGCGCAGGACCGTCCCGTGCCCCTCTCGGAGGTGGCCGGTGACCTGCCGTTCCTGTTCAAGATCCTCGCCGCCGACCGGCCGCTGTCGTTGCAGGTGCACCCGGACGCGGCGATGGCCCGGGCCGGCTTCGACGCCGAGGAGGCCGCCGGCATCCCCCTCGACGCGCCCGAGCGCACGTACCGCGATCCGTCCCACAAGCCGGAGATGGCGTACGCGCTGACGACGTTCGACACGCTGGTCGGCTTCCGCCCGACCGCCGAGATCCTGCGCGTCCTGCACGGCATCGACACCCCACTGGCACGCGAGCTCGCCGACGAGCTGAACGCCCATCCCGGTTTCCCGGGTCTCGTGCGGCTCGTCGAGCGGCTGCTGACCCACGGCGTCTCGTCGGACGAGATCGGCGCGATCGTGGCGGCGTGCCGTGAGCTCGTCGCGGTCGGCATCGACGTGCGACGCGCCTACGTCACCGTGATCCAGATCGCCGAGCACTTCCCCGACGACGTCGGGGTCATCATCTCGCTGACCCTCAACCGGTTGACGCTGCAGCCCGGCGAGGCGGCATTCCTGGGCGCCGGCATCATCCACGCGCATCTCAAGGGCATGTGCCTGGAGGTCATGGCGGCCTCCGACAACGTGCTGAGGGCCGGGCTCACGACCAAGCCGCTCAACCCGGAGGGGCTCGTCAAGTGCCTCGACGAGGGCATGTCGCGGCTGGCCCGCGTCACCCCCGTGCCATTCGGCTTCTCGACGGAGCTGTTCGTCCCGGACGTCACCGAGTTCGCGCTCGCGGTCAGCCAGTGCTCGAACGCCGAGCCCGAGGGCACGATGCTGCCGCCGGCGCAGCGACGCATCGTGGTGTGCACCGGCGGTGAGGTCGAGCTGGTCAACGCCGCCGGTGAGCGGCTCAAGGTGCGCCGGGGCGCCTCGGTCTACGCCGGTCCCGAGGACGGCGACATCCGCGTCGTCGGCACGGGCGAGGTGGCACAGGCCTACACGGCCGACCCCAACGCCCCGATCGGCCGTCTGGTCGATCTGGTGCCGCCGTTCGGCGAGCGCCACCCCGAGGTCAGACGAGGTCGTCGCGCCGGCGACGCTTGAGCTCGGCCACGACCTCCTTGACCTGCTGGGCGTGATCGCGCGCGACCACGAGCAGGGCGTCGGGGGTCCGCACCACGATGACGTCGTGCAGGCCGACGACCGCGATCGGGGTGTCGTCCTGCGAGATCGCGAGGCCGTCGGCGTCCACCCAGATCGCGTCGGCCGACGAGGCCGCTCCGACGTCCTGCAGCGCGGCGAAGTCGCCGACGTCGTCCCACGAGAACGTGCCGGGTACCACGGCCATGCCGCCCTCGAGGGACACCGGCTCGGCGATCGCATGGTCGATCGCGATCTTGGTGAGGGTCGGCCACGTCTGCTCCAGGACGTCCGCACGGCCGTCCGTCGTCCAGGCCGCGGCGATGCGCGTGAGCCCCGCGTGGAGCCCGGGCTGCAGGCGGGCCAGGTGATCGAGCAGGACGTCGGTGCGGGTCACGAACATGCCGCCGTTCCAGCTGTACCGGCCGCTCGCGAGGTACGCCGCCGCGGTCGCGGCATCGGGCTTCTCGACGAAGCTCGTGACGGCTCGCGCCGAGCCCGCGCCGTCGACCGGGAGCGGCTCGCCGGACTCGATGTAGCCGAACGCCGTCGACGGCCCCGTCGGCGCGATGCCGATCGTCGCGACGCGCCCGGCCAGGGCGACCGCGACGGCCTGCTCGATGGCCGCGCCGAACGCCGCCTGGTCGTCGATGACGTGATCGGCAGCGAACGAGCCGATGACCGCACCGGGATGGTCGGCCTCGATGACGGCGGCCGCGAGGCCGATGGCCGGCATCGAGTCGCGGGGCGAGGGCTCGACCAGCAGGCCCGTCAGCTCGGGCAGCTGCTCACGGATCGCGTCGGCGTGCGCGGTGCCGGTCACGACGTGGATGCGCTCGGCGGGAATCAGCGCGTTCAGCCGGTCCCACGTCTGCTGCAGCAGGCTTCGCCCGGAGTCGTCGAGGTCGAGCAGGAACTTCGGGCGGCCCGATCGCGACAGCGGCCACAGGCGCGTGCCGGCGCCGCCGGCGGGAATGACTGCGTGAAAGGACTCGAGGCTCGCGGGTGTCGGCACCGCGTCATCCTAGCGGCGGCGTCGGGCCCGACGCCGCCGGCAGCGGCGCCGAGAGGCCGTCGAGCGTCGTCGTCGGCGTCTCCTTGCCGAGTGACTTCTGCTGCACATCGAGCGCCACGACGGCGCTGACGGCATTGTGGTCGGACACGACCGGTGTCGTGTAGCGGCCGTTGGTGATGCGGACGAGCTGCTTCCACGAGTCGACCTCGAACTCGGGGGTCACCCAGATGTGGTCGATGTGGGCACCGGAGTCGAGCACCTCGGTGCTGAACGTGTGCCCCGTGTTGATACCGGCGTTCTCGACGCTCTGGGTGAGCAGCTCGGTGTTGGCCAGGCCCGCCGTGCGCATCATGACCCCGGGAGTGTCCTGGTCGCGGTGCACGCCGGAGTTGAAGTCCCCGGCATAGATCATCGGGGTGCCGTCGGTGTTGATGAATGCCATCGTCGCGAGCATGCGCTTCATCTCGCCGGCGCGCCGGGCGTCGTCCGCCTTGCCCTTGCCGTTGTCTAGGTGCACGTCGACGTAGTAGAACTCCCGCTTGGACGCCGTGACGCGGAACTTGGCCCACGTCGTGTCACGGCCGTCGCCGATGTCGAAGCTCCCGCCGTCGAGCTGCTCGAACAGGGCTGGGCGGTAGAAGACGTACCTCGCCTTCGCGCCGCCCTCGGCGCGGACGAACTCGCGCGAGTGGCCGCTGAAGATCCGGTCGGTCACGGCGCCGACGCGCACGCCGCCGGCCTCCTGCAGCCCGAAGATGTCGACCTCGTTGGCGTCGAGGAAGTCGGCCATGACCGCGGCGCGGCCCTCGTAGCCGCTGCAGGCCTCGGAGCAGACGTTCCACGTCGCGATCTTGAAGGACGTCTCACGCACCATGGTGCGGAACGACAGGGCACCGGTGAACGGCCCCAGCTGGTCGCCGTTGACCGGACGGATCTTGATCCAGTACTTCGTCGCCGGTTTGAGGCCCTTGGCGACGAGCTCGGTGCCGCCCTCGACGGTGCGCACCGTCGTCGCCTTCTCGGTGAACGCCTCGTCGCGGGCCATCGTGATGTCGAACTGGCGGGCGTTGGCGGTCTCCTTCCAGCGCACCTTGACCCCGCCGGCGGTGACGTCCTGGACCTCGAAGCCGCGGATCGCGTCGGGCATCATCGAGAACGACGCGGTGCGCGATGAGCGCACCTTGCCGTCGCGCACCGCGTCGATGCGGTAGTACCGCTCACCGCCGGGGGTCGTCGCGACCAGATCGGACAGCGTCGTGGACGTCCCGGTGGCCGCGGGGACGGTCGTCGTGACGGCGGACGTGAGCGCCCGGTCGTCGCCGACCTTGATCACGTACGAGTCGACGTCGCGCGAGCCCCGCCAGTCGATCTCGACGCTCGTCGGCGACAGCGGCTTCGCCGTGACGTCCGACGGGGCGTCGAGATCGTCCGTCTGGGCCAGCACCCGCTGGCCCCCGCCGGTCAGCGCCAGCCCGCCGACGAGGGCGGCGAGCAGCAGCAGGCTGAGCGCGCCGACCAGGAGGCGGCGACGTCCGCCCCGCCGCCGGCGGCGTCCGGCGAGGCGTCGAGAGGCAGTCGATCGCTCGGCGGGGTCAGCGCGCCGACGGGGTGCAGCGATCTTTCTTCGGGTGGCGACGGCAGGACTCCAGGAGACGGTCGGACAGGTGCGATCAGTCTAGATGGTGCGCCCTACAGCCCTCAGCCGATCCGCAGGTCGACCACGACGGGGCTGTGGTCGGACGGGATCGGCTTGACCATGAGACCGTCGGCGCCGATCAGCGCTGCGTTGTACCAGGCGTCGACGCGGGTCGTCCACGGATCGACCCACACCTTGTCGAGGTGGTCTCCCCACTTGTAGCCGATGCGCGGCGAGACGCGGAAGCTGTTGTAGCTGTTGACGTGCTGGTTCGTCAGCGAGCGGGCGACGTCGTACGCGTCGTACAGCTTCTTGGCCTTCATGACGGGGCGGACGACGTCGTTGGCGGAGTTCTTGTGCGAGTTGAAGTCGCCGGCGTAGAGGACCGGGAGCTTCTTGGGGTTGGCGCGCTTGACGTTGTCCAGGAGCGTGACCATCTCCTGGCGACGGCTCTCGGTCACGTCCTTGCTCTCGCCGCTGACGGTGTGGACGTCGACGGCTAGGACGCTCCTGCCGGTGGCCTTGTCGACCAGCTCGGCCCAGACCGCGTACCGGCACCCCTTGGAGTGGCGGCCCAGGAAGATGTAGCCGGTGGGCTGACCCCAGGCGTACGTCGGGCTGCAGCCGTTCTTGTCGTCCGGCGGCCGCACGGGAGCAGGTGTCGTGGCGGGGGCGAGGTCGAAGCGTGACGTCTTGTAGAACAGGCGCTTGGCGCTCTTGTAGACGGCCTGCGTGTAGCCCGGCGGGACGACCGACAGCTTGCCGGCCTCCTGCGTCGCGATGATGTCGGCGTTGCCGGCCACCATGCGCTCGACGGCCGGCCCCTGGCGGTTCGTGGCCCACGAGTATCGCGTCGTGACGCTGGTGTCACACACGTCGCTGCACACGTTGTAGGTCATGACCCGGAGGCGCAGGGCGTTCGAGGTGGGACCGGGACGCACGATTGCGGTGTGGCCGACACGGGTCGACCTGCTGCCGCGCTTCTTGCCGTTGACGGCGCGGACCTGGACGAAGTAGTCACGTCCGGCCGCGAGCTTGGTCAGCGTGATCTTGCTCGACCGTGACTTCTTCAGCTTCGCCTTGCTCATCGAGTAGTTGCGCGAGTAGAAGATCTCGTACTTGTCGGCACGCTTGGCGTCGGGCCAGTCCAGCGACAGCGACGCGGTGCCGTTGGCGCGGTTGTAGTTGGCCTTGACGAATGAGACGAGCCCGACCTTGGCCGGCTTCTTGGAGGCCGCGCTGGCGGGCTGCGCCTGCAGCCCCGTCACGACGAGAAGACCGACGATGCCGGCCACGAGTGCTCTGCGCATGGGTGTTGACCTCGAGCTGATAGGAGTCAGGATGTCCTTGTCGAGCCGCGGGCCGCATCCGTCGTGCCGTGGTGCATTCGTGCTGGAGTGGAGCGACCCGAGCGTCCCAACCAGTTCCCGGACAGCGTAAACGAAATTTGCTCCAGGACGAAAGCCAATCGCCGACGACGGCCCGGAGACCGGACGGTGGCCTAGGCTCGGATGCGTGGAAGTTCTGGCCGAGGTCGTCCGTTCAGGGTTCGTGGAGAGCCGTCACCGAGGTGTCGCCGTCCGGGTCGATCCCGACGGGGACGTCGTGTGGTCGCTGGGCGATCCGGGCACCGTGATCTTCCCGCGATCGGCCAACAAGCCGATCCAGGCGCTCGCGATGCTCGAGGCGGGCCTGCCCCTCGACGGGCGGCTCCTGGCGCTGGCGTCGGCCAGCCACTCCGGCGAGCAGCTGCATCTCGACGGTGTCCGCGAGATCCTCGCGCTGGCCGATCTCGACGAGTCCGCGCTGCAGACCCCGCCCTCGTACCCGCTCGACCCGCACGTCCACGCCGATCTGCTGCGCGCCGGCGGCACGCGCGCGCCGATCTACATGGACTGCTCGGGCAAGCACGCCGCGATGCTGCTGACGTGCGTCGTCAACGACTGGAGCACCCACGACTACCTCGACCCGGAGCACCCGCTGCAGCAGGTCGTGACGGGCGCGTTCACGGGCCTCACCGAGGGTCCGCCGTCGGTCATCGGCACGGACGGATGCGGTGCGCCGCTGCTCGCGACGCCGTTGCAGCAGCTCGCTCGGGCCGTCGGGCGCATCATGCGGTCGCCGGCCGGTTCGCCGGGGGCACGACTCGTCGCGGCGATGGCCGAGCACCCCGAGTACGTCAGCGGCACGACGCGCGCCGAGCGGGCCCTGATGGCGGCGTTCCCCGGGCTCGTCGCCAAGTCGGGCGCCGAGAGCGTCTATGTGGTCGGGCTGCCCGACGGCTCGGCCTGCGCGCTGAAGATCGAGGACGGGGGCGAGCGGCCCCTGTACGCGGTCATGGGGCGGATGCTCGAGCTGAGCGGTCTCGACGGCGCGGTCCTGCACGAACGTCCCGTCGTCCTGGGCGGCGGCAAGCAGGTCGGCGAGCTCCGAACTGCCTTCTGACCTGGGCAGATGCATCGTTGTGACTCACCTCGCAGCCACCCATGCTTGCATTTGCTAACTTTTGCAAGCACTATGGAGGCATGGCCAAGCTGAGCATGCAGAGGACCGTCGAAGGACTGGGCGACTACCTGCGTGAGCAACGGGGTCAGGCGCAGATGTCGCTCCGGCAGCTGTCTGAGCTCACGGACGTGTCCAATCCGTACCTCAGCCAGATCGAGCGAGGCCTGCGTCGTCCGTCGGCAGAGGTCCTGCAGCAGATCGCTAAGGCGCTCAGGATTTCCGCCGAGTCGCTCTACGTCCGCGCCGGCATCCTCGATGCCGACGAGAGCGGAGCGCGCATGGTCGAGGACGCCATCGCCCTCGACCAGCGGCTCACCGAGCGTCAGAAGACCGCCATGCTCGACATCTACCGATCCTTCGTCGGCAGCGACGAGGCGACGGACACCGAGCTGGCAGCGACCGTCACCGAAGCCAATCAGGAGACCACCCCTCCGAAGGAGAACTCATGACCATCACCGACACCATCACCACGCAGGTCAAGGCCCTCGTCGACGACGTCCGGGGACTGCCCGAGACGATCAAGAAGATCGACATCGCCGACCTCCAGAAGCAGGCCCAGGGATTCGCGCAGGTCGCCGTCGGCACCGCGACGAGCACCTACAGCGACCTGGCGAAGAAGACCAAGGGCCTCACGGTCGAGGACATCATGAAGTCGGCGGACGACTTCTTCGACAAGGCCGAGGACAGCGTCGAGGACGTCATCGACGACGTCGCGAAGCAGGCCCGTGCCTACGCCGCAGACGCCCAGAAGCTGGCCTTCGACTACGTCTCGGTCGCCAAGGCGCAGGTCACGAAGGTGACCTCGAAGGCCCCCACGACGGTCCGCAAGGCCGCCGAGACCGTCGACACGACGGTCAAGAAGACGCCCGAGCCGGCCAAGCGCACCCCGGCAAAAAAGGCTCCGGCCGCCAAGAAGGCTCCGGCCGCCAAGAAGGCTCCGGCGGCCAAGAAGGCCCCGGCGGCCAAGAAGGCCCCGGCCGCGAAGAAGGCACCGGCGGCGAAGAAGGCCACGTCGTCGACATCCACCGCGGCGAAGAAGGCCACGTCGTCGACGTCCACCGCGGCGAAGAAGACCACCGCGTCGGCCTCGACCGCGGCGGAGAAGGCTCCGGCCGCCGCGCCGAAGGCGCCGTCCACGGACGCCTGACCAGCAGCATCACCGCACGAGGCGGGCTCCCTGGCGGGGGCCCGCCTCGTGCGCGTCCGGAGTAGCCTTCGGTCATGTTCGAAGTGCAGAGCGGCCTGTTGATGATCCTGTCGATCGTGCTGTTCGTCGTGAAGGGGTTCGCGCTGGTCGACTGCGTGACGCGCCGGCCGTCGCAGCTCGACGCGCTCGACACCCTCCCGAAGCAGACGTGGCTGATCATCCTCGGCCTGGCCTTGGCCGCCCACCTCGTGCTGTGGAATCCCCTCGGCCTGCTCAACCTGATCGGCATCGTCGCGGCGCTCGTGTACCTCGCGCAGGTGCGGGGCTCGGTCAGCCGCTGACCGTCTCAGCGGGGCCGGGCGGGGTGGAGCCAGCGCGTCACGATGCGGCGAAGATCCGCCAGGTCGGCGTCCGGGTCCACCTCGGGATGGGCCGTTCGGACGGCCGCGTGCGCGATCACGAGCCCCGCGAGCCAGCGGGCGACGTCCGGCACGTGCAGCTCTGTGTCGATGTCGCCGGCGGCGATCGCCTCGGCGGCCAGCCCGGAGAACGTCCGCTCGAGCTCGGCCGTGGGAGTCCGGCCCGGCGCGGACGTCAGGTGATCGAGCAGATCGAGCAGCCGGTCCCAGGCGGTGTCCATGCAGGGAGCGTAGTGCCCGCCGAGGGTAGAACATGTGTTCGATCCGGCGTAGGATCGCGGCATGACGGACTACTACCAGGGGTCGCTGCTCGACGCGGGCCTGCAGCCCGAGATCGGCGAGCTGGTGCCGCAGCGAACGCACCTCGGCGACGGCGCCTGGGTCGACGTGCTGCCGGGCTGGGTCAGCGGGTCCGACGAGGTGTTCCTGCGCCTGCAGTCGCAGGTGCCGTGGCAGGCCGAGCGCCGCGAGATGTACGACCGCGTCGTCGACGTGCCGCGCCTGCTCGCGCACTACGGGGTCGGCGCCGAGCTCCCCGACCCGGTGCTGCTCGAGGCCCGCGAGCGACTCAGCGACCACTACGAGGCTGAGCTGGGCGAGCGGTTCGTGACGGCGGGCCTGTGCCTGTACCGCGACGGTCGCGACAGTGTCGCCTG
>JAOPXY010000169.1 GCA_025964895.1 Aeromicrobium sp.
CGCGAGGCCGCCCTCGAGCTTGACCGCGTGCGCGCCGGACTCCTTCATGAACCGGACGGCCGTGTGGAAGGCCTGCTCGGGCGAGCCCTGGTACGACCCGAACGGCAGGTCGGCCAGCACGAGGGCGCGCTTCGCCGAGCGGGAGACCGCGCGCACGAGCGGGATCAGCTCGTCGACCGTGACCGGCAGCGAGCTCTCGTTGCCGTAGACGTTGTTCGACGCCGAGTCGCCGACCAGCAGCACCTCGACCCCGGCCTCGTCGAAGATGGCCGCCGTGTACTGGTCGTACGCGGTCAGCATCGTCCATTTCTCGCCGCGGTCCTTCATCTGCTGCAGGGTGTGGGTGCGGATGCGCCTGCGGGCTGCCGGCCCTGCCGCCGCGGCAGGTCCGGTGCCGTAGGGCGCGGTCTCTTCACGGGTGGTGTCGACCATGATGGTTCTCCTGTTCGTCTCGCAGCTCCCGACGGAGTCCACGGATGTCTCCAGCCTGCCAGATGACGCTGCGGACGCCACCGACTGTGAATGACGTCATAGGACGTGTCAGGCGTATTCCAGCGCGGAGATACTCGGCACGACGGCTCAGCGCTCGCGCTTGGCGCGGTAGAGATCGTGATCAGCGTCCGACAGGGCGAGCGGGCCGCCGGCGGCGACGCCCGTGCTGAACGGCGGATCGTCCCTGGCCGCCCTCAGCCCGTCCACGACGCTGCGGGCATCGGCGAGCGAGGTGTGCGCGAAGATGCCGAGGAACTCGTCTCCTCCGTACCGGTACCACTGGCCGCCGGGACACTGTTGCCTCAGCATCGCGCCGAAGGCGCTCAGCAGCGCATCGCCCGCGACGTGGCCGAGCCGGTCGTTGTGCTCCTTGAAGCCGTCGAGGTCGAGCAGGACGACGGCGTCCTGCTGCGTCGTGTCCTGCAGGGCATCCTCCAGCGCGTGGCGGTTGAGCAGGCCGGTGAGCCGATCGGTGCTCGCCAGCCGCCTCAGCTCGGCCTCCTGCTGCCGCAGGCGCGACAGCAGCTGGGCCGGCAGCTCGGCGACGAGCAGCCACACCATCAGCGTCAGCGGGCCGCGGACGGCGAACTGCACGGGTTCCATGTCCATTGCGACGGCGAGGGTCGGCAGCGCGACGGGCACAAGGATCCAGCTGCGACGGGGCGGTTGCGTCAGGCCGATGAAGCCGAAGCACAGCGTCAGCATGCCCGGGAAGGTCGAGGTCGCCGCGGGATCGACGCCGGCGGCCGCAGCGAGCGAGGCACATGCGAGGAACGGCCACACGAGCGCCGGGAACGTCCGTCCGGCACGATCGGTCCACAGGCACGCGACGACCGCCGAGGCCCAGAGCAGTGCGGCGCCAGCGAGTGTCAGGGTCATCGTGCGGTCGAGGGTCCCGATGTGGGCCGCCGACGCGGTGAGCACGGCCAGCTGCATGACGCAGCCGAGCGCACCGACGAGGTTCCAGCGCCACCTGGTGACGTCGAAGGCCGGCACAGACGCGCTCCTCTACCCTGCGTGGACGGACGGACCCTCGTTGGCCGGGCAGCGGTAGCCCGGCGTCACGTGGACCTCATCGTAGGGGTCTCGGGTGTCGCTGGGGACCACTGGACGATGGTGGCTCCGTCAGAGCTTCTCCCGCCAGCGGTGCGTGATGGGCACGCGGCGATCGCGGCCGAAGTTGCGGCGCGACACCTTGGGTCCCGGCGGGTACTGGCGGCGCTTGTACTCGGCGCGGTCGACAAGGCCGATGACGCGCTCCACGAGCGCCGGGTCGAACCCCTCCGCGATGACGTCGGCCGAGCCGAGGTCGCGCTCGACGTACGCGTCGAGCACGGCGTCGAGCAGGTCGTACGGTGGCAGGGAGTCCGAGTCGAGCTGTCCGGGGCGCAGCTCGGCAGACGGCGGCTTGCTGATCGTGTCCTCGGGGATCGGTGGAGTCTCGCCGCGCTCGGCCGCCCACGCGTTGCGCCACGTCGCGAGCTCCCAGACGAGCGTCTTGGGGACGTCCTTGATCGGCGCGTAGCCGCCCACGGCGTCGCCGTAGATCGTCGAGTACCCCGTCGCCAGCTCGGACTTGTTGCCGCACGCCAGCACGAGGTGGCCGTGCTGGTTCGACAGGCCCATCCAGATGACGGCGCGGATGCGGGCCTGCAGGTTCTCCTCGGCGAGCCCGTCGAGGTGCAGCGCGTCCTGGTACGTGTCGAAGATCGGCGCGATCGGCACGGTCTGCAGGGTCAGTCCCGTGCGGCGTGCCTGCTCGGCCGCGTCGGACGTCGAGTGCTCGCTCGACCACGCGCTGGGATTCGAGACACCGAAGACCTTGTCGGCGCCGAGGGCGTCGACCGCGATCGCGGCGACGAGCGTCGAGTCGATGCCGCCGGACATGCCGAACAGCACCGACGAGAAGCCGTTCTTGTGCACGTAGTCGCGCAGGCCCGTGACGAGCGCCGTCCAGATCTCCTCGTGCCGGGGCAGGCGCTCCTGGTGCACGGTGGGACGCGGCTCGTAGGCCGGGAACGGCTCCGCCGAGATGATCGTGCGCTTGATGGCCAGCCCGCCGAAACGCTCGTCGGCGTCCGGCATCGTCGGCGTCGCGGCCGGCAGGTCGAGGTCGACGACGAGCAGCTCGGGGCCGAACTGGCCCGAGCGACCCAGCACCGTGCCGTCCTGGTCGACGACGATCGAGTCGCCGTCGAAGACGAGCTCGTCCTGCCCGCCGACGAGGTTGACGTAGGCCAGCACGCACTCGCCCTCGCGCGCCCGTCGCGAACACAGCTCGAGCCGGACGTCGTCCTTGTCGGCCTCGTACGGCGAGCCGTTCGGGACGACCAGCAGCGCGGCCTCCGCGGCCTTCGCGGCGGCCGACGGGCCGTCGCGCCACAGGTCCTCGCAGATCGCGAGCGCGACGTCGATCCCGCCGATCTGGACGATGTTGATCGTGTGGCCGGCGACGAAGTTGCGGATCTCGTCGCCGACGCCGTAGTTCCACAGGTGGTGCTTGGCCTGGCGCGCCACGATGTGCCCGCCGTGCATCACGGCGACCGAGTTCAGGGGCGCGTTCTTGGGGATGCCGAGGCCCTCGTCCATGCCGTCGGCGTGGTCGAGAAAGCCGACGACCGCGACGACGTCGCCGCAGCCCTCGTCCTGCAGCCGCGCCGCGAGCGAGACCGCTGTCTCCCGGGACGCCTTGATGAGCGACGCGCGCATCGCGAGGTCCTCGATGGGGTAGCCGGTCAGCACCATCTCGGGGAACACCACGAGGTGCACGCCCTCGGCGCGTGCCTGCTGGCAGAACTCCACGACGAGGTCGGCGTTGCCGGCCAGGTCGCCGACCGTCGCGTTGACCTGGGCAAGGGCGAGGCGCAGCTGAGGCATGCGCCGAGACTATCGGCAGGTGTCTCGCGTCTCATCGGCGAAGACCCATGAAACGCGCGTAACAACGCTGTAACAATCCGCGTGCGAGACTTGCGCCATGGGAAAACAGGAAGACTTCGTCCTGCGCGCGCTCGAGGAGCGCGACGTCCGCTTCGTGCGTCTGTGGTTCACCGACGTCCTGGGATCCCTGAAGTCGGTGGCCATCGCGCCGGCTGAGCTGGAGGGCGCGTTCTCCGAGGGCATCGGCTTCGACGGTTCCGCGATCGAGGGCTTCGCGCGCGTGCACGAGGCCGACATGCTGGCCAAGCCCGATCCGTCGACGTTCCAGATCCTGCCGTGGCGCGGTGAGACTCCCGCCACGGCGAGGATGTTCTGCGACATCCTGATGCCCGACGGCACCCCGTCGTACGCCGATCCGCGTCACGTCCTGAAGCGCGCGCTGCAGAAGGCCGCCGAGGCCGGGTTCACGTTCTACACGCACCCCGAGATCGAGTTCTTCCTGTTCAAGGGCAAGCCCGACAAGGGCGATCGTCCGGTCCCCGTCGACGACAGCGGCTACTTCGACCACACCGCGCAGGGCGGCGGTCAGGACTTCCGCCGCGAGGTCATCACGATGCTCGAGAACATGGGCATCTCGGTCGAGTTCAGCCACCACGAGGGCGGACCGGGCCAGCAGGAAATCGACCTGCGGTACGCCGACGCCCTGTCGACGGCCGACAACATCATGACGTTCCGCACCGTGGTGCGCGAGGTCGCGCTGAGCCAGGGCAAGTGGGCGTCCTTCATGCCCAAGCCGTTCACCGAGCACCCCGGCTCGGGCATGCACACGCATGTCTCGCTGTTCGAGGGCGACGAGAACGCCTTCTACGAGCCGGGCGCGGAGTACCAGCTGTCCAAGACCGGCCGCCAGTTCATCGCCGGGGTGCTCAAGCACGCCGCCGAGATCGCGGTCGTCACCAACCAGTGGGTGAACTCCTACAAGCGGCTGGTCATCGGCGGCGAGGCGCCGACCACCGTGTGCTGGGGGCAGGCGAACCGCTCCGCCCTGGTTCGGGTGCCGAACTACTCGCCGGGCAAGGCGTCCAGCCAGCGGATCG
>JAOPXY010000197.1 GCA_025964895.1 Aeromicrobium sp.
CGTGATCGTCGTGCGCATGGTCCTCGCCCTGGGCCGGCAGCAGCTCGACGAGTGACGCGAGATCGATCGTGTCGTCCTTGCTGCGTCCGGCCTGTTCGACAGCCTCGTCGACGGCGGTCTGGAAGTGCTCCTCGTAGACGACGAGATCGGCGTCCTGCACGGATGCGACCTGCCGAGGCTTGAGCTCGAGGTCGTGCGGCTCGGTGCCGGGGGACGTCAGGTTCTCCACGTCGACGACCGAGCCGCCCACTCGTTCGGTGACGAAGTTGAGCGCATAGAACGAGGTGACCACCGATGGCTTGCCGTCCTTCTCGGCGGAGCCGCCGCACGCGGCAAGGAGGGCGACGAGCGGTAGCGCCGTGAGCAGGGCGAGCGACTTCTTCATGACAATGATTCTCAAAGCCAGTGGGAATCATAGTCAATTCGATGTGCCCTCCCGGCGGCGGGAACCCCGCCGGTAAGGTGGACCGCACCCTCGGGCGTCCGTCATCACGATGACGACACAGGCCCGCCGACACCCAGCCGGATTGGAAACATCCCCTCATGGCAACGACCGTCGACCACGTCATCAGCCTCAGCAAGCGCAGGGGATTCGTCTACCAGTGCGGCGAGATCTACGGCGGCACCAAGTCCGCGTGGGTCTACGGCCCGCTGGGCGTCGAGCTCAAGGACAACATCAAGCGCCAGTGGTGGCGGTCCATGGTGCAGAGCCGCGACGACGTCGTCGGCCTCGACTCGACGGTCATCCTGCCCACCGCCGTGTGGTAGTCGTCCGTCCACCTGGCCGCGTTCGTCGACCCGCTCGTGGAGTGCCAGAAGTGCCACAAGCGCTACCGCCAGGACCACCTGCAGGAGGCGTACGCGGAGAAGAAGGGCCTCGACGACCCCGATGCGGTCGGCATGGACGTCATCGTGTGCGCCAACTGCGGCACCCGCGGCGAGTGGACCGAGCCGCGCATGTTCAACGGCCTGCTCAAGACGTTCCTCGGCCCCGTCGAGTCCGAGGAGGGCCTGCACTACCTGCGCCCGGAGACCGCGCAGGGCATCTTCATCAACTTCGCGAACGTCATGGGCACGTCGCGCCGCAAGCCGCCGTTCGGCATCGGCCAGATCGGCAAGAGCTTCCGCAACGAGATCACGCCGGGCAACTTCATCTTCCGTACCCGTGAGTTCGAGCAGATGGAGATGGAGTTCTTCGTCGAGCCGGGCACGGACGAGCAGTGGCAGGAGACCTGGATGAAGATCCGGATGGACTGGTACACGGGCCTCGGCATCGACCCTGACAACCTCCGCTTCTTCGAGCACCCCGCCGAGAAGCTCTCGCACTACTCCAAGCGGACGGTCGACATCGAGTACAGGTTCGAGTTCGCCGGATCGACCTGGGGCGAGCTCGAGGGCATCGCGAACCGCACCGACTTCGACCTCAAGACGCACGCAGAGCACTCCGGCAAGGACCTGCAGTACTTCGACCAGGCCACGAACGAGCGCTGGACGCCGTACGTCATCGAGCCCGCCGCGGGCGTCAACCGGTCGATGATGGCCTTCCTGATCGACGCGTACACCGAGGAGCAGGTGCCCAACGCCAAGGGCGGCACCGACACCCGCACCGTCCTGAAGCTGGACCACCGGCTGGCACCGGTCAAGGCCGCGGTGCTGCCGCTGTCGCGTAACGAGGACCTGTCGCCCAAGGCGCGGGCCCTCGCCGCCGAGCTGCGGGGCTTCTGGAACGTCGACTTCGACGATGCCCAGGCGATCGGCAAGCGCTACCGCCGCCAGGACGAGATCGGCACGCCGTTCTGCATCACGGTCGACTTCGAGACGCTCGACGACAATGCGGTCACGATCCGCGAGCGCGACTCGATGGCCCAGGAGCGCATCGCGCTCGACCAGGTCACCTCCTATCTCGCGGCGCGCCTTCCAGGCTGCTGAACCCCTCGTGCACGACAATCGGCGCGTGAGGCCATCGAGAAGCACCGCCGTCCGGCTCGCGGCCGCCGGCATCGTCGCGGCGCTCGCGCTCGGCGGGTGCTCGTCGTCGGACCCGGCACCGGAGCCGGAGCCGACGCCCTCGGCGTCGCTGCCGGCGGGCTTCAAGCTGCCCGCGGGTGTCACGCTGACGCCCGGCGGGACGACGCTGACGGTGGGCAGGCCGGCCACCGTGGTGCACCAGGTGGGTGACGGCGCGGCGAGCGCCGTGACGGTCGCGGTGAGCGGGATCGAGCCCGGCTCGATGGACGACTTCCGGTTCTTCTCCATCGACGAGGAGACGAAGAAGTCCGCGCCGTACTACGTGACCGTCACGGTCACGAACGACGGACCGGCCGGGCTCGGCGGGGCCGCCCTGCCGATCTTCGCCCGCGACTCGACCAACACCCACCTGCCCGCCAACGACATCGTCGGAACCTTCAAGCCGTGCCCCACCGCGACGCTGCCGCAGACGTTCCTGCCCGCGGCGACGGCGACCCTGTGCCTCGTCTACCTGGTGCCCGCGGGACGCACCCTGGAGTCGATCGTCCTGCAGACCGGCACCGCCGCGGACGCCGTCAGCTGGAAGCCCTGACGGGGTAGGGGACAATGGGGGCATGACGACCGCCGTGCTGCCCAGCACCCTGCGACTGGGAGACCTCCAGATCCCGTCGCCGGTCGTGCTGGCGCCCATGGCGGGCGTCACCAACGCGGCATTCCGCCAGCTGTGCGCCGAGCAGGGCGGCGGGCTGTACGTGTGCGAGATGATCACGTCGCGCGGCATCGTCGAGGGCGACAAGACCAGCCTGTCGATGCTGAGGTTCGCGCCCAACGAGCAGTTCCGGTCGGTGCAGCTGTACGGCATCGACCCCGACACGATCGGCCGCGCGGTCGAGATCCTGTGCGCCGACCACGGTGTCGACCACGTCGACCTGAACTTCGGCTGCCCCGTGCCCAAGGTGACGCGCAAGGGCGGGGGAGCGGCGCTGCCCTGGAAGGACGTCCTGCTGGGCCAGATCCTCACCAAGGCCGTGGGCGCGGCCGCACCCTATGGCGTCCCCGTCACGATGAAGACCCGCAAGGGCATCGACGACGACCACCTGACGTACCTCGACGCGGGCCGCATCGCGCAGGACACCGGCTGCGCCGCGATCGCGCTGCACGGCCGCACGGCCGTCCAGCACTACTCCGGGCGCGCCGACTGGGCGTCGATCGCCGAGCTCAAGGCGTCCGTCGACATCCCGGTACTCGGCAACGGCGACATCTGGGAGGCCTCCCACGCCCTCCGGATGGTCGAGCAGACCGGCTGCGACGGCGTCGTCGTCGGGCGCGGCTGCCTCGGACGTCCGTGGCTGTTCCGCGACCTCGCGGCGGCGTTCGCCGACGAGACGGTGCTGGGGCTCCCGACTCTCGGCGAGGTCGCCGCCGTCATGCGCCGCCACGCCGAGCTGCTGGGCGGCATCATGGGGGAGGAGCGGGGCTGCATCGAGTTCCGCAAGCACATCGCCTGGTACCTGAAGGGCTTCGCCGCCGGCAAGGACGTCCGCAGCAGCCTCGGCATGGTGTCGTCGTACGCGCAGCTCGACGGGCTGCTGGGTCGCCTCGACCCGGCGGAGCCCTATCCGGTCGCCGAGCTGGGCACCCCGCGAGGTCGACAGGGCACCCCGAAGAAGGTGTCGGTGCCCGACGGCTGGCTCGACAGCCGACTCATCGACGCTCCGCTCGACCCCCTGGCGGAGGACGCTACCTCCGGCGGATAATCTCTCGCGCGGCGCGCCGCCCGGCGCTCGACGAGGACGAGGACCCCGCATGCACCTGCCCTGGACCCTGCACGGAGACGGCCGCACCATCACCGAGGGGGAGATCGTCGCACCCGGCGAGCGCCTCACCTGGCCCCGGACGATCGGATTCGGCGCCCAGCACGTCGTCGCGATGTTCGGGGCGACGTTCCTGGTGCCGGTCATCACGGGCTTCCCGCCGTCCACGACGATCTTGTTCTCCGGCATCGGCACGCTGTTGTTCCTGGTGCTGACCGGCAACCGGCTGCCGAGCTACCTCGGCTCGTCGTTCGCGTTCATCGCGCCGATCACCGCGGCCAAGGCCGGTGGCGACGACATCGGCACGGCCCTGTTCGGCGTCCTGGCGTGCGGCGTGATGCTGGCGCTGATCGGCGTCATCGTCATGATCACCGGCACCGGCTGGATCCAGGCGCTCATGCCGCCCGTCGTAGCCGGCGCCGTCGTCGCGCTGATCGGGTTCAACCTCTCCAGTGCCGCGACGAACAACGTCGCGAAGGCGCCGTGGACCGCACTGGTCACCCTGACGGTCGTGCTGCTCGTGGCGGTGTTCGCGCGAGGCCTGGTGGCCCGCCTGTCGATCGTGGTCGGCGTGCTGGTCGGCTACGTCTTCGCGCTGCTCGCCGGTGCGATCGACTTCGCCGCCGTCGAGAGCGCGAGCTGGGTCGGGCTGCCGGACTTCCAGTCACCGGACGTCCAGTGGTCGGTGCTGCCGACGTTCCTGCCGGTCGTCCTGGTGCTGGTGGCCGAGAACGTGGGTCACGTGCGCAGCGTCGCGCACCTCGCGGCGGACGACTCGATCAACCGGCGGACCGGACGCGCCCTCCTGGCCGACGGCCTCGCGACGACGCTCGCGGGATCGGCCGGTGGCTCCGGCACCACGACGTACGGGGAGAACATCGGGGTCATGGCCGCGACGCGCGTGTACTCGACGGCCGCGTACTGGGTCGCCGGGGTCGTCGCGATCCTGCTGGGCCTGTCGCCCAAGGTCGGCGAGATCATCCGCACGGTGCCGGACGGGGTGCTCGGCGGCGTGACGGTCGCGCTGTACGGACTCATCGGGATCATCGGCATCAAGATCTGGATCGACAACCACGTCGACTTCTCGCTGCCGGTCAACCAGTTCACCGCGGCCGTGGCCCTCGTGATCGGCATCGGCAACCTGACCATCACGACCGGCGACATGCAGTTCACCGGCATCGCGCTCGGGACGATCGCGGCGATCGTCGTCTTCCACGCGATGTCGACGATGGAGCGGCTCCGCGCCCGCTGACCCGTCAGGTCCGTCCGCGCTGATCAGCGCCGCGACGCGCGGGCCCGGTCGAGCTGGGCCAGGAGCGCTGCGCGTGCGTCGCCGGCGTCCAGATGACGTCCGACCGCGTTCACGGGACCGGACGGCGTGTGGACCGCCAGCGTCGCGACGTGCCGCCACCGCTGCAGCGGCCCCTGGCTCAGGGCGACGGACTGGGTGCGGGGGTGCGGGACGATGCTGGTCGTCCGCTCGATCCAACCCTGACGCGCGACGAACGCCGACTCGTCCGCGCCGATCCAGCGGTGGCGCCAGCCGATCGGCGCGAACGGCCACGACCGTCGCGGCACTGGGGTCGGCACGACGTCCGACGTGGCGCCCGCCATCAGCTCGGCGACGACGGCCGCCGCGAGCCGGGGATCGCTGATCGGCAGCAGCGTCGACGAGGACGTGCCGTCGTCTCCGTCCTGGCCCGCGTACCCCGCGATGTCGACCTCGAGCCGCTGCCAGCCCAGGCGCCGCCACACGAACGGCTCCTTGACCGCGATGCCCTGGACGCGGTCGTAGGGGATGGTCTGCGACGTGCGCGACAGCAGCCCGCGCTGGATGCGGAGACCGCGCTCGCCCCGCGACAGCGTGAAGTCCCACTGCTGCAGGACGCGCCGAGCGACGATCTGGGCGAGCCACGTGCCGAGCGGCAGGATGCCGCCGAGCAGCACCACGATCCCGCCAAACCAGACCGCCAGCACGACCAGAACCAGCGCTCCGGCCGCAGCGGCCAGGAAGTCCAGCGACAGCACCGTCCCGATCATGACCCGGTCCGGGGGAACACGCGTGATGACGCTGCGGTGCTCCTCGGCCGGTTCGGCGGCCTGCTCGCCGTGGGCCCGCCCCAGCAGCACGCGGCGCAGGTCGCGGGCGTCGGCGAGGCGCAGGAACTTCAGGGACGTGCGGGAGTCCTTGCCGCCGGCCATCTCGATGCGCAGCTCGGCGAGGCCCAGCGCGCGGGCGATGACCGGCTCGGCGATGTCGACCGACTGGATGCGCTCGTAGGGGATACGGCGGGACGACTTCGTCACGACGCCGGACATGATGCGCAGCTCCGTGCCGTCGATGACATAGCGCGTGAACAGCCAGCCCACGTACCCGCCGATCATGCCCAGCACGAGCCCCCCGGCCAGCGCGACGAGCACGACCAGCACGGGATGGAGATCGCCGAAGCCGTCACCGGTCACGATCGTGCCGAACAGGCCCGCCGCGACGGCGACCGCCATGATGACGCCCTGGGCGACCGCGGTCAGGGGGTGGGTGCGACGGCCCACCGCCTCGACGCCGTCAGAGACCGGCGCCACGCGACTCGCCCAGCTCGGTCAGCCGGTTGCGCAGACGGGTCGCCTCCGCGGCGGGGAGCCCCGGGATGTCGGCAGCGGTCTCGCTGCTCGCCGTGTGCAAGGTGACCTTCGCGATGCCGAAGGCGCGGTCGATCGGACCGGCCTGCACGTCGACGAACTGCATTCGTCCGTACGGGATCGCGACGAGTCGCCTGAACAGGACCCCGCGGGTCACGAGGAGATCGTCGGCCTCCTCCGCGTAGCCCCAGCTGCGCTGGTTTCGCCCCGCCCAGATCCAGCCCCAGGCCGCCCCGGCGACGGCGAGCGCCGCGACGACGGTGCCGATCCACCACAGGTGCGGCAGCACGAGCAGCAGCACGGCACCCGCCACGAGTGCCGCGGCCGCTACCCCCGCGACCAGGATGCGGCGGACGGAGGCCAGCCGCGGCGAGACCGACTGCCAGGCGCCGCCGACGGGGGCGAAGAGGAAGAGATCGTCCATTCCGCACACCCTAACGACGACGGCGGCAAAGTTGACCCGAGGCGGCTCACGGTGGGAGACTGGCAGACGCAGACGACGTCCTGCCCTTCCCCCCAGGCACCACCTGCAGCAGCCCCACACCCTGCAGCCCCATCTGCAGCCCAGCTCGCGGAGAACAGTCATGGCCAAAGCACTTGTCGGATACCTCGGCGGACCCACGTCCGACCAGCTGCGGGAGACCGCCGCCCTGCGGCGCCGCGTCGCCGACCTCGAGAACGAGGTCCTTCGCCTGAAGATCGAGAACGACGGCCTCCTGGCCGCGCTGCACGAGCGCATGGACCACGTGTCCGCGAGCGACCTCGCCCAGCCTGTCGCGCACTGACGAGCGGCCACACTAGGGTGGCTCCTGTCCGCCGTTCGTAGGAGCCACGTTGTACCTCAAGAGCCTGACGCTGCGTGGGTTCAAGTCGTTCGCGTCCTCGACGACCCTTCAGCTCGAGCCCGGCATCACCGCGGTGGTCGGTCCGAACGGCTCCGGCAAGTCCAATGTCGTCGACGCCCTCTCGTGGGTCATGGGCGAGCAGGGCGCCAAGTCGCTGCGCGGCGGCAAGATGGAGGACGTCATCTTCGCCGGCACGTCCGGGCGCCCGCCGCTGGGCCGCGCCGAGGTCGTCCTGACGATCGACAACTCCGACGGCGCGCTGCCGATCGAGTACACCGAGGTCACGATCTCGCGCACGATGTTCCGCAACGGTGGGTCCGAGTACGCGATCAACGGCAACACGTGCCGCCTGCTGGACGTCCAGGAGCTGCTGAGCGACTCCGGCATCGGGCGCGAGATGCACGTCATCGTGGGGCAGGGGCAGCTCGACGGCGTCCTGCGAGCCACCCCGGAGGAGCGCCGCGGCTTTATCGAGGAGGCCGCGGGCGTCCTGAAGCACCGCAAGCGCAAGGAGAAGGCCCTCCGCAAGCTCGACGCGACGCAGGGCAATCTGACCCGCCTGAACGACGTCCTCACCGAGCTGCGCCGCCAGCTCAAGCCGCTGGGACGACAGGCCGAGGTGGCCCGCCGCGCCGCCGTGATCCAGGCCGACGTCCGCGACGCGAGGTCGCGCCTGCTCGCCGACGACATCGTCACGGCCCGCACGACGATCGCAACCGAGCTCGCCGACGAGACGGCGCTCAAGCAGAAGCGCCAAGCGGTCGAGCAGGCGATCGCGTCGGCCCGTGAGCAGGAGACCGAGCTGGAGGACCAGCTGCGCGAGGACTCGCCGCGGCTGTCGTCCGCGCAGGAGACCTGGTACGGCCTGTCGGGGCTGCGCGAGCGCCTGCGGGGCACCGCGGGGCTGGCCAACGAGCGCGTCCGGCTCGCCGCGGTCGAGTCGGACGACCGGCGTGCCGGCCGTGACCCCGAAGAGCTCGAAGCCGACGCGCGGCGGGCCCAGGAACAGCACGAGCAGCTCAGCGCGGGCGTCGAGGCCGCGACGGCGGCACTCGAGATCGTCATCGCCGAGCGCAACGAGGCCGAGACCGCGTACACCGCCGAGGAGCGGCGCGTCGCAGGCCTGTTGCGGGCCGCCGCCGACCAGCGCGAGGGCCTGGCGCGGCTGCACGGCCAGGTCAACGCCCTGCGCAGCCGCTCGACGGCAGCGGGCGAGGAGATCGGACGGCTCACTGAGGCGCGCGCCGAGGCCGAGGCCCGGGCGGCGATGGCGCAGAAGGAGTTCACGGCGCTGGAGAACCAGATCGCCGGGCTCAACGCGGGGGAGTCGGGCCTCGACGAGCGGCTCGAGGCGGCCGAGGCCGATCTCGACGAGGCGACGTCGCTGCTCACGACGCTCGGCGCCCAGCTGCAGGAGGCCGAGCGCCAGCAGGCCGCGCTCGCCGCCCGCAAGGAGGCGCTCGAGCTGGGCCTGGCCCGCAAGGACGGCGCGGGCGCGCTGCTCGCCGCGACCGACGAGATTAGCGGACTGCTCGGATCCGTCGCGGCCCTGCTGACCGTCCGCGCCGGCTTCGAGACCGCGATCGCGGCGGCCCTCGGATCCGCGGCCGACGCTGTCGCGGTCGACCACCTAGACACCGCCGTCTCGGCGATGGAGAAGCTCAAGGCCGAGGATCTCGGCCGCGCCGGCATGCTGCTGGGCGGCGGCGAGGTCGACGACTCCACGTGGCCCGGCTTGCCGGACGTCGCGACGTACGCGATCGACGTCGTCGACGGCCCGCCCGCGCTGCAGGGCGCGCTGCGGCGGCTGCTGTTCAAGGTCGCGGTCGTCGACACCCTCGAGCAGTCGCAGGAGGTCATCCGCGTCGCGCCCGATGTCACGGCCGTGACGCGCGACGGCGACGTGCTGGGTGCGCACTTCGCGGCCGGGGGGTCCACCTCGAAGCAGAGCCTCATCGAGGTGCAGGCCGCGATCACGAAGGCCGACGACGACCTCGCCTCGGCGGCGCACACGATCGAGCGGCTGCGCTTCGAGCAGGAGACGGGCCGGACGGCTCGGGCCGCAGCGCAGGAGCGCGTCGACGCCGCGCTGGCGCAGCTGCACGAGTCCGACGCGACGATGGCCGCCGTGGCCGAGAACCTGGGCCACCTGGGCGCCACGTCGCGCGCCGCCCGGGGAGAGGCGGAGCGGCTGTCGGCGGCGATCACGTCCGCCGAGGAGGCCATGGCCGGAGACCTGTCCGGGCTCGCCGAGCTGGAGGACCGCCTGGCGCAGGCCGAGTCGGCCCCGGAGGAGGAGCCCGACACCGATCTGCTCGAGCAGCTCGCCGAGGCGGCGTCCGCGCGCCGCCGGGCCGAGACCGAGGCCCGTTTGGCACTGCGCACCAACGAGGAGCGCGCCCGGGCCCTGGCCGGACAGGTCAAGGCGCTGTTCGAGGCAGCCCAGGCCGAGCGCGAGGCCCGCCGCCGGGCGGCGGAGCGCCGGGCACGCCAGCTGCGCGAGGCCGAGACGGCGCG
>JAOPXY010000199.1 GCA_025964895.1 Aeromicrobium sp.
CGTGCAGAAGAGGGCCGACTCACCCCTGAGCAGCTCTCACGGTTGGAGATGCAGGCTCAGGTCGCTTTGACTAGAGCCACGACCGTCGTGGAGTTGGGTGCCTCGCCGGACCGCACCCTCGAGGAACTGGAAGCATTGATCGCTGCTGTCCGTCCGGTCCTCAATATTGGTGCGCAACACGCCATTCAGATCGCTTGAACAATCTCCTCACCAACCACTGCCATTGGGCCGCCTTAAAGCGCTCGCATGGGCAGTCTTAACCGTCCTGGATCTGACTGAGGACGCAACGTGCACGTCTTCCGGCCCGTCGGTTCGAAGTAGTTCGCTGTGGTGGAGCCACGGGGATCCCTTGCGGGACGCCTGCGGCGAGGCGGCTTCGCCGCGGAGCACAGGCGTGTCGATGGGGCCCGACTCGAGTCACCACTCTGAATCACCACAGACGAACGGCCCCCGTCCCCACCCAAGGTCCGGGTGGTGACGGGGGCCGTTCGTCTGTGGTGGAGCCACGGGGACTCGAACCCCGAACCCCCTGCTTGCAAAGCAGGTGCGCTACCAATTGCGCCATGGCCCCGTGCGGTGAGCGTGAGCTCAGAGCTGGTCGGTGGCCGCCGCCCAGCTGTCGGTCGGCGTGCTCTTCGACTTCTTGCCGAGGGCCCAGAAGACACCTGCAGCCGCGAGGCTGAGGGCGACGATCTTCTTCATCTGACCTCCTCGTTGAGTGGGCGTACGAGGACTTGAACCTCGGACCTCTTCCTTATCAGGGAAGCGCTCTAACCAAGCTGAGCTATACGCCCGCAACAGCGATGAACTCTACCTCACCGCTGCGGTGCCCCAGGACGGGGGGTGGTTCACTTTTCCTCGGCGAAGGTCAGCTCGACCCCGCCCATGAGCTGGGCGGCGAGGTTGTACAGGTGGGCGGCGATCGTGGCGAGCGCCGTCATCGCGAGGACGTTGACCGCCGACAGCACCAGGGTCAGGCCCACGACCCGCGTGAATCCGAAGTAGTCCTTCACGTTGAAGCTCGTGCTGTCGTCGCTGAGCACCGTCGTGAAGCTGTCGTTGATCTGGTCCCACACGCCGGCGACGTTGAGGACGGTCCAGAAGATCACGACCGCGACGACGGACACGATCATCATCGCGACCGAGATCGAGAACGCCAGGCGCGTCACGGACCACGGCTCGACGTGCGTCAGGCGCAGGCTGGCCCGGCGGCCCGATCCGGCGCCGGGGTTCGGCGCCAGCGTGGCAACGGGCGACGATTCCCTGCGTGACCTCATCTTCTCGCGGACGGCGGGGATGATCGACGTCGTCGCGGGGGACCCCTTCGTCGTCCGTGCGTACTCGGCAGCGGTCAGCGGACGTCCCGTCGGACCTCCGCTGGGCTCGGCCGAACGCTTCGGCTCGGACTCGGCCTTCTTGGCCGCCGGAGCGCTCGGCGGCGGAACGCTCGGGGCCTTCGCTGCCGGGGCGGGCGGTGCGGGAGTCGACGTCGCGGGCGCCCGGCGGGGACGGCCCTTGTCGGTCTCGGTCACGGCGGGGTCCTTGGAGTCGTTGGTCGTCGGCGGCTTCGTCGCCGCGGGCTTACCCGAGGCGGGCTGGTCCGAGACGGGTTTCGGGATCCGGGGAATGGCCTGGGTCGGAGCGGCGTCACCGGCGGTCGCGCCCGGAACGCCTCTCGCGCCATCTGACTTGTCGGTCACTGATCCCCATCCTCGGTGCTCGGAGTCTCGTCGGTCGAGGTCACCTCGGCCACGGCCTCGTCCTGGAGGACCTCCGCATTGCGCGCGATCGTCACGACACGATCATCCCCCTTGAACTTCACGAAGCTCACCCCCATCGTGCCACGCCCGGTGGGATTCACACCTGAGACGAGGCTGCGAGTGACCTGACCGCTGGCCGTCACGGAGATGACGTCGTCGGTGTCGACGAGGACGAGGCCCCCCACCAGCTCACCGCGGTTCTCGGTGATCTGCATGGCCTTGATCCCCAGTCCACCACGGCCCTGCAAGCGGTACTGGTCGATCGGCGTCTTCTTGGCGTACCCGCCGTCTGTGACGGTGAACACGAACAGATCGGCGGCCTCGGGCACCTCGACCTGCTCGAGCGCGTCGGCCGAGCGACGGATGACCGACAGCGACAGCATCGAGTCGTCCTCGCGGAACTTCATGCCAGTGACGCCGGACGTCGCGCGACCCATGGGTCGCAGCTGCTCGTCGTCGGCACGGAAGCGGATCGCCTGCGCCTTGCGGGAGATCAGCAGCAGGTCGTCATCGGGGGTGACCAGCTCGGCACCGATCAGCTCGTCGTCCTCGTCGCGGAAGTTGATCGCGATGACGCCGGCCTGGCGGGGGCTGTTGTAGTCGGCCAGCCGGGTCTTCTTGACCAGGCCCTTGCGGGTCGCGAGCACGAGGTACGGCGCCTGCTCGTAGTCGCGGATCGCCAGCACCTGGGCGATCTCCTCGTCGGGCTGGAACGACAGGAGCCCGGCGACGTGCCCGCCCTTCGCGTCACGACCGGCCTCGGGCAGCTGGTACGCCTTCGCGCGGTAGACGCGTCCGGCCGTCGTGAAGAACAAGATCCAGTGGTGGCTGGTCGTCGAGAACATGTGGTCGACCATGTCGTCGCCGCGCAGCGCCGCCCCGCGGACGCCCTTGCCGCCGCGGTTCTGCACCCGGTACAGCTCGGTCTTGGTGCGCTTGGCGTAGCCGCCCTTCGTGATCGTCACGACGACCTCCTCATCGGGGATGAGGTCCTCCATCGACAAGTCGCCGTCGGCCGGCACGATCGGCGAGCGCCGGTCGTCGCCGAACTTGTCGGCGATCTCGGCGAGCTCGTCGGACACGATCTGGCGCTGACGCTCGGGCCGGGCCAGGATGTCCTGGTAGTCGGCGATCTCGAGCTCGAGCTTGGCCAGCTCGTCCATGATCTTCTGCCGCTCCAGGGCCGCGAGGCGGCGCAGCTGCATCTCGAGGATCGCATTGGCCTGCAGCTCGTCGATGTCGAGCAGGGCGATGAGTCCCTCCCGGGCCTCGTCGACCGTGGGGCTGCGGCGGATCAGCGCGATGACATCGTCGAGCGCGTCGAGCGCCTTCGCCAGGCCGCGGTAGATGTGCGCCCGCGCCTCGGCCTCGTCGAGCAGGTACTGGGTGCGGCGCTGGATGACCTCGATCTGGTGCGTGATCCAGTTGCTGATGAAACCGTCGAGGGCCAGCGTGCGCGGGACGTCGTCGACGATCGCGAGCATGTTGGCGCTGAAGTTCGACTGCAGCTCGGTGTGCTTGTAGAGGTTGTTCAGGACGACGCGCGCCACCGCATCGCGGCGCAGCTTGACGACGAGCCGGCGGCCGACGCGCGACGACGACTCGTCGTTGACGTCGGCGATGCCCTGCACGCGGCCGGAGATCGCGAGATCGGCGATCTTCTCGGCCAGGTTGTCGGGGTTGACCTGGTAGGGCAG
>JAOPXY010000005.1 GCA_025964895.1 Aeromicrobium sp.
CGAGGCGAGCCACGCGCTGCGCCTGTCGGGCCTGGAGCCGCTGACCGTCGTCGAGGACACCTTGTTCGTCAACGTCGGCGAGCGCACCAACATCACCGGCTCGGCCCGCTTCCGCAACCTGATCAAGGCCGGCGACTACGTCACGGCGCTGGCCGTCGCCCGTCAGCAGGTCGAGGCCGGCGCCCAGGTCATCGACGTCAACATGGACGAGGGCATGATCGACGGCGTCGAGGCGATGGACCGCTTCATGAAGCTCGTCGCGACCGAGCCCGACATCTGCCGCGTGCCGACCATGATCGACTCCTCCAAGTGGGAGGTCATCGAGGCCGGCCTGAAGTGCGTGCAGGGCAAGTCGATCGTCAACTCGATCTCCATGAAGGAGGGCGAGGAGAAGTTCGTCCGCGAGGCCCGCCTGTGCCGCAAGTATGGTGCCGCGGTCGTCGTGATGGCCTTCGACGAGGACGGCCAGGCCGACAACCTGGAGCGTCGCAAGCAGATCTGCGAGCGCGCCTACCGCATCCTCGTCGACGAGGTCGGCTTCCCGCCGGAAGACATCATCTTCGACCCCAACGTGTTCGCCGTCGCGACGGGCATCGAGGAGCACGCCAACTACGGGGTCGACTTCATCGAGGCCACGCGCTGGATCAAGCAGAACCTGCCCGGTGCGCTGATCTCCGGCGGCGTGTCGAACGTGTCGTTCTCGTTCCGCGGGAACAACCCCGTGCGCGAGGCGATTCACGCGGTGTTCCTGTACCACGCGATCGGCGCGGGCATGGACATGGGAATCGTCAACGCGGGTGCCCTCGAGGTCTACGACGAGGTGCCTGAGCTGCTGCGCGAGCGCATCGAGGACGTCATCCTCAACCGGCGCCCCGACAGCACCGAGCGGCTGCTCGAGATCGCCGCGGACTTCGCCGGCGACGGCTCCGTCAAGGAGGTCGCGACCGAGGAGTGGCGCTCGCTGCCGGTCGGCGAGCGGATCACGCATGCCCTGGTGAAGGGCATCGACGAGTTCGCCGAGTCCGACACCGAGGAGCTGCGCGCCGAGATCGCAGCGCGCGGCGGCCGCCCCATCGAGGTCATCGAGGGCCCGCTCATGGCCGGCATGAACGTCGTCGGCGACCTGTTCGGCGAGGGCAAGATGTTCCTGCCGCAGGTCGTGAAGTCCGCGCGCGTCATGAAGAAGGCCGTCGCGTACCTCATCCCGTTCATCGAGGCCGAGAAGCAGCCCGGCGACGTCGAGCGCAGCAACGGCAAGGTCATCATGGCCACCGTCAAGGGCGACGTCCACGACATCGGCAAGAACATCGTCGGCGTCGTGCTGCAGTGCAACAACTACGACGTCGTCGACCTGGGCGTCATGGTGCCCGCGCAGAAGATCCTCGACGCCGCCAAGGCCGAAGGCGCCGATGTCATCGGCCTGTCCGGCCTCATCACGCCGTCGCTCGATGAGATGGTCAACTTCGCCGCCGAGATGGAGCGTCAGGGGCTCGACATCCCCCTCATGATCGGTGGGGCCACGACGTCGCGCGCCCACACCGCGGTCAAGGTCGCGCAGAAGTACCACGGCCCGGTCATCTGGGTGAAGGATGCGTCGCGGTCCGTGACGGTCGTCGCTGCGCTGCTGTCGGACGAGCAGCGGCCCAAGCTGCTGGCCGAGACCACTGCCGAGTACGAGGTGCTGCGCGAGCGGCACGCCGCCCGGCAGGACACCCGCTCGCTGCTGTCCATCGAGGCGGCCCGCTCGCAGGCGACCCCGATCGACTGGTCGGAGTACAAGCCGCCGCGTCCCCGCATGCTGGTGCAGCAGGCCCGCGACGTCTCGACCGACACCGAGGGCAACCACAGCCACGGCTCGAGCACGCAGTTCGTCAAGACGTTCACCGACTACTCCCTCGACGAGCTGCGCAAGTACATCGACTGGCAGCCGTTCTTCAACTCGTGGGAGATGAAGGGCCGCTTCCCGGACATCCTCAACAACCCGGCGACGGGCGAGGCCGCCCGCAAGCTGTACGAGGACGCGCAGGCGATGCTCGACCGGATCATCGAGGAGAAGTGGATCCGCGCCAACGGCGTCTTCGGCCTGTTCCCGGCCAGTCAGGTCGGCGGCGACGACATCGAGGTCTACACCGACGAGTCCCGCTCGAACGTCCTGACGACCCTTCACCAGCTGCGTCAGCAGGGCGAGGGACGCGAGGGGTCTGCCCGCAAGTCCCTGGCCGACTTCGTCGCGCCGAAGGACACCGGACTGCGCGACTACGTCGGTGCCTTCGCTGTGACGGCGGGCACCGGCATCCACGACAAGATCGCCGAGTTCAAGAAGGACCTCGACGACTACAGCGCGATCCTGCTGGAGTCGCTCGCGGACCGGCTGGCCGAGGCGTTCGCCGAGCGACTGCACGAGCGCGTCCGCAAGGAGTTCTGGGCCCACGCGCCCCACGAGGCGCTCAGCAACGAGGAGCTCATCAAGGAGAAGTACACCGGCATCCGACCCGCACCGGGCTACCCGGCATGCCCCGAGCACACCGAGAAGCAGACCATCTGGGAGCTGCTCGATGTCGAGGCCAACACCGGCATCGAGCTGACCGAGAGCATGGCGATGTGGCCCGGCGCGTCGGTCAGCGGCCTGTACTTCTCGCACCCGGAGTCACAGTACTTCGTGCTCGGCCGCATCGGTCGCGACCAGGTGCAGGACTACGCCGACCGCAAGGGCTGGACGCTCGACGAGGCCGAGAAGTGGCTCTCGCCGAATCTGGGGTACCGCACCGAGAACGAATGACAGGTGGACGCGCTTTAGACTTTTCGCATGAAGCGTCCTCGAAAACCTGAGACCCACCGCTCCGGCAGCCGGGGAGGTGGGTGCTGATGGACCAGCAGACGCTCGTGAACTTCGGCCTGGTCCTGGTCTTTGTGCTGGTGGGTGGCGTCTTCTCGGCCACCGAGATGGCGCTGGTGTCGCTGCGCCCCAGCCAGCTGGACCGTCTCGAGCAGCAGGGTGGGCGCGGCGCGAAGGTCGCATCGCTGGCCCGTGATCCCAACACCTTCCTGGCCGCGGTCCAGATCGGCGTCACGGTCGCGGGCTTCCTGTCCGCGGCGTACGGTGCGTCGACGCTCGCGCCGGACGTCGCCCCGATCCTCACCGATCTCGGCATGACCCAGGGCGCAGCCTCCAATGTCGCCCTGATCCTCATGACCCTGCTGATCGCGTACCTGTCGCTCGTGCTCGGCGAGCTCGTGCCCAAGCGCTTCGCGCTGCAGAAGTCGGCCGGCCTCGCGACGGCCGTGGCACCGCCGCTGTCACGGTTCGCAACCGTCATGCGCCCCGTCATCTGGTTCCTGTCGCTGTCGACGAACGCCGTGGTGCGCCTGCTCGGCGGCAACCCGCACGCGACCAACGAGGAGATGACCGACGACGAGCTGCGCGACCTGGTGGGCGGGCACGAGGGGTTCGAGGACGACGAGCGCCGCATCCTGCAGGACGTCTTCGCCGCGACCGAGCGCACCGTCAAGGAGGTCATGCGGCCGCGGCACAGCGTCGCATTCCTGTCCGCCAGCACCTCGCTGACCGAGGCGACCGCGACGATGCGCGACAAGCCGCACTCCCGCTACCCCGTCACGGGCGAGTCCGTCGACGACATCGTGGGCTTCATCCACGTCCGCGACGTGCTGCAGGCCGAGGCCAACCCGACCGCGACGGTCGGGGCGCTGGCCCGGGACATCCCGGTCCTGCCCGGCACCAACCGCCTGCTGCCGGCCATCACCCAGATGCGTCGCGACGGCGTCCACATCGCCCTCGTCGTCGACGAGTACGGCGGCACTGACGGCATCGTGACGCTGGAGGACCTGGTCGAGGAGCTCGTCGGGGAGATCCGCGACGAGTACGACCTGCCCGGTGAGCCGGGTGAACGCCAGGACGTGCGCCGCGACGGGCACTTCGACGGTGGCCTCAACATCGAGGACTTCACCGAGGTCACGGGGGTCGAGCTCGACGACGGCTCGTACGAGACCGTCGCGGGCTTCATCATCGACCAGCTGGGCCGGATGCCCGAGGTCGGTGACGAGGTCGAGGTCGGCGACGCGACGTTGACGGTGGCCGAGCTGGACGGCCGGCGCATCTCGGTCGTCGACGTGCAGCGCGAGGCGCGGGGATAGGCTGCAGGGGTGACCTCCAGCGCTGACATCCCGCCCCTGCGCGACCCCTGGATGGTGGCCGCCTTCGAGGGCTGGAACGACGCCGCCGACGCGGCGTCCGGCACCGTCGACCACCTGATCGAGGAGTGGGACGCCGAGCTGCTGATCGAGCTGGACCCGGAGGAGTACTACGACTTCCAAGTGCAACGGCCGCAGGTGCACGTGGGTGACGACGAGGACGAGCGCATCATCACCTGGCCGGCGCCGCAGATCTATCACGCACGGCCGCGACACGGTGACCGCGACGTGCTCCTGCTGCGGGCCCCCGAGCCGAACTTCCGCTGGAAGGCATTCTGCTCGACCGTCATCGGGGTCGCCCGCCTCGCCGGCGTCACCGAGCTCGTCACGCTCGGCGCACTGCTCGCGGACTCCCCGCACACGCGCCCGGTGCCGGTCAGCGGGTCGACGAGCGATCCGCGACTCATGGAACGCATGTCGCTGCTGCCATCACGCTACAGCGGTCCGGTCGGCATCACGTCGGTGCTCAACGAGATGGCGACTCAGGAGGGTATCGCGACGGCGTCGCTGTGGGCCGCCGTCCCGCACTACCTCGCCGAACCGCCGTGCCCCAAGGCGACGCTCGCGCTGCTCGGCGCGCTCGAGGACGCCATGAGCATGCCGCTCCCCCAAGGCGTCCTGGCCGAGATGACCGAGGCGTGGCAGCGTGGCGCGGATGATCTCACGTCGCGCGACGAGGAGATCGCCGAGTACGTCGAGGCGCTCGAGAACGAGCGGGACACGAGCGAGCTGCCCGAGGCCTCAGGCGACGCGATCGCCAAGGAGTTCGAGCGCTACCTGCGCCGCCGCAACGTCGACCCTGAGTGAGGGCCCGGCCGCCTGGTCACATGTGATCCGGGCCTCTAGTCCCTTCGGGGGATCTTTTGTGCTTCCCGTCATTCCAGTGGTTCCCTGACCGAAGTGGGACTATCGTCCCTATCGCAGCTCGTCGCACGAAGTGGCGGCGCAGTGCGGTTGCCATCGGGGGCCGCTCGTCGAAGGGGAACCGCATGAAGCAGCCATCTCGTCGCGCCCGCAGGATCGGGACCGCGATCACCACACCCATCGCCATCGTCGCGGCCGCCGCCATGGTGTGGCAGTCGTCGTACGCCGCCTTCACCGGCACGACACGCAACTCGGGCAACAGCTGGTCGACCGGTTCCGTCGCCCTGACCGACGACGATGCCGGCTCCGCCCGCTTCCAGGCGACGAATCTCGTCCCCGAGGCCACCGAGACCAAGTGCATCGCCGTCACGGCCAATGCGAGCGTGCCGGGCGTCGTCAAGGCGTACGCCGTGAACCCCATGATCTCCGCGGCCGGCCTCGAGAACTACATCAAGGTCTCGGTCGAGTACGGCACCGGTGCCACGTTCGGCTCGTGCGACAACTTCGTGCTGGGCGGCACGTCCATCCCGCAGATGTCCCTGACGACGCTGGCCACCTACAGCAACTACGCCAATGGCGCGGGCAACTGGCCCGTCGTGGCCGGCACCCAGACCCGGTCGTATCGGATCACGTGGAAGTTCGACACGGCCGGCCTCACGCAGTCGCAGCTCGACGGGCTGCAGGGTGCCCAGACCGGCATCGACTTCCAGTGGGAGCTGCAGAGCAACTAGCACCAGATCACCAGCCGGTCGTCGTGATCGGACCACACGCGACACGTCCGGGAGGGGGCTATGAGATGGCGACCATCGCATCCGCCCCGGACGTGTCCGGCACCGGCCCCGAGCAGGGGCCGGCGCTGGCGTGGACGGCCTTCCTGCTCGTGCTCCTGGCTCGCGGCTTCCGCGCCGTCCTCATCACGCTGATCGTCGTGTCAGCCATCCCGCTGGTGTCCACGTGGTCGGGATACGTCGTGCGGAGCGGCTCGATGGAGCCCGGCCTGTCGATCGGCGACGTCGTCATTGCGCAGCCGCTCCCCCGCGACGAGCCGATCCCGGTCGGGCGCGTCATGGTGTTCGACAACCCCGACGAGACGTCCAGCCACGCCACGATGGTCCACCGTGTCGTCGAGAACCTGGGCAAGGGACGGTTCGCCACCGCGGGTGACGCCAACAAGGACAACGACTCGACGCCGGCGGCCACCGACGACTTCACGGCCCGGCCCACCTTGAGCGTCCCCTACATCGGCCTGCCGCTGACGTGGTGGGCCGACCAGAATCCGGCCGCCCTGATCGCCTGCCTCGCGCTCGTCGCGTCGGCGCTGTACTTCTGCGCCCGGCCGCCCTGCGACCCGCGGCAC
>JAOPXY010000023.1 GCA_025964895.1 Aeromicrobium sp.
TCGAGAGGGGCCGCATCGAGCGTCGTTGTCGTCACGTCATCTGCCTTCATGGGTCGATCGTCGTGCCCTCACCTGAGAGAACGCACAGAACCGCCTGACTGTTCCATACGCTTTCCCGACGACGTTCTTTCGTCGCGGCCTCCACGCTCTGGGCGGTCGGCGCCGATAGTCTGGTGGCACCACACCGACCGAGGAGCCCACCATCACCACCGCCGCCAGCCTGGCCTTCGCCGAGGACTACCGACGCGAGGACGACCATCTCGCCGCCGCACGGCAGCGAGCCGACGAGGTCGGCGTCGTCCCGGTCGGACAGGGTGCGGGCTCCGCGCTCTCGTTCCTGGCTTCCGCCGTGCAGGCCAGGTCCGTCGCCGAGGTCGGCACCGGCACCGGGGTCTCCGGCCTGTGGCTCCTGCGCGGCATGCAGGACGACGGCGTGCTGACCTCCGTCGACCTCGAGGCCGAGCACCAGCGGCTGGCCCGCGAGACGTTCAGCGAGGCCGGCTACGCCCCGCAGCGCTTCCGGCTGATCGCCGGCTCCGGCCTCGACGTCATGGCCCGCCTCACCGACGCCGGCTACGACCTGGTCTTCCTCGACGGCGACAAGGCCGAGTACGGCGAGTACCTCGAGCAGGCCGTGCGCCTCGTGCGCCCCGGCGGGCTCATCGTGTTCGACAACGCCCTGTGGCACGACCGTGTCGCCGACCCGTCGCAGCGCGATCCCGAGACGGCCGCGATCCGCGACGTCGTGCAGCGCGTCGCGACCGACGACCGGCTCCGCAGTGTTCTCGTGCCCCTCGGCGACGGCCTCCTCGTCGCCCAGCTGCTGCCCTAGGGCGGCCTCAGTCGTCCTTGGGGCCGTGCTCGAAGTTGGCGGACGAGCGGAAGCCCGCCGGGCCGCGCACGACGGCGACGACCTCGCACGCCTCGATCAGAATGGGGGCGGAGCCGATGATCTTCGATCCGGCGGAGTCGGCGGCCATCGCCTCGAACGACGCCTGGAACGACGCTCTCGCCTCGTCCGACACGAAGACGTAGCTGCCCTCGAACCAGTGACCCTTGCGGGCGCGCCACGTCTTGAACCGCAGACCCTCGAGGCCCGCGAACCGGGCGTGCGACTCGTCCTCGACGTAGGCCCTGAGGGCCTTCAGCGTTCCTTTGGGGGCGTCGGCCAATGACCAACGAACGGTCAGACCGTACATCTAGACGGCTTTGAGTGCATCGCCGAGAGTGGCTGCTTCCTCGTTGTTGAGCTCGACGACCAGGCGTCCGCCACCCTCGAGCGGGACTCGCATGACGATGCAGCGGCCCTCCTTGGTGACCTCCATCGGCCCGTCTCCGGTCCGTGGCTTCATGGCGGCCATCAGTTCCCCTCTCGTCTTCGCCCCGACCGCAACGGTCGACGCACGTCTACCATTATCGCCTATGCCAAGACCGGATTCGACCTCAGTCCCACAGGAGCAACCCATGACTGTCTCAGAGGACGCGGAGATCACCTACGTCGTGGCCGACGCGGTGGCCACCGTGACTCTTGCCCGGCCCGATCGGATGAACAGTCTGACACTATCGGCGAAGGTCGCGCTACGTGACGCCCTGCACGCCGCAGCCGCCGACAGCGCCGTGCGATGCGTGGTCGTGACGGGCTCCGGACGCGCCTTCTGCGTCGGCCAGGACCTCCGCGAGCACGTCGCCGGAATGCGGGGCGACGCCTCGATGGGGAACGCCACGACGGTCACGGATCACTACAACCCGATCGTCACCGCGATCGCCTCGATGCCCAAGCCGGTCATCGCCGCTGTCAACGGCGTCGCCGCCGGCGCCGGCTCGTCGATCGCCTTCGCCGCCGACTTCCGGGTGCTGAAGCGCTCCGCGGGGTTCAACACGGCGTTCGCCGCGATCGCGTTCTCCTGCGACACGGGCGCGTCCTGGACGCTGCCGCGGCTGATCGGCCACGCCCGGGCCACGGAGCTGCTCATGCGGCCCCGGACGGTCGGCGCCGAGGAGGCGCTGGCGATGGGTCTGGCGACCAGCGTCGCCGATGACGACGCCTTCGACGCCGAGGTGGCCGCGCTGGCGACCGAGCTGGCGCACGGTCCCACGCTGGCGTACGCCGCGATGAAGCGGGCACTCGCGTACTCAGCCACTCACGACCTGGCGGCGTCCCTGGAGCACGAGGGCCAGAAGATGGCGATGACGGGAGCCTCGTCCGATCACCGGGCGGCCGTCGCGGCCTTCCTGGCCAAGGAGAAGCCCGTCTTCACGGGCCGCTGATGCGGCCCACTGATCCGGGTCTGGCGGCTCAGGCGAGCTTGCGCTCGTGCTGCCGGCGGGTCTCCTCGGTGGCGGCTTCCTCCCACGCGAGGAGCTCGGCACGGACCTGCAGCTCGGCGCTCTCGCTGGCGGCGAGAGCGTCCTGGGCCTGCAACAGATCGGCACGGGCGGAGTCGAGGTCGGACTGGGCCGATGCTGCATCGGCCTCGAGGGCGGCGCGGCGGGCGCGCTCGGCGGAGAACCGCTCCCGCGCCTGCGCCAGCTCGATCTCGGCGGTGACGAGGGCATCACGCAGCGTCGCGATCTGGGAGTCGCGCAGGCTCACGCGCTGACCCATCTGCTCGGCGAAGGCGATGTGCTCCTTCGAGCGGGCGACGGCCGTGGTGCGGTTGCTGTCGGCGAGCTCGGCACGGTCACGGGCCCAGTCGCGGCGCAGCTGGGCGATCTCGTTCGACAGCAGACGCGTCGCGACGATGCCCGTCACGACGGCGTACAGCGTGGCGGCGGCGAGCACCGGCACGGTCGACACAACGATGCCGATGACGGCGACGAGCACCGACGAGGCGAGCAGGGCGACTGCGCCGACTGCTCGACGGGAGCGGGGGATTCTCCGGTTGGCCATGTGCTGAGCGTAGGTCGGCGACCCGGCGATTCCGGGGAGCCACGCCACGCGGGGCGGCAAGTGCCCCCTGACGGGGCCGCAACCACCCCCTCGAGGGGCGGCAAGTGCCCCCTCAGCGTTGGGGGGGCGGGTCAGGGTGCGGGGTGGCGGGCGATGCAGCCGGCGAGATGGTCGTTGACCATGCCGGTCGCCTGCATCAGGGCGTAGGCGGTCGTCGGGCCGAAGAAGCGGAAGCCGCGCTTCTTGAGGCCCTTGGCCATCGCGACCGACTCCGGCGTGATGGCCGGGACGTCGGCGTACGACGCCGGCGCCGGCCGCTCGGGCGGTGCGAACGACCACAACAGATCGCTGAAGGACTCCTCGAGCTCGAGCAGCGTGCGCGCGTTGGCGATCGTGGCCTCGATCTTCAGGCGGTTGCGGACGATGCCGGCGTCGCCGAGCAGCCGCGCCACGTCGTCGTCGCCGAAGCCGGCGACGACAGCCGGCTCGAAGCCCGCGAACGCCTCGCGGAACCCGTCGCGCTTGCGCAGGATGATCGCCCAGGACAGGCCCGACTGGAACGCCTCGAGCGACAGGCGCTCGAAGAGCTCGCGATCGCCGCGCAGCTCACGCCCCCACTCCGTGTCGTGGTACTGCGTCATGGCGGGCGCCTCGCCCCACGGGCACCGCACGACCGCGGCACCGCTGGTTGCGCTCATGCGCGTGACTCTGCCACGTGCCGCCGACAGGTCCGCCGACACCGCCTCATTCACTGCGTCCGCGCCGGTCGATCAGGCGTCGTCCTTCGCGATGAAGTACGAGACGGCCTCGTCGATGTCGTCGGTGGCGTGCAGCATGTCGATGTCGGCTGCTCCCACCTTGCCGTCGGCCAGCATCGTGACGCGCAGCCAGTCGACGAGCCCGCCCCAGTAAGCGGTGCCGAACAGGACGATCGGGAACGACGTGACCTTGCCCGTCTGGGCCAGGGTGAGCGCCTCAAACAGCTCGTCCATCGTGCCGAAGCCGCCGGGCAGGACGATGAAGCCCTGCGCGTACTTGACGAACATCGTCTTGCGCACGAAGAAGTAGCGGAAGTTCACCCCGAGGTCGACCCAGTCGTTCATGCCCTGCTCGTGCGGGAGCTCGATGCCGAGCCCCACGGACACGCCACCGCACTCGCTCGCACCGCGGTTGGCGGCCTCCATCGCGCCGGGGCCGCCGCCGGTGATGACCGCGTACCCCGCGGCGCACAGCTTGGCCGCGATGTCGGACGCCGCGGCGTACATCGGGTCGTCCGGCTTCGTGCGGGCCGACCCGAAGACGCTGACGGCGGGGCCGAGCTCGGCCAGCGCGCCGAAGCCCTCGACGAACTCGGCCTGGATGCGCAGCACGCGCCACGGATCGGTGTGCACCCAGTCGGCGTCGCCACGGGAATCGAGCAGCCTCTGGTCGGTCGTGCTCTCGGGCAACTGACCGCCCTTCAGCCGCACGGGTCCGCGGCGGTGGACGGGACGTTCGCTCATGTGGTCAGCCAGTTCGTGAGGGTCCGGAGGACGCGGTGGAGGTGTTCGACGGGCACGTGCTCGTCGGCCTTGTGGGCGTAGACGGGATCGCCCGGTCCGTAGTTGACCGCCGGCACCCCGAGCAGCGAGAACTGCGCGACGTCGGTCCAGCCGAACTTGGGCCGCGGCTCGGCGCCGACCGCGGCGACGAAGGCGGCCGCCGCCGGCTGGGACAGACCCGGCAGCGCGCCGGGCGCGGAGTCGGTGACGGTCAGCCCGAAGCCTTCGAACACCTCCTGCAGGTGCTGGTGGGCGTCGGCCTCCGAGCGGTCCGGCGCGAAGCGGAAGTTGACGGTGACGACGGCCTCGTCGGGGATGACATTGCCGGCGACGCCTCCGCGGATGCCGACCGCGTTGAGGCCCTCGCGGTAGACGAGCCCGTCGATCGCGACCTCCCGGGGGACGTAGGCGTCGAGCCGCGCGAGCGCCGGCGCGAGGGCGTGGATCGCATTGCTGCCCATCCACGACCGCGCGGCGTGGGCGCGCTCCCCGGCGGTGCGGACGTCGATCCGCATCGTGCCCTGGCAGCCGGCCTCGACGCCCGCGTCGGACGGCTCCATGAGGATCGCGAAGTCGCCGGCGAGCAGCTCGGGACGCTCGCGGGCCAGCCGCCCCAGCCCGTTGAACTCCGCGGCGATCTCCTCGGCCTCGTAGAACACGTAGGTCACGTCGCGGACCGGATCGGCGACCGTCGCGGCCAGCAGCAGCGCGACCGCGACGCCGCCCTTCATGTCGCAGGTGCCGAGACCGTGCAGGACGTCGCCCTCGAGGCGCGACGGGAAGTTCGCGTTGGCCGGCACGGTGTCGAGGTGCCCCGCGATCACGACGCGCTCAGGTCGTCCGAGCGACGTGCGGGCGACGATCGTGTGACCATCGCGGACGACGTCGAGGTGAGAGAGGCCCTTCAGGGCGGACTCGACGGCATCGGCGATCACCTGCTCGTCGAGGCTCTCCGACGCGATGTCCACCAGCGCTGCGGTCAGGGTCACGACATCGGTCGTCAGGTCGATGGGGGGCGAGTCGTCGAGGCGCACGGGGATCACTCTGCCACGCCCCGGGCGGCACCCTCACGCTCGTTCGAAGACGCAGAACTCGTTGCGCTCCGGATCGGCCATGACGGTCCAGCGCTCGTCGTCGGTGGGTGGCGCCAGCACCGAGGCACCGTTCGCCACGAGGTCGTCGACCGTGACGCCCTCGTTCAGGGTGACGTCCCAGTGCAGCCGGTTCTTGACGGTCTTGGGCTCCGGCACCGTCACGAAGTCGAAGGACTCGACCGGGGCGCCCGGGATGTCGTCGATGTACGTGTAGCCGTCGTCGAGTCCGAGCGTGCCACCCCACACCTCGGCCCACCAGGCGCCGATCGCCCGGTGGTCGACCGCGTCGACGATGACGTCCTTCAGGCCCACGGGACGGCCGCCGTCCGTGCGCAAGAAGACGCAGAACTGGTTGCCCTCGGGGTCGGCGAACGTCGTCCAGGGGAACTCCCCCGCCGCCGAGACCTGCTCGAGGCCCGCGAACGGCTCGAGCGAGGAGGCGATGACGTCGAGGTGCACGCGGTTCTTGACCTCGCGTGCCTCCGGCACCGGCGTGATCCACACCGTGTGGGACGGGTCGGGACCGCGCAGCACGCCCGAGCCGTCGTCGGCGAAGAGCTCACTGTCGAGGTGAAGCGTCCTCGCCCAGAAGCCCAGCATCGCCGGGACGTCGTTGGCGTCGATGCTGAGATCCTTGAAGGTCACGAGTGCCATGGCCCCCACGCTAGACCGGCGCACAGACGGTCGCCAGGCCTGCGCTCTCAGTCCTGGACGGCCTTGACGATCGCGATCGCGGCGGTCAGGTCGTCGCGGCGACCGACCTCGATCGCCCGCATCGCGCGGTGCACCGTCCGCACGATGACCCAGTCGCGGGCCAGCTCCTCATCGAGCCCCGCGGCGTCGACAACGGCGTGGAACCTCCGCCGCACCGCGCCCCGCACGTCACCCGCGGCCACGATCTCGTCCCATCGGTTCCACAGCAGCGGAGCCGGCTCGAAGTGGCGGTCGCCCGCGAGCGGATCGGGGTCGACGGCGAGCCAAGGCGCGCGGTCGGCTGCCAGGACGTTGCCGTCGTGGAGGTCGCCGTGGAGCAAGTGCCCCGGGCCGGGGTCCTCGGCCGCGAACGCCCGTCCCAGGTGCACCGCGTGCTCGACGAGTCGATGAGGCAGGGGCGCGGCCCGCGGCAGCCGCTCCAGCGCGACCGTCCACTCCCGCACCCGGCGCGACACGGGGACGACCTGGGGCGGGGCCTGCACATCGAGCGCCGCGTACAGGCCGGCCACGACCTCG
>JAOPXY010000086.1 GCA_025964895.1 Aeromicrobium sp.
CCCGGATACCGGGGTAAACCACGACCCACCTCAGTCGACGAAGGTGACCGCGTCGGAGATCGGGGCGCGGCTGGACGTGAACCCGGCCGTGGGGTGCTCGGGGTCGGGATGGCCGAACGAGATGCCGCAGACGATGCGGCGATCGTCCGGCAGGCCCAGGAACTGCCGGACCGCCGGCGCGACCCGGCCGATCGCGGCCTGCGCGCACGTGCCCAGACCGAGGGCCTCGGCCGCCAGCATGAACGAGTTGACGTAGAGCCCGCAGTCGATCGCCCCGTAGACCCCGAGATCGGCGTCCGTCGTGATGATCGCGACGTGCGGCGCCCCGAAGAACTCGAAGTTGCGCAGCATCTGCATCGCCGAACCGTCGCGGTCGCCCTTCTCGACGCCGACCGCCTCGTACAGCTGCCAGCCGACCTCCTTGCGCCGCACGTCGTGGACGCCGGTGTAGGCGGTCGGGAACGGGAAGTCCGACGGTGCCGGCTGTCCGAATGTCGCGATGACGCTCTCGACCGCCGCCTTGGAGAGGGCGTCGCGGGCCTCGCCCGACACGATGTGCACCTGCCACGGCTGCGTGTTGCACCACGAGGCGGTGTGCTGCGCGGCGGACAGCACCTGCTCGATGACGTCGCGCGGCACCTCACCGGGCAGGTAGCCGCGGCAGCTGCGCCGGTCGGTCATCACGCGCTCGATCGCGGCGAAGTCGGTCGTGCTCATCGGCCCACGAACGTCGGTGCGCGCTTCTCGACGAACGCCGTGGCGCCCTCCGCGAAGTCCTGGGTGCCGAACAGCGCTGTCTGGAGGCCGCGCTCGCGGTCGAGCACCTCCTCGAGATGCCCGAGGGTCGCGGCCGTGATGGCCTCCTTCGCCGCGCGGTAGGCGAGCGACGCACCCGCGGCGAGCCGGGCCACGACCTGCTCCACCTCGGCGGCGTGCCGTTCGTCCGGGACCGCGGCGTGGATCAGCCCGGCGCGCGCCGCCTCCTCCGCCGGGAGGCGCTCGCCGAGCAGCGCCATGGCCATCGCTCGAGCCCGCCCGACCGACGCCGCGACGACCGCCGTCGTGCCGCCGTCCGGCAGCAGGCCGATGTTGGCGAACGGCAGCAGGAAGTAGGCCGACTCCTGGGCGATCGTGATGTCGGCGGCCAGGGCGATCGAGCAGCCGAAGCCCGCGGCGGGGCCGTTGACGGCCGCCACGACCGGCAGCGGGCTGCTCGTGATGGTGCGGATCAGCCGGTTCGCGACGTCCATGGGCTCAGTGCCGCTGATCGTCCCGTCGAGACGCGCGCCGGTCGAGAACGCCCGGCCCGCCCCCCGCAGCACGATGACGCGCACCCCGTCGCCCGCCTGCTCGATCGCGTCCGACGCCTTGTCGATCATCTCGGCCGTGAGGCCGTTGAGCCGGTCGGGATCGTTCCACGTGATGGTCAGGACGCCGTCGGCGTCATCGACCAGTACCGCATCGGTCATGGTGTCCTCCTGCATGACCCCAGAGTAGGTGAGTCCGCACCATCGTGACAGCAGTGGTGGCAGCGTCGTGCGGCCGGACGGTCGCCACCCGCGACCGTCCCGACGGACTAGTCCGTTCGAATGAAATCCGCGTGACGTCGACGGAAATCCCACACCTCTGTACGAGAACTCGTACCGTCGAACCAAGGAGGACATCTCGGATGAGCGTGTATCTGTACGACATGGCAGGCACCGCGATCGCGTTCCGCCGCTCGTGGACCGATCAGCACCTGTTCGACCTCGACGGTCACCGGATCGGCTGGTTCCCGTGGGACGACAACGACGCGGTCGACCTCGGCGGCCACTACCTCGGCACCGTCGTCGACGACCGGCTCGTGCGCCGCAACGACTGGTGCGGCCGGGTCTGCTCGGCCTCGCCCACCGACAGCGGCCGGGGCGAGCGCACGGGCACCCCGCCCACGCCGCACCACTTCCCGAACCGCTTCGCCTACGAGGACGTCATGGTCCCGCACCACGCCTAGCCGGGCCGCGGCCGGTCAGACGTCGTTGATCTCCACCGCCGCGTGCGCGCCGATCGCCAGCGTGCGGCTCACGGTGCACAGCCTCTCCTCCGCCTTCGCGATCGCGTCCGGCAGCAGCGCCCTGGCCCGCTCGCCGGCCTCACCGTCCGGGAAGGCGACGTCGAACGTCATGAGGATGTCGACCAGGCGGTTGCCGAGCTCGTCGCGGATCTTGTCCGCCCGCGCGTGGACGTCGAACGTCTGCGGCTCCGCCCGCCGCGACACGAGCGGGTCGACCGTGATGGCGGTGCAGCCGGCGAGGGCCACGAGCAGCAGCTCGACGGGGGTGAAGTCCGCGTCCGATCCGTCGCCGATCGAGAGCGTCGTGCCGCGCACGTTCGTCGCGGTGTAGCGGGACGGTCCGGTGCGGGTCAGTGCGACACTGCGCTCGCTGGAGGATGTCGTGGTCATGCCCCTGAATCTACTGGCCGGCCGGATGGAGGTGCGGGGATCGCCACCGTCCCGAACACTGGGGGGATGCCCTCCCCCTCCCGCCGCAGTCTCGTCACCGGTGCCACCGGGTACATCGGTGGACGACTCGTCCCGCAGCTGCTCGACGCCGGCCACACCGTGCGCGTGCTGGTCCGCGACGAGCGCAAGGCGAGGTCCCACGACTGGTCCGACCGCGTCGAGATCGCGCAGGGCGATGCGTCCGAGGCCGACGACGTCCGCGCCGCGATGGAGGGCGTCGACGTCCTGTACTACCTGCTGCACTCGATCGGGACGGGCGGCGACTTCGGGGCCACCGAGAAGAACATGGCGCAGACCTTCGCCGACGAGGCCAGGCGCGCCGGTGTCAGCCGCATCGTCTACCTGGGCGGGATGATCCCTGCCGACGAGGAGCTGTCGGAGCACCTCAGCTCGCGCGGCGAGGTCGGCGACGTCCTGCTCGGATCCGGCGTGCCGACGACCGTTCTGCAGGCCGGTGTCGTGATCGGCTCGGGCTCGGCGTCGTTCGAGATGCTGCGCTACCTGACCGAGCGATTGCCCGTCATGGTGACGCCCAAGTGGGTCAACACCCGCATCCAGCCCATCGCGGTCCGCGACGTCCTGCGGTACCTCGTCGGCTCGGCCGACATGCCCACGGATGTGAGCCGCCGGTTCGACATCGGCGGACCCGAGGTGCTGACGTACCTCGACCTCATGCGGCGGTTCGCCGCGATCTCCGGGCTGCCGAAGCGCCAGGTGCTCAAGGTGCCGTTGCTGTCGCCGGGGCTGTCGAGCCACTGGATCGGCCTCATCACCCCGGTGCCGGCGAGCCTGGCGCGGCCGCTGGTCGAGTCGCTGCGCAACACGGTCGTCGCCGGCGACACCGATATCAAGCAGTACGTGCCCGATCCGCCCGAGGGCCTCATCGACTTCGACCGGTCGGTCGAGCTGGCGCTCACCAAGATCCAGAACCTCGAGGTGCCGACCAGTTGGGCGTCGGCCGCGACCGCCGGCGCCCCTGCCGAGGGCCTGCCGACCGATCCGGACTGGGCCGGCGGATCCCTCTACAAGGACGAGCGGACCCGCGAGGTCGACGCCACCCCGGAGCAGCTCTGGACCGTCATCGAGGGCATCGGCGGGCGCAACGGCTGGTACTCCTGGGCGCTGGCGTGGTGGGCCCGCGGGGTGCTCGACCGGATGGTCGGCGGACCCGGGCTGCGCCGCGGCCGGCGCAATCCGCGCGACCTCGTCGTCGGCGACGTCGTCGACTTCTGGCGCGTCGAGGAGACCGACGACTCGACGTTCCTGAGGCTGCGGGCCGAGATGAAGCTGCCGGGGCTCGCCTGGCTCGAGATGCAGGTCGGCTCGACCGACGGCGGCACCACGACGTTCCACCACCGCGCGCTCTTCGCACCCAAGGGGCTGCTCGGGCACCTGTACTGGTTCGCGATCTTCCCCTTCCACGGCGTCGTCTTCGGCGGCATGCAGCGCAACATCGCGAAGGCCGCCGAGGCGCGGGAGGACGGCCGGTAGATCGCCAGCACGGCCACCGATGTGCGCCCCCGCCCACGCCCTGACAGGATCGACGCGGGAAGGAGCCCATCCATGCGCACAGACGGCCAGGACGTCAAGCACAACGACCTGCTCAAACGAGGTGCCCGCATCGGCCTCGTCGCCTACGGGGTGGTGCACCTGCTGATCGCGTGGATCGGGCTGCAGGTCGCGTGGTCCGGCGGCGGTGACGCCAGCAGCGGCGGCGCCCTCCGCACGCTCGCGGAGCAGCCGTTCGGCAAGACGATGCTCTGGATCACGGTCGTCGGCCTCGTCGCGCTGACGCTGTGGCAGATCGCGACGGCGGTCTGGGGCTACCAGACCGAGGACGGCGCGAAGCGGGTCGTCAAGCGGCTCAGCTCCGCCGGACGCGCCATCGTCTACGGCGCCCTGGCCTTCACCGCCTACAAGATCGTCTCGGGCTCGAGCTCCGGCGGAGGCGGCGACTCCAAGGAGGAGGGCCTCACCGCCGATCTCCTGGGCGCGCCGGCCGGACGCTTCCTGGTCGCGGCGGTCGGCCTCGCGATCATCGCGCTCGCGGTCAAGCTGGCGCACCGCGGCATCACCGACGGGTTCACGCATGATCTCGTGGGCAGTGCCACGAGCGGGCAGTCGGGCTCGACCGTGCTGGCGCTGGGCCGGTTCGGCTACGTCACCAAGGGCATCGCGATCGGCGTCGTCGGCATCCTGTTCGGCTGGGCGGCGCTCTCGTACGACCCGGAGAAGGCCGGCGGCCTCGACGACGCCCTCAAGACGGTCCGCGACCAGCCGTTCGGGCCGTACCTGCTGACGTTCGTCTCGGTCGGCATCGCCGCGTTCGGCCTGTTCTGCTTCGCGTGGTCGCGCTACGCCCGCACCCGCTGACCGGGCGACCGCGGCACGCCGAGCGGTTGCGCGGCAGGTCACGTCCGCACAGGATGTCCGCATGGATCTGTTTCGCACCAAGTCCGTCGAGCGGTCGATCGAGGAGACCGACGAGCCCGAGCACCGGCTCAAGAAGGAGCTGTCCGCCTGGGACCTGACGGTCTTCGGCGTCGGGGTCATGGTCGGCACCGGCATCTTCGTGCTCACGGGTGAGCAGGCCTTCAGCAACGCGGGCCCCGCCATCGTGATCTCGTTCGTGCTGGCCGGCATCACCTGCGGGCTCGCGGCCCTCTGCTACGCCGAGTTCGCATCGACCGTCCCCGTCGCGGGCAGCGCGTACACGTTCTCGTACGCGACCCTCGGCGAGCTGGTGGCCTGGATCATCGGCTGGGACCTCGTGCTCGAGCTGGCCCTCGGCGCAGCCGTCGTCGCGCGGGGCTGGTCGGCGTACCTGCAGTCGTTGTTCGACCTGCCCACGGGGTTGGCCGGCGACGAGGCGCGTCCCGATTTCGGGGCGATCGCGATCGTGCTGGCCCTCATGGTCGTCGGCGTGCTGGGCACCAAGCTGTCGGGGCGCATCACCAGCGTGCTGGTGGTCGTGAAGGTCGCCGTCGTCACGTTCGTCGTGGTCGCAGGACTGTTCTTCATCAAGGCCTCGAACTACACGCCGTTCATCCCCGACTCCAAGCCGACAGAGGGCAGCTCGGGGCTCGACTCGACGCTGCTGCAGGCGGTCTTCGGTGTGAGCCCGACCGTGTTCGGCGTCTACGGCATCATCGCCGCCGCATCGGTCGTGTTCTTCGCCTTCATCGGCTTCGACATCGTCGCCACCTCGGCCGAGGAGACCAAGAACCCGCAGCGCGACATGCCCCGCGGAATCCTCGGCTCGCTCGCGATCGTCACGGTGCTCTACGCGGCCGTCTCGTTCGTGATCACCGGCATGCTGAAGTACGACGACGAGCGCATGAACACCGCGGCCCCGCTGGCGGAGGCGTTCGAGGCCAACGGTCTGGACTGGGCCAGCAAGATCATCTCGGTCGGCGCGGTCGCCGGCCTCACGACGGTCATCCTGGTGCTGCTGCTGGGCCAGTCGCGCGTGCTGTTCGCGATGTCGCGCGACGGGCTGCTGCCCGTGGGCCTGGCCAAGGTGCACCCACGGCTCGGCACGCCCTACCGGATCACGATCCTGACCGGCCTGTTCGTGGCCGCGCTCGCCGGTTTCGTCCCGCTGTCGGAGCTCTCGAAGCTGGTCAGCATCGGCACCCTGTTCGCCTTCGTGGTCGTCTCGGCCGGCGTCATCATCCTGCGCCGCACCCGCGCCGACCTGCACCGTCCGTTCCGAGTGCCCGGCGTGCCCCTGATCCCGGTGCTGTCGATCGCCGCCTGCGTGTGGCTGATGGTCAACCTGTCGGTCGAGACGTGGGTGCGGTTCCTGATCTGGCTGCTGATCGGCTTCGTCGTCTACTTCGCGTACGGTCACCGGTCGTCGCGGCTGGGTCGCGGCGAGCAGCAGGCCCAGGTGGGCGAGGAGACGCCCTAGCGCCGGCTCAACGGTGCGCCGTCGCCGTGAAGTGGTGGGTCGCCGCGTCGACGATGTCGTCGGGCGAGGCCTGCACGGTGCCCTCGATCCAGGCCGTCACGAGCTCGGCGACGCCGCCGATGAACATCGTGGCGGCCAGGCGGCCCTCAGGCTCGCTCCAGGCCTGGTCGCCGTAGAGCTCGCGGGCCTCGTGCGCCGCGAGCTCGGCGAACTGGCGCAGCAGCTCGGCCCGGTGGGGGCGCAGCGCGTCGATCGAAACCGACTCGACGATCGCGACCCGGCCCTTGCGGGGGTCGTCGGTCAGGATCGTGACGAACGCCCCGATGCCCGCGCGCACCCGGTCGGCCGGGCCGCCCTGGGCGGCGGCGAGGGCGGCGACCGACTCGGCGGCGATTTGCGCCGCGATGTCGTCCATGACCGCGGTCAGCGCGGCGTCGAGACCGTCGAAGCTCTCGTAGAAGTACCGCTCGGTGAGGCCGGCCTCGGCGCAGATGCGCGTCATCGTGACGGTCGGGCCGCCGTCGCGTCCCCACACCTCGAGCGTCGCCTCGACCAGCCGTGCGCGCCGGTCGGCAGCGCGTTGCTCGGCGGTCATGCCGCGGTACGTCCCTGCCTTGACTGCCATGCCCCCATCTTGACAGAGCGTCCTGTCTGAATCAAGATGCTCCTGTGAGCCACATCACCGAAGCACCCGCCCCGCCCCGCCGTCGCGGTCTGCCGTACGTCGGCAGCACCCTCGAGTACGTCCGCGACCCCCTGCAGATGATGCGCAAGCAGTACGACGGGTGGGGCCCGGTCTCCGACATCGACTTCATCGGCAAGCGCTGGACCGTGCTGATCGGGCCGGACGCCTGCGAGGCCGCCCTGCGCAACGCCGACAAAGCATTCGCCAGCGGCGACGGCTGGGGCTACCTGGTCGGGCCGTTCTTCGACCGCGGGCTGATGCTGCTCGACTTCGAGGAGCACCACCGCCACCGGCGCATCATGCAGTCGGCGTTCACCCGCGACCGGCTCGAGGGCTACACCCGGGCGTTGCAGCCCGCCGTCGCCACCGGGCTCGCCCAGTGGCAGCCCGACGGCCGGTTCCTGGCCTATCCGGCGCTCAAGGCGCTGACGCTCGACCTGGCCACCGAGGTCTTCATGGGCGGCGCCGACCTAGCCACGCCCGACGAGCTCGAGAAGGTCAACCAGGCCTTCATCGCCTGCGTGCAGTCGGCGACCTCGCTGATCCGCGCCGACATCCCGTTCACCCGGTGGGGACGAGCGCTGCGCGGCCGCGAGCTGCTCGAGGAGTTCTTCGGCCGCCACCTCGCGGCCAAGCGGGCCGCGCCGGGCGACGACCTGTTCTCGGTGCTGTGCCACCTCGAGACCGACGACGGCGAGAGGTTCAGCAACGAGGACATCGTCAACCACATGATCTTCCTGCTCATGGCGGCCCACGACACGTCCACGATCACCGTGTCGACCGTGATGCAGCAGCTGGGCCAGCACCCCGAGTGGCAGGACCGCTGCCGCGCCGAGGCGCTGGCGCTGTCCGACAACCCGACGATGGCCGAGCTCGACAGCCTGGTCGACATCGACCTGGTCATGAAGGAGAGCCTGCGGATCGTCCCTCCCGTGCCAGTGCTCGCCCGCAAGACCGTCAAGGAGACCGAGGTGATGGGCCACCGCATCCCGGCCGACCGGCTGGTGGCCGTCATGGTGCACATGTCGCACCACATGCCCGAGCTGTGGACCGATCCGGAGCGCTTCGACCCCGAGCGCTTCGCCGACGACCGCCGCGACGACAAGGTGCACCGCTATGCGTGGGAGCCGTTCGGCGGGGGCGTCCACAAGTGCATCGGCATGTTCTTCGCCGGCGCCGAGGTCAAGACGATCCTGGTGCACCTGCTGCGCCAGTTCG
>JAOPXY010000089.1 GCA_025964895.1 Aeromicrobium sp.
CGTCGTGATCGCGGCGACGCACGCGGTCTTCTCCGGACCGGCCGTCGACCGGCTCAAGAACTGCGTGGCGACCGAGGTCATCGTGACCAACACGCTGCCGTTGTCGGAGGACATGCGCTTCGACAAGCTCACGGTGCTCTCGATCGCACCGCTGCTGGCCCAGGCGACGGCGGCCGTCTTCGAAGAGGGCTCCGTCACCAGCCTGTTCAAGACTTGAATTTCTCGCCCGCCTGAGCGTGCGATAGACTCCTGCAGTTGCCTCGGCGAGGGTCCCACGGACCGTGATCGACAGGGCGCTCCACAGGAGTGCTGTGTCGAGCGCCTTGCCCCCGGGCGACGTATCAAACTTTCCGACTCACCCGCTGACGTCATCACACAGGAGTTCCCGTGGCCGAGATCAAGATCGCTGCCGAAGCACGCACCGAGTTCGGCAAGGGTGCTGCACGCCGCATCCGCCGTGACAACAAGGTCCCGGTGGTCCTCTACGGACACGGGTCCGACCCGATCCACCTGACCCTGCCGGGTCACCAGCTCATGCTGGCGCTGAAGAACTCCAACGCCCTGCTGACGATCGACATCGACTCCGACCAGCACCTGGCGATCCCCAAGCAGGTCCAGCGCGACCCGCTGAAGGGCTTCATCGAGCACGCCGACCTCCTGATCGTCCGCAAGGGCGAGAAGGTCACCGTCGACGTTCGCATCAGCACCGTCGGCGACGCCGTCAGCGGCAACCTGGTCGTCCTCGAGAACGCCTCTATCTCGATCGAGGCCGAGGCGACCCACATCCCCGAGGCCTTCGAGGTCTCGATCGAGGGCCTCGTGGCCGGCGACCAGATCCTCGCCAAGGACATCGAGCTGCCCAAGGGCTCGTCGCTCGTCGTCGACGAGGACCTGCTCATCGTCAACGTCACGTCTGCGCCGACCGAGGCCCAGCTCGACGCCGAGCTCGCCGAGGCCGAGGCCGAGGCCGGCATCGAGAAGGATCCGACCGACGCCGAAGCTGCTTCGGATGGCGCCGACTCCGAGGCACCCGCAACCACCGAATGAGGTTCGTGGCGTGACCTGGCTGGTCGTCGGGCTCGGCAACCCGGGCCCGACGTACGCCGCCACGCGGCACAACATCGGCTACATGGTGGCCGACGCGCTGGCGGCGCGCATGGGTGGTTCCTTCAAGAAGCACAAGTCCGGCCGGGCGGACGTCCTCGAGGGACGTCTGGCCGGTGAGCGGATCGTGCTGGGCCGTGCTCGCTCGTACATGAACGAGAGCGGCGGGCCCGTGTCGACGCTCGCGTCGTTCTACGGGGTCGAGCCCGATCACGTCATCGCGATCCACGACGAGCTCGACATCGACTTCGGGGCGCTGCGCATCAAGTTCGGCGGCGGCGACAACGGCCACAACGGCCTGAAGTCGATGCGCCAGTCGCTCGGCACGGGAGATTTCTACCGGGTGCGGGTCGGCATCGGCCGTCCGCCCGGACGCATGGACGTGCACGACTTCGTGCTGAAGCCGTACAGCTCGGTCGAGCGCAAGGACCTGCCGACGTACGTCGAGGAGGCCGCCGACGCCATCGAGAGCCTCGTCACGGTGGGACTGGATCAGACCCAGAGCGCGTTCAACCGGTAGACATGACACTTTCCCGACTGGCCGCGATCGTCGCGGCCGAACCCACCGTGGCGAAGGTCCTGGCCGACCGCGCCGACGGCGTCGACTCGCTCGGCATCCAGGCCCCCGAGCCGCTGCGTCCCTTCCTCGCGTATGCGCTCGCCCAGCAGGCGACCGTCGTCGCGGTGACCGCGACGGCCCGCGAGGCCGAGGACCTCACGACGCAGCTCGGCGAGCTGCTCGGCTCGGACGCCGTCGCGTACTACCCGGCCTGGGAGACGCTGCCGCACGAGCGGCTGTCGCCCCGGTCGGACACCGTCGGACGCCGACTCGCCGTGCTGCGGCGGCTCGTGCACCCCGGATCGACACCCGAGACCGGGGCGCCCCGGGTCGTCGTGGCCCCCGTGCGCTCGATGCTGCAGCCGCAGGTCAAGGGCCTGGCCGATCTCGTCCCCGTCGAGCTGGCCAAGGGCGACGAGGTCGCGCTCGAGCAGGTCGTCCGCGACCTGGCCGGCGCTGCGTACTCGCGCGTCGACCTCGTCGAGCGGCGCGGCGAGTTCGCGGTGCGCGGCGGCATCATCGACGTCTTCCCGCCGACGGAGGAGCACCCGCTCCGTATTGAGTTCTTCGGCGACGAGGTCGACGAGATCCGCCGCTTCGCGGTCGCCGACCAGCGAACGCTGGAGGACGTGACCCACGTGTGGGCGCCCCCGTGCCGTGAGCTGCTGCTGACCGACGACGTCCGCGCGCGGGCGCGTGAGCTGGCCGCCTCCCACCCGTCCTTGGCCGAGATCTTCACCAAGATATCCGAGGGCCACGCGGTCGAGGGCATGGAGTCGCTGACCCCCGTTCTGACCGATCAGATGGAGTCGCTCGTCTCGCTGTTCCCGACCCGGTCGGCGGTGCTGCTGATGGACCCCGAGCGCATCCGGGCCCGGGCCGAGGACCTCGTCGCGACGAGCGAGGAGTTCCTGCAGGCTTCGTGGGCCGCGGCGGCCACGGGCGCGGAGTCGCCGATCGACCTCGCGTCGGCGGCCTTCCACTCGCTGGAGGACGTCCGGCTCGAGACGCTGGCGCTGGGGCACACGTGGTTCACCCAGTCGCCGTTCGGCCTCGACCTGGACGACGCGACCCGCGCCATCGCGATGGAGCCCGCCGCGGCGTACCGCGGCGACACGACCGCGGCGCTGGAGGCGATCCGCGGCTGGATCGCGGCCGACAAGCGGGTCGTGTTCGTCGCCCCCGCCCACGGTCAGGCGCAGCGCACCGTCGAGTGGCTGAGCGACGCGGGCGTCGCCGCCGTGATCGACGACGAGATCACCGCGCCCTCCCCGCACGTCGTCCAGGTCAGCATCGGCGAGCTCGAGCACGGCTTCGTCTCGGAGCCGCTGGGCCTCGCCATCCTGACGTACGACGATCTCGTCGGGCAGCGGGCCGCCGACCGGTCCGAGCGCAAGATGCCGGCGCGCCGCCGCAAGCAGGTCGACCCGCTCGAGCTCAAGACGGGCGACTTCGTCGTCCACGAGCAGCACGGCCTCGGCCGCTACGTCGAGCTGATGCAGCGCGTCGTGCAGGGCGCCGCTCGCGAGTACCTCGTGATCGAGTACGCGCCGTCCAAGCGCGGGCAACCCGCCGACCGGCTGTTCGTCCCGATGGACCAGCTCGACCAGATCAGCCGGTACGTCGGTGGGGAGTCGCCGACGCTCGACCGCATGGGTGGCTCGGACTGGACCAACCGCAAGAACAAGGCTCGCAAGGCCGTCCGCCAGATCGCCGGTGAGCTGATCAAGCTCTACGCCGCGCGCCAGGCGACCAAGGGCCATGCCTTCGGCAAGGACACCCCGTGGCAGGCCGAGCTCGAGGACGCGTTCGCGTTCGTGGAGACGCCCGACCAGATGATCACGATCGACGAGGTCAAGCGCGACATGGAGCGCACCGTCCCGATGGACCGGCTGGTGTGCGGCGACGTCGGCTACGGCAAGACCGAGATCGCGGTGCGTGCGGCGTTCAAGGCGATCCAGGACGGCAAGCAGGTCATCCTGCTCGTCCCGACGACGCTGCTGGTGCAGCAGCACTACGCGACGTTCGCCGAGCGCTTCGGCCAGTTCCCCGTCGTCATGAAGCCGCTGTCGCGCTTCCAGACCGAGAAGGAGTCGAGGGAGACGCTGGCCGGCCTGGCCGACGGCTCGATCGACATGGTCATCGGCACGCACCGGCTCCTGCAGCCCGGCGTCAAGATCAAGGACCTCGGCCTCGTGATCGTCGATGAGGAGCAGCGCTTCGGTGTCGAGCACAAGGAAGCCATGAAGATGCTGCGCGCGGCCGTCGACGTCTTGTCGATGTCGGCGACGCCGATCCCGCGCACGCTGGAGATGGCGATCACCGGCATCCGGGAGATGTCGACGATCGCGACGCCGCCGGAGGAGCGCCACCCCGTCCTGTCGTTCGTCGGCCCGTACGAGGACCGTCAGGTCGTCGCCGCGATCCGCCGCGAGCTGCTGCGCGAGGGCCAGGCGTTCTTCATCCACAACCGGGTGCAGTCGATCGACAAGGCCGTCGCGAAGCTCAAGGAGCTCGTGCCCGAGGCGCGCGTCGCCGCGGCGCACGGGCAGATGGGCGAGCACCAGCTCGAGGAGGTCATGGTCGACTTCTGGGAGAAGCGCTACGACGTCCTGGTGTGCACCACGATCGTGGAGTCCGGCCTCGACGTCTCCAACGCCAACACCATGATCATCGAGCGGGCCGACACCCTCGGCCTGTCGCAGCTGCACCAGCTGCGCGGTCGTGTGGGACGGTCACGGGAGCGTGCTTATGCGTACTTCCTGTACCCGCCGGAGAAGCCGCTGACCGAGACGGCCCACGACCGGCTCGCGACGATCGCGCAGCACTCCGAGCTCGGCGGCGGCATGGCCGTGGCGATGAAGGACCTCGAGATCCGCGGTGCCGGCAATCTGCTCGGCGGCGAGCAGTCGGGCCACATCGCCGACGTCGGCTTCGACCTGTACGTGCGGCTCGTGGGCGAGGCGGTCGCGGAGTTCCGCGGCGACGCCGAGCCCGAGCGCGAGGTGAAGATCGAGCTGCCCATCGAGGCGCACCTGCCGCACGACTACGTCGGCAGCGAACGGCTGCGGCTGTAGATGTACAAGCGGCTCGCGGACGTCCGGTCGCTCGCCGACGTCGACGAGATCCGCGGCGAGCTGGTCGACCGCTACGGCGAGCCGCCGGAGCCCGTCGACGTGCTGCTCGACGTCGCCCGCCTGCGGGTCCGCGTCCGCGAGGCGGGCCTGACGGAGGTCACGGCGGCCGGCCCGAACGTCCGCTTCGCGCCGCTCACCCTGCCCGACTCGGCGCAGATGCGCCTGCAGCGGGTCTACCCGCGCAGCACGTACAAGGTCGCGGCGCAGGTCGCTCTGATCCCGCGGCCGAAGACCGCACCCATCGGCGGCAAGCCGCTCGTCGGCCGGGAGCTGCTGGACTGGACCCGCACCGTGATCGACACCCTGGTCCCCGCGCCGGCGGCGGTGCGCTAGCGTCCGCCCCGGGCGATCGGGGTCGGGTCAGGACTCTTCGCGCAGGCGCGGCGGCGTCGCGTTCTTCGGCCGGATGCCGTGCTTGTCGGCGAAGAACGCGCGGACGATGTCCATGTCGGCGGTGACGTCGCCGGAGGCGTGGAAGGACGGCCCGAAGCCCATCGTCCTGGTCGGCGGGTCGAAGAAGGCCAACGTGATCGGCAGCCCGGTCTCCCTGGAGAGGCGCAGGAAGCCGGACTTCCAGTACTCGCCCTTCGAGCGCGTGCCCTCCGCGGCGAGGATCAGGCGGAACGGCTCGCCGGTGCCGGCCTCCTCGACGAGCTCGCGGACGACCGTCCCGGCGTTGTCCCGGTCCAGCGGCACGCCACCGAAGGCCTTCAGCACCCAGCCGAGCGGCCCCTTGAACAGCTGCTTCTTGACGAGCACCCTCGGGTGCGCGCCGTCGTGCCACATGACGAGGAGCATCGTGATGAAGTCCCAGTTGGACGTGTGGGGGGCGCCCACGAGGATGCCGGTCTGGGGGACCTCGCCCACCATCTGGTATCGCATGGCCCTGACGACGGTGCGGGCCAGCCGCTGACGGATCATGCGAGCCACCCTAGGGGAGCGGCCCACGCGTCGCTCACGGCAGGACCTGTTGCAGAAAACAACGACCGTACTACCGTCCTTTCATGGCCTCTGGGACGTGGAAGCAGCTCGTGCGCACCAAGGACGTCGACGACGTCATCCACCAGAATGACGACGATCCGACGGGCGGTGAGCACCACACCCGGCTGAACAAGCGACTCAGCGCGTGGGACCTCATGGGCTTCGGCATCGGCATCGTCATCGGCACGGGCATCTTCACCCTGACCGGCGCCCAGGCCAAGGACAACGCCGGGCCGGCGATCGTCATCTCGTTCCTGATCGCGGGTGTCGTCGCGATGCTCGCGGCGATCTGCTACGCCGAGCTCGCCGCCGCGGTGCCAACGGCCGGCAGCTCGTACACGTACGCGTACACGACGATCGGCGAGGTCTTCGCGTGGATCATCGCGTGGGACCTGATCCTGGAGTTCGCGCTGGGCGCCGCGGTCGTGGCACGCGGGTGGTCCGGCTACCTGCAGCACGCCCTCGACCTGCCGGAGGCGTTCTTCGGCGAGGAGAACTCGACGGTCAACCTCGGCGCGGTCGCGATCGTCGCGGTCATCGGCACGATCGCGACGATCGGCATCCGCGAGAGCAAGCTCGTGACGAATGCGCTGGTCGTCGTCAAGGTCTCGGTGTGCGTGTTCGTCATCGCGGTCGGCATCTTCTTCGTCAAGGCGCAGTTCATCACGCCGTACATCCCGCCGTCGCGCCAGATCGACGAGGCCAACCAGGTGAGTGGGCTCAAGCAGCCGCTGTGGCAGTGGATCACGGGCGTCGACCCGACCGCGTTCGGCGTCACCGGCGTGCTCGTCGCCGCTGCCGTGGTGTTCTTCGCGTACAGCGGCTTCGAGGCCGTCGCCAACCTCGGCGAGGAGACCAACGACCCGGCGAAGGACATGCCGCGCGGCCTCATCGGCACCCTCGTGATCTGCACGCTGCTGTACGTCATGGTGTGCTTCGTCCTGACCGGCATGGTCAGCTACACCGACCTCAGCGAGGGCGCGCCGATCTCGGACGCGTTCTCCCAGGTCGGGCTCGACTGGGCGGGCGTCCTGATCGACATCGCCGCGATCGCCGGCCTCACGTCGGTGATCCTCGTCGACATCGTCGCGATGGGACGCATTGGCTTCGCGCTCTGCCGGGACGGCCTCCTGCCGGCCCGCGTCGGCGCGGTGCACCCGCGGTTCAAGACGCCGGCGCTCATCACGATCATCACGTCGGTGGCTGTCGCGATCCTCGGCGCGTTCGTCCCGCTCAACACGCTGGCCGAGATGGTCAGCATCGGGACGTTGTTCGCGTTCCTCGTCGTCTCGATCGCGGTCGTCGTGCTGCGCCGCACCAAGCCGGCGATGAAGCGTCCGTTCCGGGTCCCGCAGGTGCCGATCCTGCCGATCACGTCCGCAGTTGCCTGCGTGGCGCTGATGTCGAACCTGGCGATCGAGACGTGGCTGCGCTTCCTCGTGTGGCTCGTCCTGGGGCTGCTGGTCTACGTCGCGTACGGGCGGCGGCACTCGCGGCTGGCGGAAAGGGCGGCCGCGCGGGAGACGCCACCGTCTCGGAGCAGCACGCTCCCCGGGTAATCTGTGACCATGCTCACTCGCGTCCGTGCGGCCGTCCTCGCGGGGGCCGGCCTGACCCTCGCGGCCTGCTCCTCCGTCCACCCCGGCTCCGCCGCTGTCGTCGACGGCCAGACCATCTCGATGCGGACGCTCGACACGACCGCCGAGGCCTACTGCACGCTGACGGCGGCGTCCGCGCAGCAGCAGGGCGTCACAAGCCTCAGCGGCTCGCAGGTCAGGCGGCAGGCCATCGTCGGTCTGGTGTCGGTGGTGGTCGCGCGCGACCTCGCCGACGCCGCGGGCGTTCAGGTCGCTCGGCGGTCGTACGAGCTCACCGGCGCCCAGCGCGACGAGCTGGCCGCGGAGTTCCCGGACGCCGACGTCGACGAGCTGAGCCGGGCGATCGAGGACAGCCGTGAGGTCTCCGCGATCGCGGTCGCCCTCGCGGCGCAGCAGACCGGGGAGCAGCCGTCGGAGGACAACGAGGCGCAGCTCGCCGAGCTCGGTCAGACCACGATCACCGAGGCGTTCGAAGGTCACGACGTGACCTTCGCGCCGCGGTTCGGGCTCGACCCGTCCGCCGGCTTGCGGGCAGAGAGTGGCTCGATCTCGGTCTCCGCCGAGCCCGAGGCGTCCGCCGACCAGGAGCTCCCCGCGACGCAGCGTTGCTCGTGACGACGGATTGCTCCTGACCATGCAGATCCTGGTCATCAGCCCCCGCGTCGCCCCGGGCATCCTCACCCTCGCGGCGTGGGACGCCCTCCGCGCCGCCGGCACGGTGCTCGCCGCGGTGGACGACCCGCACGTGCGTGCCATCGCGGCGTCCGGCATCGCGGTGGAGGTCACCGACGCGGCGCCGTCGCTGGCCGCCGGTACCGTCTGGATCGCGCCCACGGGTGACGCCGCGTGGGCGCGCACCGTCGCGGACGACCTGATGTCCGGTCAGGGCGACGCGGTCGACGTCGAGGTCGTCTTCGGCTCGTACGACTTGCCCGGCTCGGGGTTGCTCGACGTCGTCGAGGTCATGGACCGGCTGCGGCGCGAGTGCCCCTGGACCGCGGCGCAGACCCACGACTCGCTGAGCCACTACCTCCTCGAGGAGGCCCACGAGACCCTCGAGGCGCTCGACAGCGGGGACGGCGACCACCTGCGCGAGGAGCTCGGCGACCTCCTGATGCAGATCGTGTTCCATGCGCGGATCGCCGCCGAGGGCGATCCGCACGAGGGTGGCGGCTGGGACATCGACGACGTGGCCGCCGGCATCGCCGGCAAGCTGATCCACCGCAACCCGCACGTCTTCGGCGACGAGACCGTGACGTCCGCCGAGGAGGTCGACGCCAACTGGCAGCGCCTCAAGGCCCTCGAGAAGCGGCGCACGTCCGCCCTCGAGGGCATCCCCGCCACGCTCCCGGCGCTCGCGTACGCCGACAAGGTCGTCGGACGCCTCGGGCACGTCGACGTCAGCGGCGACGACCTCGGCTCCCGGCTGCTGGCCCTCGTGGTGGAGGCGCGGTCGACCG
>JAOPXY010000116.1 GCA_025964895.1 Aeromicrobium sp.
GCGACGGCACGATCAAGATCGAGATGAACTTCCTGCCCGACGTGTACGTGCCGTGCGAGGTCTGCCACGGCGCCCGCTACAACCGCGAGACGCTCGAGGTGCACTACAAGGGCAAGTCGATCGCCGACGTGCTCGACATGCCGATCGAGGAGGCCGTCGAGTTCTTCGAGGCGATCCCGGTCATCGCGCGGCACCTGCGGACGCTCGTCGAGGTCGGCCTGGGCTACGTGCGCCTGGGCCAGCCCGCGACGACGCTGTCCGGTGGCGAGTCGCAGCGCGTCAAGCTGTCGGCCGAGCTGCAGAAGCGGTCGACGGGCCGCACGGTCTACGTGCTCGACGAGCCGACGACCGGCCTGCACTTCGAGGACATCCGCAAGCTGCTCCTCGTCCTGCAGCGCATCGTCGACACCGGCAACTCGGTCATCGTCATCGAGCACAACCTCGACGTCATCAAGACCGCCGACTGGGTCATCGACATGGGTCCCGAGGGTGGCAGCGGCGGCGGCATGCTGATCGCCGAGGGCACGCCGGAGCAGGTTGCCGCGGTCGAGGCCAGCTACACCGGATCGTTCCTCAAGCCCCTGCTCGCGACCTCGTAGGCTGGTCGGGTGGCAGATCCAGCGAGCTATCGGCCGGCACCGGGGGAGATCCCCACCGATCCCGGCGTCTACCGCTTCCGCGACGACGAGCGCCGGGTCATCTACGTCGGCAAGGCCAAGTCGCTGCGGCAACGGCTCAACTCGTACTTCCAGGACGTCTCGAACCTGCACCAGCGCACCCAGCAGATGGTGCTGACCGCCAGCTCGGTGGAGTGGACGGTCGTCTCCACCGAGGTCGAGGCGCTGGCGCTCGAGTACTCCTGGATCAAGGAGTTCGACCCCCGCTTCAACGTCAAGTACCGCGACGACAAGTCCTATCCCTGGCTCGCGGTGACGGTCGGTGAGGAGTTCCCGCGCGTCACCGTCATGCGCGGCGCGCAGCGCAAGGGCGTCCGCTACTTCGGCCCGTACGGCCACGCCTGGGCGATCCGCGACACCGTCGACACCCTGCTGCGCGTGTTCCCCATGCGGTCGTGCTCGGCGGGTGTCTTCCGCCGAGCGAAGGCGATCGGCCGCCCGTGCCTGCTGGGCGACATCGGCAAGTGCGCTGCTCCCTGCGTCGGGCGGGTCAGCCCCGACGAGCACCGCGAGATCGTCAACGACTTCCTGGCGTTCATGGGTGGCCAGACCGCCGGATTCACCAAGCGCATCGAGACCAAGATGATGGAGGCCTCCGCGCGCGAGGAGTACGAGCTCGCCGCGAAGCTGCGCGACGACCTCGGCGCGCTGCGGCGGGTGCTGGAGAAGCAGACCGTCGTGCTCGGCGACGGCACCGACGCCGACGTGCTGGGCTTCGTCGAGGACCCGCTGGAGGTCGCCGTCCAGATCTTCTCCGTGCGGGGCGGACGCATCCGCGGGCAGCGCGGCTGGGTGGCCGAGAAGGCCGACGAGGCGGAGTTCCCTGAGCTCGTCCAGCGGGCCCTCATGACGCTGTACCAGGACGCCAACGCCGCCGCCGTCCCGCGCGAGGTGCTGGTCCCGGCCATGCCGGCCGACGTCGACATCGTCACCGAGCTGCTCAGCGAGAAGCGCGAGGGGCCCGTCACGATCCGGGTGCCCAAGCGCGGCGACAAGCGGGCGCTCATGGACACGGTCGAGCAGAACGCCAAGCAGTCGCTGATGCGTCACAAGATGAAGCGCACGTCCGACCTGACCGCCCGCAGCCTCGCGCTCGAGGAGATCCAGGCGGCCCTCGATCTCCGGACCGCCCCGCTGCGCATCGAGTGCTACGACATCTCCAACCTCGGCGCCACCGAGACCGTCGCGTCGATGGTCGTGTTCGAAGACGGCCTGCCGCGCAAGTCCGAGTACCGGCGGTTCACGATCCGCAACGAGGGGCAGAGCGACGTCGCGGCGATGCACGAGGTCATCACGCGCCGCTTCACGGCGCTCCTGCGCGCTCGTGAGGACAACGATGAGGACGGTCCGGGCATCGATCCCGAGACCGGCAAGCCCAAGCGCTTCGCCTACACGCCGTCGCTCGTCGTCGTCGACGGCGGCCCGCCGCAGGTCGCCGCGGCGCACCAGGCCATGCAGGCCCTCGGCGTCACGGACGTCGCCCTCGTCGGGCTGGCCAAGCGGCTCGAGGAGGTGTGGCTGCCCGATGACGACGACCCCGTTATCCTGCCGCGCACCAGCGAGGGGCTGTACCTGCTGCAGCGACTGCGCGACGAGGCGCACCGGTTCGCGATCAACCACCACCGCGGACGGCGCAGCAAGACCATGATCGAGAGCGTGCTCGACCCCGTCGCGGGGCTCGGGCCGACCCGCCGCAAGGCGCTGCTCAAGGCCTTCGGATCGGTCAAGAAGCTGCGGGCCGCGACGGCCGAGGAGATCGCCGCCGTTCCGGGCATCGGCGCCGCTACGGCACAATCCATCGTGGAGGCGCTCGCGACGGGCGACGCCGCACCCGCCGTCAACACCGCGACGGGCGAGATCATCGAGTCATGACCGACAGGACACAGCGTTGACCACTCTCGACGAGCTCGTGGTGGTGACCGGCATGACCGGCGCCGGCCGCGGCACCGCCGCCAAGGTGCTGGAGAAGCTGGGCCACTACGTCATCGACAACCTGCCGCCCGGCCTGCTCGTGCAGGCCGTGCAGACGATCCAGGCGTCCGGCGACATCGACAAGCTGACGGTCGTCGTCGACGCGCGCTCCCGCGGCTTCTTCGGCGGGCTCGTCGAGGCGCTCGAGGAGCTGCGCGACATCGGCGTCAACTGCAAGATCCTGTACCTCGAGGCGTCCGACGAGGTGCTGGTGCGCCGGCAGGAGGCCGCCCGCCGCCCTCACCCGCTGAGCCACGAGGGCCGGCTCATGGACGGCTTCGACCGCGAGCGGGAGCTGCTGCGCCGCATCCGGGGCCGGGCCGACATCGTCGTCGACACCACGAACCTCAACGTCCACCAGCTCGGCCAGCGGGTCCACGCCGCCTTCGTCGACGAGGACACCGGCGGCATGCGGGCGTCCGTCATGTCGTTCGGCTTCAAGTACGGCATCCCGATCGACGCCGACATGGTGGCCGACCTGCGCTTCCTGCCCAATCCCTTCTGGGTCGACGAGCTGCGCCCGCTGAGCGGGCTCGACCAGTCCGTCAGCGAGTACGTCCTGAGCCAGCCCCGGGCCGAGGAGTTCCTCGAGCAGTACGAGAAGCTCGTGGCGCTGCTGACCGGCGGCTACCTCAACGAGGACAAGCACTTCCTGACGATTGCAATCGGTTGCACGGGCGGGCGGCACCGCAGTGTCGCGATGTCGGAGGCCTTCGCCGAACGGCTACGCGCGCAGGGGGTCCGCACCCTCGTCGTCCACCGCGACCTGGGGCGCGAATGACCCCCGGATCCCCGAGACCCGGTGTCCCAACCCGCCCCACCCGTCCCGCGCGACCGGAACGGTTCGAGGGCGATCTGCGCGTCGTGTCGCTGGGCGGCGGCCACGGCCTCGCCGCCAGCCTGTCGGCGCTGCGCCGTCTCACGACAGAGCTGACCGGGGTCGTGACGGTCGCCGACAACGGCGGGTCGTCCGGGCGCCTGCGCGAGGAGCTGGGCGGGCTCCCACCGGGTGACCTGCGCATGGCGCTCGCGGCGCTGTGCGGCGACGACGAGTGGGGCCGCACGTGGGCCGGCATCCTGCAGCACCGCTTCTCCGGCGACGGGCCGCTGCGCGACCACGCGGTCGGCAACCTGCTGATCGCCGCGATCTGGGACCAGCTCGGCGACCACGTCGCCGGCCTCGACCTCGTCGGCGACCTGCTGGGCGCGCAGGGACGGGTGCTCCCGATGGCCTCGGTGCCTCTCGACATCGAGGCCGACGTCCATCTTTCCTCCGCACCGGACCGCATGACGGTGGTGAGGGGGCAGGTGCAGGTCGCGCAGGTGGACGGCCAGGTGATCAGCGTCCGGCTGGATCCCGGCGACCCGCCGGCGTGCGCCGAGGCGGTCGAGGCCGTCCGGTCCGCCGACTGGGTCGTCGTCGGCCCCGGCTCGTGGTTCACGAGCGTCATGCCGACGCTCCTCGTGCCGGGCCTGCGCGACGCGCTCCTCGCGACGCCCGCCAAGCGCGTCCTGGTGCTCAACCTGACCGAGCAGCACGGGGAGACCGAGGGGCTCAGCCCTACCGATCACCTCGAGGTCCTGGCGGCCCACGCACCCGACCTGCGGCTCGACGCCGTCATCGCGGACACGAGCCTGGTCGACCCGCGTGGCACCCTGGAGTCGACCGCCCGCGCGCTGGGCGGACAGCTTTTCGTTTCCGACGTCGCCACGAGTCCCGGGTCCGACCAGCACGATCCGGCCCGGCTCGCGGCCGCGTTCGGTCATGTCATGCGACAGGCGTAAAGTGACCACCTTCTGTTCGATTCGAAAGGGCGCACCTGCATGGCGATGACGGCACAGGTGAAGGCAGAGCTGGCGAGCACGACGATCACGAAGTCCTGTTGCCGCAAGGCCGAGGTGTCCTCGATCCTGCGATTCTCCGGCGGGCTGCACATCGTCTCCGGCCGCATCGTGGTCGAGGCCGAGCTCGACACGGGTGCTGCCGCCCGCCGGCTCCGCAAGGACATCGCGGAGATCTACGGCCACGACAGCGAGATCCTCGTGATGCAGAACGCCGGCATCCGCAAGGACACCCACTACGTCGTCCGCGTGTCGAAGGACGGTGAGGCGTTGGCGCGCCAGACCGGCCTCATCGACGGCAGCGGACGCCCCATCCGCGGCCTCCCGCCGCAGGTCGTCTCCGGCTCCTCCTGCGACGCCGTCGCGGCGTGGCGCGGATCGTTCCTGGCCCACGGTTCGCTGACCGAGCCCGGCCGGTCGTCCGCCCTCGAGGTCAGCTGCCCCAGCCCCGAGGCCGCCCTCGCCCTCGTGGGCGCCGCCCGCCGCGTCGGCATCAGCGCGAAGGCCCGCGAGGTGCGCGGCATCGACCGCGTCGTCATCCGCGACGGCGAGGCGATCGGCGCGCTGCTGACCCGGCTCGGCGCGCACGAGTCGCTGCTGGCGTGGGAGGAACGACGCATGCGCCGCGAGGTGCGCGCCACCGCGAACCGGCTGGCCAACTTCGACGACGCCAACCTGCGCCGATCCGCCCGTGCCGCGGTCGCGGCGGGTGCGCGCGCCCACCGAGCGCTGGAGATCCTCGGCGAGGACGTGCCCGATCACCTCAAGATGGCCGGCACGCTGCGCGTCGAGCACCGCCAGGCCAGCCTCGAGGAGCTCGGCCAGCTGCACGAGCCGGCCCTCACGAAGGACGCGATCGCGGGCCGCATCCGGCGTCTCCTGGCGATGGCCGACAAGAAGGCCGGGGAGATCGGCGTCCCCGACACCGAGTCGAGCCTGGGCGACGAGAGCCTCTCCGCCGACTGATGTCCTCCCCCGCAAGCGGGAGGTGCCCCCAGCCGGCGGGTGACCCGATCGCCAGGTGACTCGCCGGTAGCCACGGCGCCTCGGTAGGGTGGCATCGTTACCCACCCGATCCGCAGGAGAGCTGTTCCGTGACCGTACGCGTAGGCATCAATGGATTTGGCCGCATCGGCCGTAACTTCTTCCGCGCGGCGCGTGCCGCCGGCGCTGACATCGAGATCGTCGCCGTCAACGACCTGACGGACAACAAGACGCTCGCGCACCTGCTCAAGTACGACTCGATCCTCGGCCGTCTCGACGCCGACGTGACGTACGACGAGGGTTACATCTACGTCGGCGACCAGAAGATCGCCGCGTTCGAGGAGCGCGACCCCGCCAAGCTCGACTGGGCCAGCGTCGGCGCCGACATCGTCATCGAGTCGACCGGCTTCTTCACCGACGCCGCGAAGGCCAAGGCGCACATCGACGGCGGCGCCAAGAAGGTCATCATCTCCGCGCCCGCCAAGAACGAGGACGTCACGATCGTGATGGGCGTCAACCACGAGCTGTACGACCCGGCCGCGCACACCGTGATCTCCAACGCGTCGTGCACGACCAACTGCCTCGCCCCGATGGCCAAGGCGCTCAACGACGCGCTGGGCCTCGAGAAGGGCCTGATGACCACGATCCACGCGTACACGCAGGACCAGAACCTGCAGGACGCCCCGCACAGCGACCTGCGTCGTGCCCGCGCGGCCAACCTGAGCATCATCCCGACGTCGACCGGCGCCGCGAAGGCCGTCAGCCTCGTGCTGCCCGAGCTGAAGGGCAAGCTCGACGGCTACGCGCTGCGCGTCCCCGTGCCCACCGGCTCGGCCACCGACCTGACGTTCACCGCATCGCGCGAGACCACCGTCGAGGAGGTCAACCAGATCGTCAAGGATGCCGCCGAGGGTGCCATGAAGGGCTTCCTGGTCTACACCGAGGACCCCATCGTCTCGGCCGACATCGTCACCGATCCGGCATCGTGCATCTTCGACTCCGGCCTGACCAAGGTCATCGGCGACCAGGTCAAGGTCGTCGGCTGGTACGACAACGAGTGGGGTTACTCCAACCGCCTCGCCGACCTCGTCGTGCACGTCGGCACGTCCCTTTGAGTACAGAGCTCTCTAAGACTGTGCAGACGGTTACCGACCTCGGAGATCTCCGCGGCAAGCGCGTCCTGGTTCGCAGCGACCTGAACGTCCCCCTCGACGGTCGGACCATCACCGACGACGGCCGGGTGCGCGCCAGCGTGCCGACCATCAAGCGACTCGCCGACGCCGGCGCCCGCGTGCTGGTGACGGCCCACCTGGGCCGTCCCGACGGCGTGCCGAACCCGGACTTCTCGCTCGAGCCGGTCGCCGAACGGCTCGCCGAGCTGCTCGGCGCGCCGGTGCTGTTCGCGGGCGACACGGTGGGCCCGCAGGCGCACCGCATCAGCGCCGCGCTTCAGGACGGACAGGTCGCGGTGCTCGAGAACGTCCGCTTCAACGACGGCGAGACCAGCAAGGACGACGCCGTCCGCGGCGCATTCGCCGACGAGCTCGCCGCCCTGGCGGACGTCTTCGTGTCCGACGGCTTCGGCGTCGTGCACCGCAAGCAGGCCAGCGTCTACGACATCGCGACCCGCCTGCCGGCCGCCGTCGGCGAGCTGGTCGAGGCCGAGGTCACGGTGCTGAAGCGCCTCACCGAGAGCCCCGAGCGTCCGTACACCGTCGTGCTCGGCGGGTCGAAGGTCTCCGACAAGCTGGGTGTCATCGACAACCTGCTCGCCAAGGCCGACAACCTGCTGATCGGCGGGGGCATGGTGTTCACGTTCCTCAAGGCACAGGGCCACGAGGTCGGCCGGTCGCTTCTCGAGGAGGACCAGCTCGACATCGCCCGTGGCTACATCGCCCAGGCGAAGGCACAGGGCGTCCGCCTCGTGCTGCCGACCGACATCGTGGTGGCGCCCGCCTTCGCCGACGCCGACGCGTCGACGGTCGCCGCCGACGCGATCCCGGCCGACCAGCTGGGCCTCGACATCGGCCCCGAGTCGGCCGCGGCGTTCGCCGAGGTTATCCGGGGCTCGCGGACGGTGTTCTGGAACGGTCCCATGGGCGTGTTCGAGATGGCGTCGTTCGCCGAGGGCACCCGGTCCGTCGCCGAGGCGCTGACGCAGGTCGACGGCCTGTCGGTCGTCGGCGGGGGAGACTCCGCCGCCGCGGTGCGCCAGCTCGGCTTCTCCGACGACCAGTTCGGTCACATCTCCACCGGCGGCGGGGCGAGCCTGGAGTACCTCGAGGGCAAGACGCTGCCGGGGCTCGACATTCTTGACTCCACCGAGGAAGGGCGCTGACCATGACCTCCGCACGCAAGCCTCTGATGGCCGGCAACTGGAAGTCCAACCTCAACCACCAGGAAGCGGTGGTGCTCGTCCAGAAGCTCGCCTGGACGTTGCAGGACAAGAAGCACGACTACGAGCGGGCCGAGGTCGTGGTGATCCCGCCGTTCACGGACCTGCGCAGCGTGCAGACGCTCGTCGACGGCGACCACCTCGCGATCGGCTACGGGGCGCAGGACGTCTCCGAGCACGACGGCGGCGCGTACACGGGCGAGATCACGGCGGCGATGCTGTCGAAGCACGGCTGCTCGTACGTCGTCGTCGGTCACTCCGAGCGCCGCGAGTACCACGGCGAGACCGACGCGGTCGTCAACGTCAAGGCGACGAAGGCGCTCGCCGCCGGCATCAGCCCCATCGTGTGCGTCGGCGAGGGTCTCGAGGTCCGCAGGGCCGGTGGTCAGGTCGTGTACACCCTCGACCAGGTCGACGGCTCGCTCGCGGGCCTCACGGCCGAGCAGCTCGCCGACGTCGTCATCGCCTACGAGCCCGTGTGGGCCATCGGCACCGGCGAGGTCGCGACCCCCGAGGACGCGCAGGAGGTCTGCGCGGCCATCCGCGGACGGGTCGAGGAGACCTGGTCGGCGGACGTCGCAGCAACGTTGCGTATCCTTTACGGTGGATCGGTGAAAGCGGCGAACATCGCCGCCATCATGGCGAAGTCGGATGTCGACGGCGCCTTGGTCGGCGGAGCAAGTCTCCAGCCGGAGGAGTTCGCCGGGATCGCCCGCTTCTACGCCATGCCGGACCTCTCGCCCGGCGCCTGACCCGAAGGTTCATCGTGATTCTGACGTTTTCCATCATCTTGGCCATCAGCAGCGTGCTGATGATCGTCCTGGTCCTGATGCACAAGGGACGCGGGGGCGGCCTGTCCGACATGTTCGGTGGCGGTGTCTCCAGCTCCCTCGGCGGATCCTCGGTCGCCGAGCGCAACCTCGACCGCATCACGGTCGGTATCGCAGTCGTCTGGGTCGTGTGCATCTTCGCACTCGGCCTGCTCCTGAAGGTGAGTAACTAGTGGCAGCAGGTGCTATCCGGGGCAGCCGTATCGGCTCGGGCCCCATGGGCGAGGCAGAACGCGGCGAAGCCGCTCCTCGTCAGTTCGTGACGTTCTTCTGCATCAACAACCACACGACCGAGCTGCAGTTCGCGATCGAGGCCGAGGTGCCGGAGTCGTGGGACTGCCCGCGCTGCGGCATGCCGGCGAGCGTCGATGCCGACAACCGGCCGACGGCCAAGAAGATCGAGCCGTACAAGACGCACCTGGCCTACGTGAAGGAGCGCCGCTCCGAGACCGAGGCCGACGAGATCCTCAAGGAAGCCGTCGAGTCGCTGCGCTCCAAGCGCAAGTCCGGCGAGATCATCTTCTGACGGCGCGCCGTTCGTTCCTCGCGGCTCAGCGGTTCGTTCCTCACCGCTGCCGGGCTTCGCCCGGGCGCCTGCCTTCGCTCGCTCGGCCTGTGGTCGGGTTCAGGGCAGGTGGGTGTCGAGGAAGTCGACGACCTGGGTGACGAAGACGTCGTTGTCATCGCCGGCGACCATGTGGCCGGCCTTGGCCTCGCGGACGAGGGCGTGGGGGATGAGGGCCTGCAGGTGTTCGGCGCCCTCGGGGGAGACGACATCGGACGCCTTGCCACGCACGAGCATCGTCGGGATGGCGATCGCGCGGGCGGCCGCGTCCAGCCGTGCCTCCCGGGCCTCGCGGCGGGGCTCGTCGCCGACCCGCAGGAACGCGGGGTCCCAGTGCCAGCGCCAGCGGCCGTCGTCACCTTGGCGGACGTTCTTGCGCAGCCCGTCGAGATTCGTCGGGCGGGGACGGTGCGGGTTGTACGCGCTGATCGCGTCGGCGACCGCCTCGAGGGAGTCGAATCCGTCCGGGGCCGAGCGCATGAAGTCGAGGATCCGCGCGACCCCGGCGGGCTCGGCGCGGGTCGCGATGTCGACCAGCACCAGCGCCCTGGCCAGCGGTGCGTGCTCGCCCTCCGCAACGAGCGACGTCATGCCGCCCATCGAGGCGCCGATCAGCACGGGGCTCTCGTCCACCTGGTCGACGATGCCGACCAGATCGCCCACGAGGGCGTCCATGCCGTAGTCGCCGGCCGGGTCCCACTGGCTCTCTCCGTGGCCGCGGGCGTCCAGCGCGTACGTCGTCCAGCCGGCCTCGGCGAACCGGGGACCGCTGCGGCTCCAGGAGTGACGGGTCTGCGCGCCGCCGTGCAGCAGGATCACGGTGCCGCGCCCCGTGCCCTCCCAGCGGTCACCGGCGATCGTGCCGGCCTCGCCCTTGAAGGTGACGTGCTCGGGGGTCACGCGTCGATCCTGGACGCGGCGTCGGCGTCGAGCAGCCACATCGTCTCGTCGAGGCCGTGCGCCCCGGCCGCCGGGATGTCCGCGACGGCCGCGCCGCCGATGGCCTGTGCGACGGCGTCGGCCTTGCCCTCGCCCGACACCAGGAACCAGACGGCGTGCGCGTGGTTGATGGCCGGGAGCGTCAGGGAGATGCGTTCCGGCGGGGGCTTGGGGGAGTCGAAGACCTCGACCGCTCGCCGCGACGTCTCGTGCACCTGCGCGAAGCCGGGGAACAGCGACGCGATGTGCCCGTCCGGGCCCACGCCGAGCAGCACGACGTCGAAGGGCTCGTCGGGGAGCGCGGCACCGTACGCGTCCGCCGCGTCGGCCATGCTCTGGTCGCAGCCGTGGGCAGGCATCGCGTGCACGCGCTCCGCGGGGACGCCGAGCCGGTCGAGGAAGGCGTCACGTGCCTGCTGGTCGTTGCGGTCGTCGTGCCCGGCGGGGACGAACCGCTCGTCGCCCCAGTAGACGTCGACCTTCGTCCAGTCGACGTCGCCGGCGTCGATGCGCTCGTACGCGGCGATCGCGATCGTGCCTCCGGTGAGCACGATGCTGGGCGTGCGCCCGGCCTGCTGCACCCGGGCGAGACGGTCGACGATGCGGGTCGCGATGACGCCGGCGAGCGCATCGGCGTCCGGCGACACCTCGGTGATCATGCGTCGGCCTTCAGCATGTGGTCGATGGTGTCGGCGTAGATGTCGTCGGCGTCCAGCCGGCGCAGGTCCTCGGCCAGCAGCTCGGCCAGCGAGCGAGCGCCCAACGGCACCTCGCGGGGCGAGGAGCCCGGCACGCTGAAGTGGCACGACGTCGCGTCGATGCGCTCGATCAGCACGTCGCCGGCGGCGGTGTTCAGCACCACGGAGGCGATCTGCTCGGTCTTGCTCGGGCGGGTGGTCATCGTGATGTGGAGCCTGCTCTCGAGCCACGCGACGAGCAGCGTCGCGGCGGGGTTGCCGGGCCCGGCGACGACGGTGCCGCCGGTGACCTTGCCGGGAGACTGATCGAGGGCGGCCGCCAGGAGCGCACGCCACGGGGTCAGCCGCGTCCACGACAGGTCGGTGTCACCGGGCTCGTACGACCGGGCGACGGCCTTGAGCGATCGGACCGGCGAGCCGGTGGCCTCGGCATCGGTCAGACGACGGCGGGCCAGCTGCCCGATCGCGTCCCCCGACGGGACGGCCGGGGGCTTGCCCGGCCACCACACGACGACGGGGGAGTCCGGCAGCAGCAGGGGCAGGACGACCGACTCGGCGTGCTTGGTCAGCTCACCGGAGATGCGCAGCAGGATCGACTCGCCGGAGGAGTTCTCGCCGACCCGCACCTTCGCGTTGAGCTCGGCTGCGCCGCGTCCGTCACCCAGGATGACGCCGATGACACGGGAAGGGTGCTCGCGCGACAGCGTTGTGGCGGTCCTGAGCGCGTCGCCGACGTTCTCGTCGTCGGTGACGACCAGCAGGGTCAGCACCATGTCCATCGCGGGGCTGCCCGCCGCCGACCGCGCCTTGACGAGCGCCTTCGCGATGCGCGAGGAGTTGGTCTTCTCGAGTGCGATTTCCATCAGGGACGCCTCCAGGTGCGGCCGTCGCGAGCCATCATCGCGTCGGCGCTCGCGGGGCCCCACGTGCCCGACCGGTAGGTGTCGATGGTCTTGTCCTTGCGCCAGTGCTGGATGACCGGGTCGAGGATCTCCCAGGCCAGCTCGACCTCCTCGTGCTGCGGGAACAGCGGGGGGTCGCCCAGCAGGACGTCGAGGATGAGCCGCTCGTACGCCTCGGGGCTGCTCTCGACGAAGGCGCCGCCGTAGGCGAAGTCCATGTTGACGTCGCGGATCTCCATCGTCGTGCCGGGCACCTTGGCGCCGAACCGCAGCGTGACACCCTCGTCGGGCTGGATGCGCATCACGAGGGCGTTCTGGCCGAGCTCCTCGATGTCGTTCTTGCTGAACGGCTGGTGCGGGGCACGCTTGAAGATCACGGCGACCTCGGTGACCCGGCGACCCAGTCGCTTGCCGGTCCGCAGGTAGAACGGCACGCCGGCCCAGCGACGGGTCGATATGTCGACACGGATGGCGGCGTACGTCTCGGCGCGCGAGCCGTCCGGCACGCCGTCCTCCCCGAGATAGCCGCGGACCTTCTCGCCGCCGGCCCAGCCGGCGAGGTACTGCGCCTGAGCGGTGTGGAGGTCCATGCGGGCCGCGGGCGCCGCGTTGGCCAGGATCTTCTGCTTCTCCAGCCGCAGGCTCGACGCGTTGAACGAGACCGGCTCCTCCATCGCGATGAGCGCCATGAGCTGCAGCAGGTGGTTCTGGATGACGTCACGCGCCGCGCCGATGCCGTCGTAGTAGCCGGCGCGCGAGCCGATGCCGATGTCCTCGGCCATCGTGATCTGCACGTGGTCGACGTAGTGGTTGTTCCAGATCGGCTCGAACATCCCGTTGGCGAAGCGGAACGCCAGGATGTTTTGAACGGTCTCCTTGCCCAGGTAGTGGTCGATGCGGAACACCGACTCCGGCGCGAAGACGTCCGCGACGATGCGGTTGAGCTCCTTGGCGGACTCCAGGTCGTGGCCGAAGGGCTTCTCGATGACGACGCGCCGCCATCCGGCCGCGGACTCCGCGAGACCGTGCTTCTTGATCTGGGACACGACGACGGGGAACAGGCCGGGCGGGATCGACAGGTAGAACGCATGGTTGCCGCCGGTGCCCTGCTGCTCGTCGAGCTCGGCCATCGTGTCGGCCAGTCGTTCCCACGCGGCATCGTCGTCGAACTCCCCGGGCACGAACCGGATGCCGGCGGCGAGCTGCTTCCAGACCGTCTCGCTCCACGGCGTACGGGCGCCGTCCTTGGCCGCCTGCTTGATCATCTTCGCGAACGTGGCGGTGCCGAAGTCCTGCCGGGCGAAGCCGATGAGCGCGAAGCCCGGGGGCAGAAGGCCGCGGTTGGCGAGGTCGTAGACGGCCGGGATGAGCTTCTTCTTCGCCAGGTCGCCCGTGACGCCGAACATGATGAGGCTGCACGGTCCGGCGATGCGGGGGAGTCGGCGATCCCTCGGGTCCCTCAGCGGGTTCGTCACGGAGCTGATCATGCCATCAGCTCGCGGACGCGAGCCAGTCCCGCCTCGACGTCGTGCAGGTGCAGCCGCAGGACGGGACGGTCGTGGTCGCGCAGCACGGCGGCGTCGCCGGCGGCCTGCGAGTCGATGAACGTCCCGAACGTGAAGTCGCGGCCCGGCACGGGCAGATCCTCCGCGGGCGTCCCCGTGATCTGCAGGAACACGCCGTTGGGCGTGCCGCCCTTGTGGTACTGGCCGGTCGAGTGCAGGAAGCGTGGACCCCAGCCGAACGTCACCGGACGTCCCACGCGCTCGGCCAGCACCTCACGCACGCCGGCGAAGTCGGCGTACGCGATGCGGTCGAGGTACACCTGGACCGCGAGGTAGCCGTGCTCGAGATCGACGCGGTCGAGCAGGCCGCGCACGGCGTCCTTGAGCGACGAGCCGGCCCCGTAGACGTCGATGCCGTCCTCGGTGAAGTCCGGGTCGGGCACCGAGCCGGCTCCGTCGAGCAGCTCACGGGCGGCCTTCTTGGCGCTCTCCACGTCGGGCTGGTCGAAGGGGTTGATGCCGATCGACCACCCGGCGACCGCCACGGCGACCTCCCACAGCTGCATCTGGGCGCCGAGGGGGGCATCGATCGTCGCGGCATAGCCCGACTGCGACTCGGGGACGCTGACGGCACCCAGCGACACCAGCACCGAGTCGGCGGTGCTGGGGTTGAAGTTGGTGGCGTTCTCGAAGGGCACGACGACCGGCAGGATCCCCTTGCCGAGCTTGCCGGTCGACTCCGCGACGAGCTGCTCGATCCAGTCGCCGATGCCGTGCCGGGTCTGGTCGACCAGCACGAGCTTGTCGACGCGGTGCCGGTTGGCGACCCCGAGCAGGACGCCGAGCCGCAGCGCCGGGTTGGCGGCGTCGTCGGCGTACAGCGCGGGCTCGGCCTGCTGCGCGTCGTCGAGCAGTTGCCCGATGTCGGCGCCGGCCAGCCCGCTGGGCACGAGGCCGAACGCCGTGAGCGCCGAATAGCGGCCGCCCACGTGCGGATCGGCGCGGAAGACCCGGTAGCCGGCCTCGGTCGCCTGCTCGTCGAGCGGAGAGCCGGGATCGGTCACGACGACGATGCGCTCGGCGGGGTCGATGCCGGCGTCGGTGAACGCCTGCTCGTACGCGCGCCGCTGGCTGTCGGTCTCGACCGTGCCGCCGGACTTGCTGGAGACGACCACGACGGTGCGCTCGAGCCGATCGGCCAGTGCGGAGCGCACCATGTCCGGCTGCGAGGAGTCGAGCACCGTCAGCTCGACGCCGGCGGTGTGGCAGATGACCTCGGGCGCGAGCGACGAGCCACCCATGCCGCACAGGACGACGTGGTCGAGCCGGCGACCGGTCAGGTCGTCGCGCAGCGCGGCGATCTCGGCGACCAGGGGGCGGGACGACTCCGGCAAGTGCGTCCAGCTGAGCCGGACGGCCGCCTCGGACTCGGCGTCAGGACCCCACAGGGTCGCGTCCTGCGCCGAGATGCGCGAGGCGACGCGCTCCTGGACCGCGTGCGCGATCGCCTCGTCGAGCTCCGCGGCGGACGGGCTGGTGAGAGCGACGTCAACCACGTATCAAGCCTTGTCGAGCTCGGTCTGGACGGTCTCGAGGAGCTCTTTCCACGACGCGTCGAACTTGTCGAGCCCCTCGTCCTCGAGGATCTTGACGACCTCGTCGTACGAGATGCCCTCCCGCTCGAGCGCCGCGATCGCTTCGCGCGACTCCTCGTAGGTGTCGTGCACCCTGTCGCCGACGATCTCGCCGTGGTCGGCGACGGCCTGGAGCGTCTTCTCCGGCATGGTGTTGACGGTGCCCTGGACGACGAGCTCGGTGACGTAGAGCGTGTCGGGCAGGTTGGGGTCCTTGACGCCGGTCGACGCCCACAGCGGACGCTGGGCGTTGGCGCCCTTGGCCTCGAGAGCCTTGAACCGCTCGGAGCCGAAGACCTCCTCGAACGCCTCGAAGGCGAGCCGGGCGTTGGCCAGGGCCGCGGTGCCGCGCAGCGGGCTGTCCTCGGGCAGGCGCTTGTCGACCTCGGTGTCGACCCGGCTGACGAAGAACGACGCGACCGAGTGGATCGTCGACAGATCGCGCCCCGCGGCGTCGGCCTGCTCGAGCCCGGCGATGTAGGCGTCCATGACACCCCGGTAGCGCTCGAGCGAGAAGATCAAGGTGACGTTGACGCTGATGCCCTCGGCGATCGTTGCGGTGATGGCGGGCAGGCACTCCTGCGTGGCAGGAATCTTGATCAGCAGATTGGGCCGGGCGACCCGCTCCCACAGCTTGTGGGCCAGCTCGACCGTGCGATCTGCGTCGCGCGCCGCTCCCGGGTCGACCTCGATCGACACGCGTCCGTCGACGCCTCCCGTCGCCTCGAACACCGGCTGCAGGATGTCGCAGCCGTTCTGGACGTCGGTCGTCGTCAGCTCGAACACGGTCGTGTCCACGTCGGCACCGGCGGCCTTGAGCTCCTTGACCTGTGGCTCGTATTTCTCGCCCTTCGACAGCGCCGAGGCGAAGATCGACGGGTTGGTGGTCACGCCGACGACGTTCGACTCCTCGACGAGCTGCTCGAGGTTGCCGGACTCGATGCGCTCTCGGGAGAGGTCGTCGAGCCAGATGGACACTCCGGCGTCAGACAGGGCCTGCAGATTCGCGTTCATGGTGTCTCCTCGGGATTCAATTGTGCGATCAGTGGGTGTCGGCGGCGTCGGCGTTGTCAGCCGGGCCGACCGGCCCCGACGGACGGGCGTGGAACGGCGCGAGGGGCTTACCCGCCGCGGCCTCGATCGAGTCTTTTGCCGCCGCGACGACGGCCTCGGCGGTGATGCCGAACTTGTCGTACAGCGTCTGGTAGTCCGCCGATGCGCCGTAGTGCTCGATGCTGACGATGCGGCCGGCGTCGCCGACGAGATCGCGCCAGCCGAGCGCGACACCCGCCTCGACCGAGACGCGCGCACGCAGCGACGGCGGGATGACCTCGTCGCGGTAGGCGGCGTCCTGCTGCTCGAACCACTCACGGCTCGGCATCGACACGACTCGGGCCGAGATGCCCTCGGCGGCCAGCAGCTCGCGAGCCTTGACCGCGATCTGCACCTCCGAGCCGGTGCCGAACACGATGACGTCGGGCGTGCCCCCCTCGGCCTCGAGCAGCACGTACGCGCCCTTGGCCGTGTTGTCGGCGGTGGCGTAGCCCTCGGTGCCGCGCGGGAAGGTCGGCAGGTTCTGCCGGCTCAGCGCGAGGGCCGCGGGGCGGTTCGTGATGCCCATGATCGTGCGCCAAGCCTCGATCGTCTCGTTGGCGTCGGCCGGGCGGACGACGTCGAGCCCCGGGATCGCCCGCAGGGCGGCCAGGTGCTCGATCGGCTGGTGGGTCGGCCCGTCCTCGCCGAGGCCGATCGAGTCGTGCGTCCAGACGTAGGTGACGGGCAGCTCCTGCAGCGCCGCGAGCCGCACGGACGGGCGCATGTAGTCGCTGAACACGAGGAACGTGCCGCCGTACGGGCGGGTGAGCCCGTGCTGGACGATGCCGTTCATGATCGCGCCCATCGCGTGCTCGCGGATGCCGAAGTGCAGCACGCGTCCGTACCAGTCGCCCTGGAACTTGGCGCTGGAGCGCTCGGGCGGCAGGAAGGAAGGCTCGCCCTTGGGGGTCGTGTTGTTGGAGCCGGCCAGGTCGGCGGAGCCACCCCACAGCTCGGGCAGGCCCGACACGGCAGCCGAGAGGAACTCACCCGATGCGACGCGCGTGGCGACGCCCTTGGCATCGGCCTCGTAGACCGGCAGGTCGGCGTCCCAGCCCTCGGGCAGCTCGCGCTTCTTGAGCCGCTCGAGCAGGGCAGCGTTGTCGGGGTTGGCCGTCTTCCACGCGTCGAACGACTTCTGCCACGTCTCGCGCTCGGCCGCGGCACGGTCACGTACGAGGTGTGTGTGCGCGATGACGTCGTCCTCGACGATGAAGGTCTTGTCGGGGTCGAAGCCGAGCAGCTTCTTGGTCGCCTTGATCTCGTCGTCGCCGAGCGCGGATCCGTGCGAGCCGCCGGTGCCCTGCGCCGTGGGCGCGGGCCACGCGATGATCGTGCGCAGCTGGATGAAGCTCGGGCGGTCCGTGACGGCCTCGGCGGCCTGGTAGGCCTCCCACAGGGCCTGGACGTCCTCGACGTACTCGGTGCCGCCGTTGGTCCAGTCGACGGTCTGCACGTGCCAGCCGTAGGCCTCGTAGCGCTTGGCGACGTCCTCGGTGAACGCGATGTTGGTGTCGTCCTCGATCGAGATGCGGTTGTCGTCCCACAGCAGCGTGAGGTTGCCGAGCTGCTGCGTGCCGGCGAGGGACGAGGCCTCGGCGGACACGCCCTCCTGGAGGTCGCCGTCGGAGCAGATCGCGTAGACGTGGTGGTCGAACGGGCTCTCGCCGGCGGCTGCGGACGGGTCGAGCAGTCCGCGCTCCCGGCGGGCGGCCATCGCGAATCCCACGGCGTTCGCGACGCCCTGGCCCAGGGGACCGGTCGTCACCTCGACGCCGGGCGTGTGGTTGTACTCGGGATGGCCCGGAGTCTGGCTGCCCCACGTGCGCAGGCTCTTGAGATCGTCGAGCGTCATCGGGTAGCCCGCGAGGTAGAGCTGGATGTACTGCGTGAGGCTCGAGTGTCCGCACGACAGGACGAAGCGGTCGCGGCCGGCCCAGTGCGGATCGGTGGGATCGTGGCGCATGAGCTTCTGATAGTGCAGGTAGGCCACGGCGGCCAGGCTCATGGCCGTGCCGGGGTGGCCGTTGCCGACCTTCTGCACGGCGTCAGCGGCGAGGAGGCGGACCGTGTCGACGGCTCGCCGGTCGAGATCTGTCCACTCCAGGGAGAGGGTTCCGGACGTCACAGCATGGGCTCCTGATCGTCGTGCGAAGGTCATGGTTCATCGGCGTCGAAGGCCGTCACGACGAGCCTACTCGCGTCGTTTAGACTGATGCACGTGACTGCCGTCGATGTGAATCCCACCGGTTCTGCCGAGGTACCCACATCCCCGTCCTTCAACGAGATCGTCAAGGCATACGTCGCGCTGACGAAGCCCCGCATCATCGAGCTGCTGCTGCTCACGACCGTCCCGGTCATGTTCCTGGCCGAGCAGGGCGTGCCCCCGCTGTGGCTCGTCGTTGCGACCTTCGTCGGCGGTGCGCTCTCCGCGGGCAGCGCCAATGCGCTGAACTGCGTCGTCGACGCCGACATCGACCAGCTGATGCGGCGCACCTCGCGCCGTCCGCTGGCCCGGCACCAGATCCCCACCCGCAACGCACTGGTCTTCGGGCTCGTGCTCGGCGTCGTCTCGACCGGCGTGCTGGGATTCTGGGTCAACTGGCTGTCGGCGGGTCTCGCGCTCGCCGCGAACGTCTTCTACGTCATCGGCTACACGATGATCCTCAAGCGCCGCACGACGCAGAACATCGTGTGGGGCGGCGCGGCCGGCTGCTTCCCCGCCATGATCGGCTGGACCGCCGTCACGAACGAGCTCGCGCTGGCCCCCGTCGTGCTGTTCCTCGTCGTGTTCTTCTGGACGCCGCCGCACTTCTGGTCGCTCGCGATGCGCTACCGCGAGGACTACGCCGCGGCCAGCGTCCCGATGCTGCCGTCGGTCGTGGGCTCGGCCGAGGTGGCCCGCCAGATCGTCCTCTACACCTGGATCATGGTCGGCACGTCGCTGCTGCTGTGGCCGCTCGCGACGGGCTGGTTCTACCCGGCCGTCGCGATCGTGCTGGGCATCGTGTTCCTCGTCGAGGCGTACGACCTCAAGTCGCGCGCCGACGACACCGAGGACCTCGCGATCATCAAGCCGATGCGCCTGTTCCACTTCAGCAACGCGTACCTGTCGCTGCTGTTCGTGGCTGCCGCGATCGACCCCTTCCTCCGCTAGACCCCTTTAGGCCCCGCCCGGCCAGCCCGGGGTCAGGACGCGCGCAGGCGGGTGACGAGCTCGTCGAGGGCCTGCGCGTTGCCGGCCAGGTGCCAGCGGTGCCCGCGGTGCTCCACGACGGCGGTGCGTCCGCCAGCGCCCTCGACGAGGGCCTGACCGGGCAGCCAGTCCCATGCGGGGGTCGAGTGCTGCGCCCAGACGCCGATGCGCCCCGTGGCCACCCCGGAGAGGTCCATCGATCCCGAACCGAAGACCCGCGGGGTGGCGACGCCGGAGACCAGCGCCAGCCACGACTGCAGGACGTCCGGATCGCCCATCGTCGCGGGGTGGATGTACGTCGCGAGGCTGCACTCCGCGAGCGGACGTTCGTCGAGCAGCGCGACGGGCTTGCCGTCGAGGGTCGTCGGCAGGTCGCGACCGCCGACCCACGTCTCGCCCCCGACCGGCTGGTGCACGGCGCCGAGCAGGACGCCGTCCGCGTCCCGCAGCGCGAGCGCGCTGCACCAGTACGCGAGCCCCGACACGAAGTTGTAGGTGCCGTCGACGGGGTCGATGACCCACGTGCGTCCGCTGGTCCCGTCGTGGGCGGCGCCCTCCTCGCCCAGGATGCTGTCGTCGGGGCGCGCGGTGCGCAGCGTCCGCATGACGAGCTCCTCGGCGGCGCGATCGGCCGCCGTGACGACGTCGGAGATCGACGTCTTGAAGTCCGTCCGCAGCCCCTCGTCGCGCATGCGGGACGCGAGCGCCCCCGCGGACCTCACGAGATGCACCGCGAGGTCGGCGTCGGACACGGACGGGTCGATGCTCCAGTCGTCGCTCACCCCATAAGTCTAGGAGCCCCGCCCCACCCCCGTTCCCCCGAGTGGTGCGCCCTGGACGTTCCGAGACGGCGTGTCGGTCCACGACGCACCGCTGGAGACCTTGTTCGCACCACTCGGTGGGGGGGTCCTGTCAGCGGACGGTGGAAGACTGCCGCCGCGTCCCGGCGACGGCACTCGTGCCGCGGGCCGAGACGACCTCCACGAAGAGCCGGGTGCCCACGGCGATCAGCACCGCGGCCCCCACCAGGTGGGCGGCCACGAGGGCGATCGGCAGATCCGTGAGGTACTGCACGAAGCCGATGGTGCCCTGCGCGAGCTCGGCCACGAGCAGACCGGCCGCCAGCCTCGCGACGGGGGTGTCGCGGACCAGCACGACCGTCGCGACCGTCAGCGCGACGAGCACGTAGACGGCGACGGCGTGGACGTGGCTCATGAGCTGCGGGTCGAGCAGGTTGCGCGGCGCGTCGTCGTCGCCGGCGTGCGGGCCGCTGCCCGTCACGACCGTGCCGAGGTAGACGACGACCCACAGCATCGCGTACGTCGCGACGACGAGTGTCCTGGCGCGCGGCGAGAACGTCGCCACGGCGGCCCCGCGCACCCGCACGACCAGCAGCACCGACGCCGACACGAGCAGCAGCGAGAGCAGCAGGTGCAGCGAGACGATCCACGGGTTCAGGTCGGTCAGCACCGTGATGCCGCCGATGACGCCCTGGAACGGGACACCCAGCACGATCACGCCGGCGAGCCGGCGCAGCGAGGTGCTCGTGCCCGACCACCGCCACACCGCGACAAGGGTCGCGATGACGACGACGATGAGGACGTACGTCAGCAGCCGGTTGCCGAACTCGATCGCGCCGTGCAGACCCAGCTCGCGGTGCGGCGTGAACGACTCCTCGGTGCACCGAGGCCACGTCGGGCAGCCCAGGCCCGATCCGGTCAGTCGGACCAGCCCGCCGGTCAGGATGATGACGGTGTTGGCGGCCACCGCCGCCCAGGCCCACCGCTGCACGGAGGTGTCGGTCGGGCGGCGGAGTCCTAGCAGTGAGCTCATGCGGTCATTCCCATTTGAACGTTCTCGACACCATCAGGCTGGCACACACCGCCCAGATGAGCAGGACGACGGTGGTGAAGGCGGTGGGTCCGTCACCCGTGAAGGTGTCGCGCAGCCCCTGCCCGAGCGCACCGGACGGCAGCAGCTCCAGGACGTGGCGCGCGGCCTCCGGGTACCGGCTCAGCGGCACGAGCAGCCCGCCGCCGACCAGCAGCAGGACATAGACGAGATTCGCGACGGCGAGCGTCGCCTCCGCGCGCAGCGTGCCGGCGATCAGCAGCCCGAGGGAGCCGAAGGCCGCGGTGCCCAGCACGACCAGCAGGACCATCTGCCCGAGGGCCGTCAGGCCGCCGTGCGGCTCCCACCCCATCAGCAGCCCGACGCCCGACAGGACCGCGAGCTGCACGACCTCGACGATGACGACCGCGCCGATCTTGCCGAACAGCAGTCCCCACCGCGGCAGGGGAGACGCGCCGAGCCGCTTGATGATGCCGTAGCGGCGCTCGAAGCCCGTCGCGATCGCGAGCGAGGTGAACGACGTCGACAGCACGGCCAGCGCGAGGATGCCGGGCGTGACGATGTCGATCGTGCGGCCGGGGCCGAGGTCGACGATCTGGCTCGCGCGGGCGCCCAGGACCAGCAGCACCAGCGGGATGATCATGGTCAGCAGGACCTGCTCGCCGTTGCGGGTCTGCAGTCGCAGCTCCATGGCGGTCTGCGCCTTGAGCATCGCCGCGCGGGAGGCGGAGCCGGGCCGCGGGCTCAGGTCAAGGGTCGTGGGGGACGTCATCGCAGGGCCTTGCCCGTGAGCTCCAGGAACCGGTCCTCGAGGGTCTGACGCTCGACGAGGAGCGACTCGGTCAGCACGCCCTGCGCCGCGCACCACGTCGCGAGCAGCGCCAGGAGCTGGGGGTCGACGGCACCGGCGACGACGTACGCGCCGGGCGTGATCTCGTCCACCTTGGTGTCGTGGGGGAGTGCGAGCATGAGGTCCTCGACGTCCAGCCCCGGCCGGGCGGTGAACCGGAGGGTGTTCTTCGACCCCGACGACGCGAGCGACTGCGGCGTGCCCGACGCGATGACGCGGCCCGCGTCGACGATGTGCACCTGGTCCGACAGCGCCTCCGCCTCGTCCATGAAGTGCGTCGTCAGCACGGTCGTCACGCCGCTGGAGCGCAGCTCGGCGATGAGCTCCCACGTCGAGCGTCGGGCCGCGGGGTCGAGGCCCGCGGTGGGCTCGTCGAGGAACAGCAGCTCGGGACGTCCGACGACCGCCATCGCCAGGCTCAGCCGTTGCTGCTGGCCGCCCGACAGCCGCCGGTACGGCGTCGTGCCGTACGAGCCCATGCCGAGCCGCTCGATCAGCGCGTCGACGTCGAGCGGATGCGCGTGCAGCGAGGCGATGTGGCGCAGCATCTCGTATGAGCGGGCACCCGACCACGCGCCGCCGGACTGCAGCATGACGCCGACGCGGGGGCGCAGGAGGTGGCCGTCGGCGACCGGGTCGAGCCCCAGCACGCGGACCGAGCCGCCGTGCGGGGAGCGGAATCCCTCGCACGTCTCGATCGTCGTGGTCTTGCCGGCGCCGTTGGGCCCGAGGATCGCGGTGACGGTGCCCGGCTCGACCGTGAGGCTCAGGCCGTCGACCGCCGTCGTCGAGCCGTACCGCATGACGAGGTCGACGACCTCGACGGCGGGCACATCCCGCGCGGAGGTTGCTGCGACCGGCTCTGACACCCCCACAGTGTAGGTGTCGCGCTCGTGAGCAATCTCTTTAGGCTGGGCTCATGGATCTCCCCGTGATGCCGCCGGTCAAGCCGATGCTCGCCAAGTCGATCACGGGGGTCCCGGCCGCCGACTCGGTCGACGGGGGCCTGTCGTACGAGCCGAAGTGGGACGGCTTCCGCTGCATCGTGTTCCGCGACGGCGACGAGGTCTCGCTGGCCAGTCGGTCGACGAAGGAGTTGACCCGCTACTTTCCCGAGATCGTGGCGGCGGTGCTCGCGCAGACGCCGCAGCGGTGCGTGCTGGACGGCGAGATCTTCCTGGCGATCGACGGACGGCTCGAGTTCGACGCGCTCTCGCAGCGCATCCACCCCGCCGCGTCCCGCGTCGACATGCTCGCGGAGACGACGCCCGCGTCGTTTGTGGCCTTCGACCTGCTCGCCATCGGCGACGAGTCGCTGATGGACGAGTCGTTCTCGGTGCGGCGGGCCCGTCTGGAGGAGGCCCTGGCGTCGGCGTCCGCGCCGATCCACGTGACCCGCACGACGACCGACGCGGCGCTGGCGCAGGAGTGGTTCGGCATCTTCGAGGGCGCCGGCCTCGACGGCGTCGTGGCGAAGGCCCTCGGCAGGCCCTACGCGCCGAACGGCCGCACGATGCTCAAGATCAAGCATGCGCGGACCGCCGACGTCGTGGTCGCGGGATACCGCCTGCACAAGACGTCGACGCAGGAGCGTCCCCTGCTGGGGTCGCTGCTGCTGGGCCTGTACGCCGACGACGGCAGGCTGCAGCACGTCGGCGTCGCGGCGTCGTTCAGCGAGAGCCGCCGCGCCGAGCTCGTCGAGCTGCTGCAGCCGCTCGTCGTCGACACGCGCGACCACCCGTGGGGCGAGTGGCAGGACGCGGACGCGCAGGCGTCGTCCCGGCTCCCCGGCGGGCAGAGCCGCTGGACCGGCACGAAGGACCTGTCGTTCGTGACGCTCGACCCGTCGCTCGTCGCGGAGGTCGGCTACGAGCACATGGAGGGAACGCGCTTTCGCCACACGGCGCAGTTCAAGCGCTGGCGCCCCGACCGCGACGCCGAGAGCTGCACGTACGAGCAGCTCGAGGAGGTCGCGAAGTACGACCTGGACGACGTGCTGACCTGAGCCTCAGGGGCGCAGGCGCTTGAGCCGCTGGACGAAGGCGTCGTCCGGGAGGGCGACCGTGGCCTCGATCAGCTCCTCCTTGAGGTCGGCGGACAGCGCACCGAGGGTCTTGACCTCGGAGTGGAGCCGCTCCATCGTCGCGTCGAGCTCGGTCGAGGTGTCGGCGGCCTCCTTCAGCCCGTCGAGCAGAGACTGCGGGACGTCCTCGCGGTACTTGTAATGGATCTTGTGCTCGAGGCTGGCCCAGAAGTCCATCGCGATCGTGCGCAGCTGCACCTCGACGAGCACGGGCACCTCGCCGTCGCTCATGTAGACGGGCACCTCGATGAGGGCGTGCAGGCTGCGGTAGCCGTTCGGCTTGGGGGACGTGATGTAGTCGCGCACCTCGACGATGACGACGTCCGACTGGCTCGTGAGCATGTCGAACACGTGATAGACGTCCGACACGAAGCTGCACGTGACCCGCACGCCGGCGATGTCGGTGATCTTGTCGGCGATCGACTCGAACGTCGA
>JAOPXY010000125.1 GCA_025964895.1 Aeromicrobium sp.
GCCGGCGCGAAGCGCTCGAGGTCGGCGAAGAACCGCGGGGACGCCGGCGCGAGCTCGGTCGCGACGGCCGTGAGGTAGGCGTCGATGCGCTCGACCGGTGGCGCGGTGGGATCGACGGCGTCCTCGACGCGCCCCGTGGCACGACGGAAGAACGTCCGCACGATCGACACGAGCAGCTGCTCCTTGCTCGGCGCGATCGCGTAGAGCGTCGACTTCGAGCAGTTCAGACGCGCAGCCAGATCCGACATCTGCAGGTCCATGAATCCCTCGGCCAGCACGATCTCGATCATGGCCTCGAGGAGCGTCGCGGTGCGTCCGCCCGCGGCGCTCGTCGTCTCGACCATTGCCCAGACTGTACCAGAATGGGTCCTTGGGTACAGTAAGGCGTACACCACGAGGAGGACCATGCCCGCCGAACGCCTGATGCCCACCGATGAGTCGGCCGACCTGATCCAGCTGACCCGCGACATCGTCGCGCGGGAGCTGCGGCCGGTGATCGCCGATCTCGACGCCCGGGCCGAATTCCCCCGCGACGTCTTCCGGACCCTGGGCCGCGCGGGCCTGCTGAGCCTGCCGTACCCGGAGGAGTTCGGCGGAGCGGGCCTGTCGTACGAGGTCTACCTGCAGGCCCTGGAGGAGATCGCCTCGGCGTCGGCCAGCGTGGGCGTGGGCGTCAGCGTGCACGCGCTGTCCTGCTTCGGCCTGTTCACCGCCGGCACGGACGAGCAGAAGGCGCAGTGGCTGCCCGAGATGCTGTCGGGCGAGCAGCTCGGCGCGTACTGCCTCTCGGAGGCGCACGCGGGATCCGATCCGGCGGCCATGCGCACCAAGGCCGTCAGGGACGGGGACGACTACGTCATCACCGGCGCCAAGGCGTGGACGACCCACGGCGGCAAGGCCGACTTCTACAAGGTCATGGCGCGCACGTCCGACGACGGCGGACGCGGGATCTCGTGCTTCCTGGTGCCCGCGGACACGCCCGGGCTGACGGCCGACTCCCCGGAGCAGAAGATGGGCCTGATGTCGTCCACCACGGCGACGATGCTCTTCGACCAGGTCCGTGTCCCGGCGTCGCGCCGTCTCGGCGCCGAGGGCCAGGGCCTGCCGATCGCCCTGGCGGGCCTCGACGCCGGACGCCTCGGCATCGCCGCGGTCGCGACCGGCCTCGCGCAGGAGGCGCTCGACGTGGCGATCGCGTATGCCAAGGAGCGCGAGGCGTTCGGCAAGGTCATCATCGACCACCAGGGGCTCGGCTTCCTGCTCGCGGACATGGCGGCGGCGGTCGAGTCAGCACGGGCCACGTACCTGGCGGCGGCCCGGCTGAAGGATGCGGGGCGCCGGTACTCCCGCCAGGCCTCGATCGCCAAGATGGTGTGCACCGACAACGCCATGAAGGTCACGACCGATGCCGTCCAGGTGCTCGGCGGGGCCGGCTACACGAAGGACTTCCCGGTCGAGCGCTTCATGCGCGAGGCGAAGGTCATGCAGATCTTCGAGGGCACGAACCAGATCCAGCGACTCGTCATCAGCCGCGGCCTCGCGCGCTGAGCCCACCGCAACCCGTCCAGCGTAGGAGAACCATCATGCAGCTCACCGACACCGCCGCGATCGTCACCGGAGGAGCCTCCGGCCTCGGTGCCGCCACGGCCCGCGCGCTCGCCGAGCAGGGCGCCACCGTCTACGCGATCGACCTGCAGGCGTCGATCGACAACGCACCCGCCGTCAGCGGCGTGACGTACCTGGCCGCCGACGTGACCGACGAGGAGCAGGTGCGCGCCGCGGTTGCGACCGCCAGCGAGGGCGCTCCCCTGCGCACCGTCGTCAACTGCGCCGGCATCGGCCCGTCCGCCCGCATCCTGGGCCGCAAGGGCGTCCACGATCTCGCCCTGTACGCCAAGATCGTGCAGATCAACCTGGTCGGCAGCTTCACGGTGCTCGCCCTGGCCTCGGAGGCCATCGCGAAGACCGAGCCCGACGAGAACGGCCAGCGCGGCGTCGTCGTCAACACCGCGTCCATCGCCGCGTACGACGGCCAGATCGGCCAGGTCGCCTACGCCTCGTCCAAGGGCGGCATCGTCGGCATGACCCTGCCCGCCGCGCGCGATCTCGCGCAGTACGGCATCCGGGTCTGCACGATCGCGCCCGGCATCGTCAACACCCCGATGCTGGCGACGGTCAGCGAGGAGTTCCGCGCCGGGCTCGCCGCCGGGGTCCCGTTCCCGCCGCGCCTGTGCGAGCCGGCCGAGTACGCCAAGCTCGTCACGATGATCATCGACCACGACTACCTCAATGGCGAGACCATCCGCATGGACGGCGCCCTGCGCATGGCACCGCGCTAGCGCGTCCGACGCCGCCTACTCGGACTGCGCGGGGCGGTACGACGTCAGCAGCAGGACGCCGGCGGCGGCCGCGCCGCCCACGAGGGCTGCGGCCGCCCAGGCGGTGCCCGCGACATCGAGGCCCAGCACGTGGTCGAGCGACCACTCCCCCGGCCCGAGGGCGGCGATAGCGACGGCGACCATCGCGATCAGCACCGTGTACTCCCATCCGCCCTTGAAGACGAAATAGCCCTTGCCGCGGTGGTCGGTGAGCGTCGCGACGAGCATCAGGCCGACGAAGGCCATCGCGGCGAGGCCCGTCAGCAGGCCCAGCGTCATGAGGACGCCGGCGCCGATCTCGTTGACCGGGGCGAGCCGCGCGTGCAGCCGGGCCGGACGCAGCCCGAGGCTCGCGAACCAGCCCTCCGTGCCCGTCAGGCCGCCCGCGCCGAAGACCTTGTTCCAGCCGTGCGTGACCAGCATCGGGCCGAGTGCGAGCCGCAGCACCAGGAGTCCGAGGTCGTGCTCCGCGCCCGTCACGACGTCCGCGGGCTCAGTGGTGAGCGGGGGTGGTGTCGCTCGTGGTCTCGAGCTCGGTGCTGGGGGCCGGCGGGACGTAGTTGCGTCGCGCGGTCAGCAGGGCGAACAGCACCACGACGATGAACAGGCCGACCGTGGCGCCACCGAACAGGACGATGTTGTCGAGCCGGCCCCGGTCAGCGGCCTCGGGCCACGCCGAGCCGGTGGGTGCGTCGGCGAAGGCTGCGCCCGAACCGGCGACGAACATCACGACGGTGGCGAGCACGAAGCCGAGCACGCGAGCAGGAGTCTTCATGGTGTCCATCGTATCCACCCGTAGGCTGGAGCAATGCCTCACCTCGACGAGAACATTTTCACGGTCGACTGGGACATCCCCGCCGAGACGGCGTGGGACTGGTTCGTGGCGACTCCCGGCGCGATCGCGCTGATCATCATCGTCGGCCTGGTCTTCCGCTGGTTCGTGTGCCGGGCGATCGACCGGCTCGTGTCCGGCGCCGGCAAGGGCACCGTGCCCGGTGTGCTGGCGAAGTCGCGCGCCGGCGAGTTCCTGGCCGATCTCAAGCCGGCCGCCAACGCCCGGCGCCAGCAGCGCGCCGCGACGATGGGCTCCCTGCTCAAGAGCGTCGCGACCGGTGTGATCCTGACGGTCGTCGCCATGACGGTGCTGTCGAAGCTCGGCATCGACATCGCCCCCATCATCGCGAGCGCCGGCATCGTCGGCGTCGCCCTCGGCTTCGGCGCGCAGAACCTGGTCAAGGACTTCCTGTCCGGCATCTTCATGATCCTGGAGGACCAGTACGGCGTCGGCGACTCCGTCGACCTCGGCGAGGCCAACGGGACGGTCGAGGCCGTCGGCCTGCGCGTCACGCGGCTGCGCGACGTCAACGGCACGGTCTGGTACGTGCGCAACGGCGAGATCCTGCGCGTCGGCAACCAGAGCCAGAACTGGGCACGGACGGTTCTGGACATCACGGTCGGCTACGAGGCCGATCTCACCCACGTCCAGGAGATCCTGCAGTCCGAGGCGACGTCGATGTACGAGGACCCGCAGTACGCGGGCGTCATCATCGAGCCGCCCGAGGTGTGGGGCGTCGAGCGCTTCGACAAGGACGGCGCCGTCGTGCGGGTCGTCCTCAAGACCGCCCCGCTGCAGCAGTGGCTCGTCGCCCGCGCGATGCGCCAGCGCATCAAGACCCGGTTCGACGAGTCCGGCATCCGCATCCCGACGATGTTCCGCACCACGACCGACGAGGAGCAGCAGGCATGACGACCTCTCCCACGCCCGAGCCCACGTTCTACGAGGCGATCGGCGGCCACGACACGTTCAAGCTCATCGTCGACACGTTCTACGAGGGCGTCGCCCAGGACGAGCTGATGCGCCCGATGTACCCCGAGGAGGATCTCGGGCCGGCCAGTGAGCGGCTGCGCATGTTCCTGGAGCAGTACTGGGGCGGCCCGACGACGTACTCCGAGCAGCGCGGCCACCCCCGGCTGCGGATGCGGCACGCGCCGTTCGAGGTGACGTCGGAGGGTCGCGACCACTGGCTCGCGCACTTCCGCGCCGGGCTCGACAAGGCCGCGCTCTCCCCCGAGCACGACGCCCAGTTCTGGGCCTATGTCCAGCACGCCGCTAACTTCATGATCAACACCGAGAGCTGATCCCAACCCAGATTTGCGTACTTCTGCGCCCTCGCGGGCGGCGGGGAGCGTGCGAAAGCCCGCAGACCGGGCCTGGGCTCAGGCTGTCTCGACGCGCCCGTCCTCGACGTGCCAGCGCTGGTGGAGGTCGACGTTGTCGAGGAGCCGCCGGTCGTGGGAGACGAGTAGGAGGGCACCGTCGTAGGCCTCGAGTGCCCGCTCGAGCTGCTCGATCGCGGGCAGGTCGAGGTGGTTGGTGGGCTCGTCGAGCACGAGGACGTTGACGGCCCTGGCCTGCAGCAGCGCCATCGCGGCCCGCGTCCGCTCGCCGGGTGAGAGCCGCCCGACGAGACTACCGACCTGGTCGGACTTCAGGCCGAACTTCGCCAGCAGCGTTCGGGCGTCCGCCGGCGACAGATCAGGGACGGCTGCCTCGAAGGCGTCCCCCAGCGTCGAGTCCTCCGGCAGCCCCGACCGGGCCTGATCGATCTCGCCGACCGCGAGCGATGCGCCCTGCGAGGCGCGTCCGCCGTCCGGAGCCGTGTGGCCCAGCAGCAGCTGCAGCAGGGTCGTCTTGCCGGCGCCGTTGGGGCCCGTGATCCCGATGCGGTCACCCGCGTTGACCTGCACCGAGACGGGCCCCAGCGTGAAGTCGCCCCGTCGCACCGTCCCGGCGTCGAGGGTCGCCACGACCGTGCTGGACCGCGGCGCCGCGGCGATGTCGAAGCGCAGCTCCCACTCCTTGCGGGGCTCCTCGACCTCCTCCAAGCGCGCGATGCGCGACTCCATCTGCCGCACCTTCTGGCCCTGCTTCTCCGACGACTCGGTCTGCGCGCGGCGCCGGATCTTGTCGTTGTCCGGGCTCTTCTTCATCGCGTTGCGGACGCCCTGGGAGCTCCACTCGCGCTGGGTCCGGGCGCGCGAGACGAGATCGGCCTTGGTGTCGGTGAACTGCTCGTACGCCTCCCGCGCGTGACGCCGAACGACGTCGCGATCCTCGAGGAAGGCGTCGTAGCCGCCGTCGTACACTCGCACCTGCTGCTGGGCCAGGTCGAGCTCGACGACGCGCGTGACGCAGCGCGCAAGGAACTCGCGGTCGTGCGACACCAGCACGATACCGGCGCGCATGCCCGTGACCATTCGTTCCAGTTGCTCGAGTCCGTCGAGATCCAGGTCGTTGGTCGGCTCGTCCAGCAGCACGACGTCGAACCGGCTGAGCAGCAGCGCGGCCAGACCCACCCTGGCCATCTGGCCGCCGGACAGCGAGGTCATGAGCGCGTCGCCGCCCACGTCGAGTCCCAGGTCACCGAGCACGGCGGGGATCCGGTCCTCCAGGTCCGGCGCACCGGACGCGAGCCAGTGGTCGAGGGCGACGGCATACGCGTCATCGGCGCCCTCGGCTCCTCCGCCGAGCGCGGCCGCGGTGGCCTCCATCGTCTCGGCGGCGATGGCGGCACCCGTCCGCCGCGCGAGGTGCGCCGCGATCGTCTCGCCCTCGATCCGATCGTGCTCCTGTGGGAGCCAGCCGACGAAGGCGTCCGACGGCGCCGTCGACACGGTGCCGCCGAGTGGGACCGCGAGCCCCGCCAGCAGCCGCAGCAGCGTCGACTTGCCCGCCCCGTTGGCGCCGACCACTCCGACCACGTCGCCCGGTGCGACCGTCAGGTCGAGGCCCTCGAAGAGGGTGCGGTGGGCGTGTCCTCCGGACAGACCCTTGGCGATCAGCGTGGCACTCACCCGGCGATAGTAGGCCGCGGGGCGCCGCTCCGCCGCGGCACCTCCGGCGGGCGGCACCGCTGGTCCCCCGGACCCGGTCCGTGACAGTATCGGTGTCGGATTCGTCCACCCACCCGCCCGTCGTCGCCACCGGCACGACGCCGTCCCCCGAACGGAGCACCATGAAGGTCGGAATGCCACTGGAGTACTCGGGCGGGTTCCTGCAGACCGTCGACGACCTCGTTGACTACGAGCAGGCAGGCCTGCAGATCGTCTTCGTCCCCGAGGTGTACAGCTTCGACGCCGTGAGCCAGCTGGGCTACATCGCGGCGAAGACCGAGACGCTCGAGATCGCGTCCGGCATCATGCAGCTCTACTCCCGCACGCCCACGCTGACGGCCATGACGGCGGCCGGCCTCGACTACGTGTCGGGGGGACGGTTCACGCTCGGCATCGGCGCGTCCGGGCCCCAGGTCGTCGAGGGCTTCCACGGCGTGCCGTACCAGCAGCCGCTCGTCCGCATCCGCGAAGTCATCGAGATCTGCCACCAGGTGTGGCGTCGCGACAAGGTCGAGTACGAGGGCAAGCACTTCACAATCCCGCTGACCAAGGAGAAGGGTGGCACGGGCCTGGGCAAGCCGCTGCGGCTCATCAACCACCCCGTGCGCGACCGCATCCCGATCATGGTCGCCGCGCTCGGCGAGAAGAGCGTCGCGCAGGTCGCGGCGATCGCGGAGGCGTGGGAGCCGATCTTCTACTTCCCCGAGCGCGCCCACCTCGTGTGGGGCGACTCGCTCGAGAAGGGCCTGGCCAAGCGCGATCCCGAGCTCGGGCAGCTCGACATCGTGATCGGCGGCGGCCTGGCGATCGGCGACGACGTCGAGGAGCTGCTGGCCCCCGCTCGCGACCAGCTCGCGCTGTACATCGGTGGCATGGGCGCGCGCGGCAAGAACTTCTACAACGATCTCGCGATCAGCTACGGCTACGAGCAGGAGGCCAAGATCATCCAGGACCTGTACCTGGACGGCAAGAAGGCCGAGGCCGCCGCGGCCGTCCCGGACGAGCTCGTGCGGTCGACCAACCTGATCGGGCCGCTGGAGTTCGTCAAGGAGCGGCTCGCCGCCCTCGCCGAGAACGGCGCGACGACGCTCAACCTCAAGCCGCTGTCGAACGACCCGGCCCGCCGCGTCGCCGACATCTCCACGATCCGCGACCTCGTCGGCTAGTCCCTCCCCCTCTCCCCCACACCCCCTCCTGCCCTCTCGCCGAGGGGGTACTTGTCGCCCCATGAGGGGGTACTTGTCGCCGTTGTCCAAGGGCCGCAAGTACCCCCTCGAGGGGCGACAAGTACCCCCTCAGCGTTGTGTGGCTGGGTCAGCGTGGGTGGAGGAGGGCGGTGAGGGCGGCGCGCTCGGTGTCGTCGAAGCGGCGCGAGGTCTGGGCGTGCCGGTCGAAGCCGACCAGCACGGTGCGGGCGGTCGCGAGCAGGACGTCGCCGTCGACGAGCTCCGATTGCATCGTCAACGATGCCGATCCGATGCCGTCGAACCAGGCGCGGACGCCGTAGGGCTCGCGGCGCCACCGCATGGGCCGCGCGTACGTGATCTCGGTGGTGCCGATCACGAACGCTCCCGGCTTCCACGACGCCAGCGACGTCGAGACCTGCAGGATGCGGCCCTCCTGGAAGAACTCCGCGAGCTTGACCGGCGTGACGTGCCCGTCCGGTCCGACGTCGCTGCGCCGCACCTGCAGCTCGAACGTCTCGACACCGTCGGGCGCGTCTGGCGCGTCGGAGAGCGGCGGGCCGTACGTCGTCACGACGCGCGCGTAGACCGTCCTCTCCTCGCCGTCGCGCACCGCGATCTCCTGCGCCAGCACGTCGCCGTCGACCGACGACGTGACCTCGACAGGACGCCGGCTCAGCAGCAGCGGCCGCAGGAACGTGACCGTCGTCGCGGCCATCGGGGCGCCGGCGTCGAGCACGCCGTCGTCGGTCAGCAGCCCGCGCGCCTCCGCGGCGTACTCCTGTATGACCACGTTGTTGACGTGGTCGAGCTGGTCGAGGTCCGCCCAGCGCAGCGGCAGCTCGTGGACGTGGAGGTCAGGCATCGTGACCGGTGAGCCAGGCCCACACGTCGTCGTCGGACACGGCGAGCAGGCGGCGACCCAAGCCCTCGGTCCACGACCGTTGGGTGCCGAGCTCGTCGCGCCACGACCAGGCCCGACGGGTCGAGAGGTGCAGCGGGTGCTCTCGGGTCACCCCCATCGCGGCGTGCAGCTCGTGCGCGATGCGGGTCCCCTCCGTCGCCGCCCGTCCGGCCACGACGCGCGCCGCGGCGACGCGCAGCCATGCCGCCGTCGAGCCCGTCGTCAGCGCCCTCTCGGCGCTGCCGACCGCTATGCGCGCGGACTCGACCTCCGACGCCAGTACGGCCAGCAGCCCGCCGACGGCCTGGAACGCGATGAGCGGACGGCCGAACTGCTCGCGCGTCCGCACGTGCTCGATCGTGTGCTGCAGGGCCCGGTCGAGCGCGCCGTGCATCGCGGCGGCCCGCAGGAGCCCCGCCTCCGCCTCCAGCATCACGGCATCGACGCCGTCGAGCACTTCGGCACGGACGCCGCGCACGTCGAGATCGTCCCTCGGCTCGCCCGCGAGGTTGCGGCCCTCGTGCCACGCGACACCCGCACCGCGGCCCGGGACGACGACCAGCACGACACCGCCGTCGGCCCGCGTCGCCGTCGTGACGACCCGCTCCGCCTGCCGACCCCACGGGACGCGGTGGATCGAGCCCGTCAGCCGTCCGTCCGCGTCGAGGCGCAGCGGGTCTCCCCGTCCGGGCAGCGCGATCGTAGAGATGCTCGTGCCGCCCGGCAGGTCGAGTCCCGCCCGTGCCAGGGCCCGTCCGGCCAGCACGGTCTCGGCCACCGGTAGCGAGACGTTGGCCCGCGCGAGGCCCGTCACGATTGTGACGACGTCGCCCAGCGTGCCGCCCTCACCGCCGCGGTCCTCCTCGACGCCGACCGCGTGCCAGCCCAGGTCGGTCACGGTCCGCCACGTCGCCTCGACGTCCCCGCCCGCCTCGCCGCCGTGCCCGTCGAGCACGTCGGCGACGATCGCGGCGAGGTCGTCGCCGGCCGGCCGGGCCGCGCGCGTGCTGCGCGCGACGATGCTCCGCAGCACCTCGGTCGTCCCGCCGCGGATCGTGAAGCCGGGTGCGGCCTGGACGCCCTGAGCGAGCAGGCGGGCGGCGCCCGGCGCATCTGGATCGGTCTCGGTGCCGAGAAGCAGGCGGGCGACCTCGTTGATCTGCCCCTCCAGCGTCGTCCCGAGATCCTTCAGCATCGCGGCCTCGACGACCGGCGACCCACCCTCGTCGATCGCGATCGTGATGTCGCGTACCATCGCGCGCAGGGTCGCGAGCCGGGCCATCGTCTCGCCCACGATCCGGGCGTCGCCCGCATCGACGTCGCCGCGCCGGCGCAGTTCCTCGAGCGTCGCCGACAGCAGCGGATACGTGCTGAGGACGCGCTCGATGCCGCCGCGCTCGAGCGACAGCTGCGCCGTGACCTGGTCCCAGCCGTTGCCGATCTCGCCGATGACGTGGTCGTCGTCGACGCGCACGGCGTCGAAGAACATCTCGTTGAAGTGGTGCTCGCCGCGCAGGTCGACGATGGGCCGCACCGTCACGCCCGGATCGGCCATGTCGACGATGAACTCGCTGAGCCCGTCGTGCTTCGACTCTCCCGTCCCGGTGCGCGCCAGCACGTACGCGTGCGTCGACCGGTGGCCCTGGCTCGTCCAGATCTTCTGCCCCGTGATCTCCCAGCCGCCGTCGACGCGCACCGCGCGGGTCGCGACCGAGGCCAGGTCGGAGCCCGAGCCGGGCTCGCTCATGCCCAGGCAGAACGTGATCTCGCCCGCGGCGATGCCCGGCAGGTACCGCGCCTTCGCCGCCTCGGTGCCGTGCCGCAGGATCGACGGACCGATCTGCCGGTCGGCGATCCAGTGCGCGGCGACCGGCGCTCCGTGCCGCAGCAGCTCCTCGGTCACGACGAGCCGCGCCGCCCCGCTCAGCCCGCCACCGCCGACGTCCTTCGGCCACGTGATGCCGAGCAGCCCCCGGGCGCCCAGCGCCTGGCTGAACTCGAGGTCGTAGTGCCGCAGCCACGCATCGCACGAGGGCTCGAACCTGCCCTCGTCAAGCCAGCTGCGCACGAGGTCGGCGACCTCGCGCCGGACGGAGTCGGTCGTCTCGTCGGTCATGCCGTTCCTCTCGTGGCGCCCAGCGCCGTGACTGCCACCTGGTACCCGCGTCGCGCCGCCTCCACCAGGAGCTCGGTGGCGGCCGCACTCAGCCGCGGTCGTCGCCGCACGGGGGACGGCCGCCGCGGTGTCGACCCCGAGGCTACCGAGGTGGGCCACGAAGTCGTCCCATAAGGTGCCTGACGCACCGCGCCGGCGCCGCTCGCCCGGAGCGGTGCGGTGCGGTGCGTGAGGCACCTATCAGGCCGCGACTCGCGGGAGGCCGGTGCAGGAGACACCTATCCGGATCCTCATAGGTGCCTGCCACACCGCCACGAAGGCTGAGCCCGCGCAATCGGTGCCTCACGCACCGCCACGACGGCTGAGCCCGCCCAATAGGTGCCTCACGCACCGCCCCCGCGGTGCCCGCCCGCAGCGGTGGGTCAGGCCCCTATCAGGCCGCGACTCGCGGGAGGCCGGCGCAGGAGACACCTATCCGGACCCTCATAGGTGTCTGCCACACCGCCAACCGCCCCACGCCCGGGCACGACGAGGCCCCGGTACCAGGGGAGGCAACCGGGGCCCAGCCGAGCTGTGGGTGGGGGGTCAGGCGCTGGCGGTCTCGTCGATCTCCATGATCGGGTCGCCCTCCTGGACGATCTGACCGAGCTCCACGAGCACCTTGCTGACGTGGCCGCCGACGGGCGCGACCAGGGGGATCTCCATCTTCATGGACTCCATCACGGCGAGGACGTCGCCGGGCCCGACCTGGTCGCCTTCGCGAGCGACGAGCTTCCAGACGTTCGACACGATATCGGCGCGGGCGTAGATCATCAGCGTCCCGACTCGTGTGTCAGCATGCGGAGCGCGGCGACCATGCGCGGGCGTGTCTCCTCGGGGTGGATGACGTCGTCCACGATGCCGGCCTCCGCCGCGAGGTACGGGCGGGCGACCTCTTCGCGGTAGACCGCGGCGAGCTCGTCGCGCAACGCGGTCGGGTCCTCCGCCTCCTTGAGCGCGCGGCGGTGCAGCAGCGCCACGGCGCCGCCGGGTCCCATGACCGCGATCTCGGAGTTCGACCACGCCCAGTTCGCGTGCGCGCCGAGCGATGCCGAGCCCATCGCGATGTAGGCGCCGCCGTACGACTTGCGCACGACCACCGTGAGCTTGGGGCTCTTGGTGTCGACGTACGCCTTGAGGAGCTTGGCGCCATGCGTGATGACACCTCGCCCCTCCTCCACGGTGCCGGGCAGGAACCCGGGCACGTCGACGAACGTCAGGACGGGCAGGTCGAAGCGTCCGCAGAACTCGACGAAGCGGGCGGCCTTGACCGACGCCTTCGAGTCGAGGATCCCGCCGCGGGCGTTGGGCTGGTTCGCCAGGACGCCGACCGCGTGGCCGTCGAGCCGCGCGAACAACGTCAGGATGCTGGGCGCGTGCTCAGGCATCAGCTCGAGCCGGGCACCGTTGTCGAGCACGCCGTCGAGCAGCTTGTTCATGTCGAAGACGATGCTGGACTTCTCCGGCACGAGCGTCGGCAGCGCCGCCGCGGCGTGCGGGTTCGCCGGGACGGCGTCGTGGCGCTTCTGGGCGCCGCCCTTGTGCGTCGGCAGGAACGACAGCAGCAGGCGCGTCGCGTCGAATGCCTCCTCCTCGCTGTCGACCTCGAGGTGCGCGACCCCGGAGACCTTGGTGTGCAGCGCGGAGCCGCCGATGTCTTCCGCGGACGCGTCCTCGCCCGTGGCGGCCTTGACGATGTCCGGGCCGGTCAGGAACATCTGGCCCTGCTCCTTGACCATGATCGTCCAGTCGGTCAGCGCCGGCGAGTACGCCGCCGCGCCCGCGCACGGGCCCAGGATCAGCGAGATCTGCGGGACGCGGCTCTGCGCCTCGATGTTCAGCGCGAAGATGCCGCCGCAGCCGTGCAGCGCGAAGATCCCGTCGTGGATGCGCGCTCCGCCGGAGTCGTTGACGTAGACGATCGGGTAGCCCTTGTCGATCGCGAAGCGCTGGGCCTTCTGGATGCTCTCGGCCATGACGGCGCCGATCGCCCCCGAGGCGACGGCGGCGTCGTGCGACACGACGACGACCGAGTGGCCGTCCGTGGTGCCCCATCCGGCGACGACACCGCTGCCACTGCCGGAGCCGGCCGAGCGCATCGGCGTCATCTCGACGAAAGAGCCCTCGTCGACGAGCATCTCGGCGCGCTCACGCGCCGTGTAGACCCGCTTGCCCTTGGGCTCGACGCGCGCGAACCGGCTCGTGCGACGCTGCGTGAGCGTCTCACGCTGGTCGGTGGGTGCAGGTGCTTCGACGACCGCGGGGTGAGCGGGATTCGACACAAAGGCTCCTAAACATGAGGTTTTCCTCAACTATACACAAAGATGAGGAATCCCTCATCTTTGTGTGAGCGGAATCGCGGCACGTGTCGCGCGCTGCCCCGCCCGTGCGCTACGGTGCTGCTGATCGGCTAAGCAAGCGCTTAGAACGTCTGGCCCGAGGAGAACACCGTGACCGAGATCCGTACCGCCATCGTCACCGGAGCCGCCCGCGGCATCGGTGCCGCCGTCGCCCAGCGCCTCGCCGCCGACGGCTTCAAGGTCGCCGTCGTGGACCTCGACGCGTCCGCCTGCGCAGGCACCGTCGACGCGATCACAGCCGCGGGTGGCACCGCGCTCGCCGTCGGCGCCGACGTGAGCGACGAGCAGCAGGTCATCGCCGCGATCGAGACGATCGTCGACGGACTCGGGGCGCCCACCGTGCTGGTCAACAACGCCGGCATCCTGCGCGACAACCTGCTGTTCAAGATGACCGTCGAGGACTGGGACCTCGTCATGAACGTCCACCTCCGCGGCTCGTTCCTCATGGCGAAGTACGCGCAGAAGCACATGACCGAGGCGGGCTACGGACGCATCGTCAACCTCTCCAGCACGTCGGCGCTCGGCAACCGCGGCCAGGCGAACTACTCCGCCGCCAAGGCCGGCCTGCAGGGCTTCACCAAGACGCTCGCGATCGAGCTGGGCAAGTTCGGCGTGACCGCCAACGCGATCGCGCCGGGGTTCATCCAGACCGACATGACCGCCGCGACGGCCGAGCGCATGAAGGTGCCCTTCGACGACTTCATCAAGTTCAGCGCCGAGCAGATCCCCGTCCAGCGGGTCGGCCAGCCCGACGACATCGCGCACACCGCGTCCTTCCTCGTGAGTGAGGGCGCCGGCTTCGTGTCGGGTCAGGTCATCTACGTCGCCGGCGGGCCGAAGGACTGACCCGTGGCTGACGATCCCCGCGGCCTCGACACGGCCGCCGTCGCGAACTGGCTCGCGTCGGTCGCCCCGGGCGCCGTCGCGGGACCGTTCGAGGCGTCGCTCATCACGGGCGGCAAGTCGAACCTCACGTACCTGGTGACCGACGGCGTGCACGACTACGTCGTGCGGCGTCCACCCCTGGGGCACGTCCTCGCGACGGCGCACGACATGGTCCGCGAGCACCGCGTCATGGCCGCGCTCGCGAGCACCGACGTCCCCGTGCCCGCGATGGTCGCCCTGTGCGAGGACGTCGACGTGATCGGGGCGCCGTTCTACGTCATGGAGCGCGTGGCGGGCACGCCGTACAGCCGGGCCGCGCAGCTGGAGCCGCTCGGCGCCGACCGCACCCGCGTCATCACCGAGCGGATGGTCGACACGCTCGTGGCCCTCCACGCCGTCGACTACCGCTCCGTGGGCCTGGGCGAGTTCGGACGACCCGACGGCTTCATCGCCCGCCAGGTGTCGCGCTGGAAGAAGCAGCTGGCAGCCTCGACGAGCCGTGAGCTGCCCGGCATGCAGGAGCTCGTGGCCTACCTCGACTCCGCGACTCCCACTGAGGGCGAGGGCACGATCGTCCACGGCGACTTCCGGCTCGACAACCTGCTCGTCGACGACGACCGGGTCACCGCGGTGCTCGACTGGGAGATGAGCACGCTCGGCGACCCGCTGACCGACGTGGCTCTCATGCTGGCGTACCAGCAGCTCGCGCACACCGCGCCATCGTCGGGAGCCATCGTCACCGACGCCCCGCTCGCGCCGGGCTACCTCGACAGCGAGGCCGTCCTCGCGCATTACGCCGCCGGCTCGGGCCGGGACGTCAGCGACATCGGCTATCACCTGTCGCTCGCGTACTTCAAGCTCGCCGTGATCCTGGAGGGCATCCACTTTCGCCACTCGAAGGGACAGACGGTGGGCAGCGGCTTCGACGGCATCGGCGACATGATCGTTCCGCTGATCGACGCGGGGCGCGCCGCTTCGCGCTAGGGTTGCGCCCGTGACCGCCGAGATCCTCGAACCCCGGCGCCGCCCCACGCAGGAGCGGAGCCACAAGAAGTTCGACCACCTGCTGCTCGTTTCGCGCGAGCTGCTGCTCGACGTCGGATTCGAGTCGTTCACGTGCGAGGAGGTCGCGAGCCGCGCGGGCCTGCCGATCGGCACGCTCTACCAGTTCTTCCAGAACAAGTACGTCATCGTCTGCGAGCTCGACCGGGTCGACGCCGTCGCCGTGCGTCAGGAGCTGGCGTCGTTCGCCAACGCCATCCCGACCCTGGACTGGCTGAAGTTCGTCGACCGGCTCGTCGACCACATGGCCGCCCTGTGGGTCGGCGACCCGTCACGGCGCGCCGTGTGGCTCGCGGTGCAGTCGACCCCCGCGACCCGGGCGACCGCCGCAGTGACAGAACGCGAGCTCGCCGTCGAGGTGGCCCGCTTCCTGGCACCGCTGACGCCCGGGACACCGCGCGAGCGCCGCACGATCATGGCCGAGGTGCTCGTGCACGTCGTCTACTCGATGCTGAACTTCTCGATCCGCGACGGCCAGGAGCACAGCGAGTCGATCATCGAGCTCAAGCGCCTCGTGGCCTCCTACCTCCTCAGCGCCGAGCACACCTGAGACGCGCAGCGGCCCGCTCCCCCTTCGGAAGCGGGCCGCTGCGATCGTCGCCGCTAGCCGACGTGCACCACGAACGTGCTGCTCGTGCTGCCGCCGTGATAGCGGACCGTGGCGGTCACCGTCGCGGTGCCGGACCCCGTGGCCTTGATCGTCCCCCGTCGGGAGACGTCGACGACCTGCGGCCGGTTGCTCCGGTAGGAGACGGTCATGTCCGACGGAAGGGCCGTGCTGTGGCCCTTCGTGACGTATCCGAAGATCCGGTCATCACTGAGCGTGACGGCCAGCTGCGGGTCGATCACGTCGCCCGTGGCGTAGAACACCCGGCGCGGGATGTCCTGCGCTGCATCGGTCGTGGCGTGCGGGGTCGCCGTCACGACCGAGGGAACGGCCTTCAACGAGCCGCGCACGCGCGTCGTCGCACGGCCCTGGATGTCGGTGTCGGCCGCCGACGAGGCCAGCTGCAGGTCATAGCGTCCGTTGTCGACGACGTACCTGCTGCGGGACTCGTCGTAGAACGCGAGGTCTGCGACCTTGACCGCGAGCCGCACGGTCGTGCTGCGGCCGGGCTTCAGGGTGACCCGGTCGAATCCGACCAGCCGCTTGATCGGCCGCTCCAGGGCGGCCTTGGCGTCGGGCGTCGCGGCGTACAGCTGGGCGACGTCCGTTCCCGTGGTGCGACCGGTGTTCGTGACCTTCGCGGTGACCGTCACACGGCCGTTGGCATCCACCGACGAGCGGTCGACCTCGACCTTGGAGTAGCGGAAGCTCGTGTAGCCGAGCCCGTGACCGAACGGGTACGACACCGGACCGGTGAAGTACTGGTACGTGCGGCCCTGCGTCGTCGACGTGGGACGGATGCCGTAGTCGCCGATCGCCGGCAGCTGGTCGACCGAGCGGTACCACGTGAACGGCAGGTGCCCCGTCGGGTTGTGGCGTCCGAGCAGGACGTCGGCGAGGCCTTCACCCTTGCGCTGGCCGTTGTACGAGCTCCACAGGATCGCCCGGACCTTGGGCTCGAACGACTCGACGTCGACCTGCCCCATCGTCTCGAGATAGACCACGGTGTTCGGATTGGCGTCGGCCACCTGCTCGATGAGCTGTGACTGGGCACCCGGGAGGGCCAGCGACTTGCGGTCGGTGTCCTCGTCGGCGGTCTTGTTGTCGGTGCCGGCGTAGACCAGGACCGCGTCGTAGCCCTTCGTCGCGGCGACATCCGCGGCGACCACGGTGCTGTGATCGGCCGAGAGCCCGGGCAGGTAGTCGACCGTGGCCTGCGGATCGATCGCGGTCACGGCCGCCTTGATGCCCTGGTAGCCGTTGACCTGGTTGGCCTTGCCGGCCGCGCCCTGGATGCTGCTGTATCCGCCGAGGTACATCGACTCGGGGTTGGCGTACGGACCGACCACCGCAACCTTGTAGGCGCCCTTCTTCGGCACCTGCAGCGGAAGCAGCGGGCTCGTGCGCTTGCCGGACGTCTTGACGGCGTCGTTCTTGAGCAGCACGAGGCTCTCGTCGGCCGCCTTGCGGGCCATCGCGAGCCGCTCGGGCGTCTGCGTCACGGCGCCGTTGGCGTCGCTGTTGACCCACGTGCCGGGTGCGAGGCGCTTGCGGGCCTCACGCACCCACGGGACCTTCGACTCGTCGTCGAACTCGCCCAGACGCATGCGCGCCGTGAACAGCCGGACGAGCGAGACGTCGACGTCGTTCTCGGTGTAGAGACCGGTCTGCGTCGTGATGCCCTGACGGACGGCCGTCGGCACGGTGTTCCCGTAGTTGTACTGGTCGTGGTAGCCCTGGTTGCAGTCCAGATCCTCACCCGCGCTGTTGGCGAAGGCGTGGCGCTCGATCTGGTTCAACGGATGTGGGAAGCCCGGCGGCTGCCACTTGTGGCCGGCCTGGATCTCGTAGATCGCGTCGCAGTCCGACGTGAAGTAGCCCTTGAAGCCGAACGTCTTGCGGGCCAGCTGGTCGATCAGGTAGACGTCCGCTGCTGCCGGCGTCCCGTTGACGCTGTTGTACGAGCTCATGATCGAGCCCGGCTGCGACGCCTTCACGATGCCGCGGAACTGCGCGGTGTAGTACTCGCGCAGCGTGCGGTCGTCCATGTCGGACGAGCCGGTGCGGCGGTTGAACTCGCTGTTGTTGGCCGCGAAGTGCTTCAGCGTCGTCAAGGTCTTGAGATAGCCCTTGCCCGACTTCAAAGGCGTGCCGTCCTCGTCCTTGCCCTCCATGCCGTTGACGAACTTCGATGCGATGGCGGTCGTCAGGAAGGGATCCTCGCTGTACGTCTCGTCGTTGCGACCCCAGCGGGGGTCGCGCCCCAGGTTGACGGTGGGCGACCAGAAGTCGAGGTCACGCTTGTTCTCCTGCACGACGTCGCGGGCCTCGTCGCCGATCAGGCTGGCCTCGTCGTACATCAGCTCGGGGTTCCACGTCGACCCGAGCGACAACGACACCGGGTAGGACGTCGTGTTGGCGAGGATCGGCGGATTGCTGTTGTCGGTCGTCTGCTCGCGTGCGACGCCGTGGGCCGCCTCGTTCCACCAGCCGTACGCCGCGACGCCCAGCCGCGGGATGGCCGCGGCCCGGCTGCTGTTCATCTGGCTGGCCTTCTCCTCCAGCGTCATGCGTGACACCAGGTCGGCAGCGCGCTCCTCCGGCGAGCGGCGGCTGTCGAGATAGGTGGGGCTGCTGGAGTCGTGCGAGGCGGCGGCCGCCGAATTGGTGGTGGTGACGGCCTGTGTCATCGCCGCCCCTGTCAGTGCGGCCGCCAAGGTGGCCGCGAGAACGTGTTTTCTCATGCTGGTGGATCCCCCTCGATCACGCCGTGACATGACCCTGTTGGCCACGCCCCCGCGGCGATGTCTCGAACCTAGGACGGTAATTAATCCGCGTCAAGGATTAACTTGATGTAACAA
>JAOPXY010000178.1 GCA_025964895.1 Aeromicrobium sp.
TGCTGCTGCTCGCGCACCCCCGCCCGGACAGCTACTGTCACGCCCTTGCCGAGCGGATCGGCGAACGGCTGCTCGACCTGGGTCACGTGGTCCGGTCGCACGATCTCTACGCGGAGCGGTTCGACCCCATCCTGACGCCGTACGAGTCGCACACCAGCGGCCGGGACGTCGAGTCGATGGTCGCGCAGGAGGAGGACCCGTTGATCGCCCTGCACCGCGAGGAGCTGCGACAGGCGGAGGGGCTCGTCGTCGTGCACCCCAACTGGTGGGGCATGCCACCGGCGATCCTGACCGGCTGGATCGACCGTGTCGTCGTGCCGGGCGTGGCCTACCGGCTCGCGGACGCCACGGGGTACCCCGAGCCGCTGGCCCCGATCAGCCGACTGCTCGTCGTCAACACGTCCGACACGACCGACGAACGCGAGGAGACCCTCTACAAGGACCCTCTCGCGTCGATCTGGGGACGCTGCGTGGCGCCGTACCTCGGCTCCCCGCAGGTCACCCGGCGGGTCCTGCGACCCGTCACCGACGCGACCGACGAGCAGCGGACCGCCTGGATCGACGACGTCGGAGCACTGGCCGGCGAGGTGTTCGGACCGACCTCCTAGTCTGGAGGTCATGTCCTCACGTACCGGATTCCTCTCTGAGATCTCCTGGTTCCAGGTCGCCGCGAGCGCGTTGGCGGCCGTGACGGCCGCCTGGATCGCGTCAAGCCTGGGCGTCGCGGGCACACTGATCGGTGCCGCGCTCGGCAGCCTGGTCGTCACCCTCAGCACGGCGTTCTACAGCCGCACGCTCGACAAGGGCAAGACCCTCATCGTGCAGACGGCGAGCGGCACGTCGATCGAGAAGACCGTGCAGGACGGCGAGATCGCGGAGACGTTCCGCGAGGTCGAGGAGGTCGAGCACTCCCCCGTCCAGGGCGCGGAGATCGTCGACGACGGTGACGACCCGCGTCGTCTGCACTGGAAGACCATCATCGCCACGACCCTGCTGGTGCTGGCGGTCTCGATCGGCGCGATGGGCGCGTACGAGGTCGTGACCGGCAACGCCTACGGCGCCGATCCCGACAACCCTCGCATCGGCAATCCCCTCGGGGGGCACTCCGGCAGCTCGTCGGACGGCTCGGACTCCGACTCGGACGACTCCGACGGCAACAACAAGGACGGCGACAAGGACGAGGATCCCGAGCCGACCGCCACGCCGACCCCGCGTGCCACCGCGACCACGCCGGCACCCGCCGCGACGACCCCCGCCCCCACCGCCACGGTGCCCGCACCCACCGCGACGACACCCGTCCCCACTCCCACGGCGACACCCTCCGTACCCGCGGAATGATCGCCACCGACGCGACGTTGACGCCCACGACGACCCCCGAGAGGAGCGCTCCATGACCATCCGATTCACGCCCCAGATCTCCGACCTGATGATCGAGTCGATGGACGTGTTCGACGCGTTCCGCACGGGTGAGGAGCTGCTCGCGGGCCGCTTCCCGCGCGACGCGGCCCGAGTACTGCGCAAGGTCGTCGACGCCGCGCCCTCCCACGCCGCGGCGTGGGAGCTGCTGGGACGCGCACACTTCGCGGCCGCCCAGCTGAGCCCGGCCGAGGACGCCTTCCGTCGCCTCATCGACCTCGAGCCGACCAGCGCATGGGCCCAGACCGCTCTCGGCCTCTCCCTCGACCGGCAGAGCCGGCACCGCGAGGGAGCCGTCCACCACCGCCTCGCCGCGGCGATGGGCGCCTCGGCGCACGACGCCACGCGCGTCGAGCTCGTCGACCGACGGACGGACTGACCGCTGGAGACGCTGGACGGCGTCGACCCTACGTGGGCGGCAGCGGCGGTGGCCGTCGTGCTCGTCGTCGTGCCTGCGCTGTGGTCGCCGACCCGCCATCTCGTGACGCTGGTGCACGAGGCGGGACACGCGGTCGTCGCGCTGCTGACCGGACGCCGGCTGAACGGCATCCGCTTGCACTCGGACACCTCGGGGCTGACCGTCTCCAGCGGCAAGCCCCGGGGCCCGGGCATGATCGCCACGGCCGCAGCGGGCTACCTCGCGCCGGCACTTCTGGGACTGGTGTCGGTCGTGCTGGTCCAGCGCGGTCTCACCGACTGGGCGCTGTACGCCGGCGTCGCAACACTCGGGCTCATGCTGGCGTTCATCCGCAACTGGTTCGGGCTGCTCGTCGTCGTACTCGCCGGTGTCGCGGTGGGCCTGCTGATCTGGCGCTCGCCCGAGCGGGTGCAGGACTTCGCCGCCCTGACGTTCGCGTGGTTCCTGCTGATCGCGGCGCCGCGGACGTCGTTCGACCTGTGGACGCACCGGCGTCGGGCCCGCACCCGCACCACGGACGCCGACGTGCTCGCCCGCCTGACCGTCCTGCCGGCCGCGGTGTGGAACGTCGTCTTCATCCTCCTGACCACGGGCGCCCTCGCCGCGGCGGTCCGGCTGGTGGGACTGCCCGACGTCCTCGCCTGATTGAATGGGTGAGATGTTCACCCTCGGCAAGGAGCTCCCGGGCGCGCTCGGACGGACCGGCACGATCTCCACGCCACACGGCGAGATCCGCACCCCCGCGTTCGTCCCCGTCGCCACCCGCGCGACCGTCAAGGCCGTCCTGCCGGAGGCGATGTCCGATCTCGGCGCCCAGGCGGTGCTCGCGAACGCGTACCACCTGTACCTGCAGCCCGGTGCCGACATCGTCGACGAGGCCGGCGGCCTGGGGTCGTTCATGAACTGGCGCGGGCCGACGTTCACCGACTCGGGCGGCTTCCAGGTGCTGTCGCTCGGCGCGGGGTTCAGGAAGACGCTGTCGATGGACTCGCACTCGGTGCAGGCCGATGACGTCATCGCCGAGGGCAAGGACCGGCTGGCGACGGTCGACGACGACGGGGTGACGTTCAAGTCGCACCTCGACGGCTCGATGCACCGGTTCACGCCCGAGGTGTCGATGCAGATCCAGCACCAGCTCGGCGCCGACATCACGTTCGCGTTCGACGAGCTGACGACGCTGATGAACTCCTACGAATACCAGGCGTCGTCCCTCGCGCGGACCCAGGCGTGGGCGGAGCGGTGCCTCGTCGAGCACCGAAGGCTGTCGGCACTGCGGTCGGATAAGCCGCCCCAGGCGCTGTTCGGCGTCGTGCAGGGCGCTCAGCACGAGGACCTGCGACGCGCCGCCGCCCGCGGTTTGGCCGACCTCGAGCTCGATGGTTCAGGGTTCGACGGGTACGGCATCGGCGGGGCGATCGAGAAGGAGAGCCTCGGCACGATCGTCGGCTGGGTGTGTGAGGAGCTGGAGGTCGACAAGCCCCGGCACCTGCTGGGCATCAGCGAGCCCGACGACCTGTTCACCGCGGTCGAGAACGGCTGCGACACGTTCGACTGCGTCTCCCCGTCGCGGGTGGCCCGGTCGTCGCGGGTCTACGCGATGACGGGTCGATACAACCTGCTCGTCGCCGCGTCCCGGCGCGACTTCGGTCCGATCGACCCCGACTGCGACTGCTACACGTGCGCCAACTACTCCAAGGCGTACCTGCACCACCTGTTCAAGACCAAGGAGTACCTCGCCGCGACGCTCTGCACGATCCACAACGAGCGGTTCACGGTGCGCCTCGTCGACGACATGCGTCAGCACCTCGAGGACGGCACGTTCGCCGACTTCCGCGACGAGTTCCTCGCCCGGTTCTACGGCGCCTGACGGGTCGGATTCCCAGGAGAACCCCGGAAGCTTCGGGCCTGACCCCGTTCTCCGGCACGTCACCCCTGTTGCAACAGAGGTGAGGTGACGGTTTACGGGGTTCACCCCGAGAAGGCGGCGATCGCGGCGCAGATTTCGGGGTTCTCCTGGGAATCAGGAGGTCGAGCGAGACGGGCGGGGCACGTCAGGCCCAGTAGGACGCCTCGCGCTGCTTGAGCTGGCGGATGACGACCATCGTGATCGGCATGACGAGCAGCTCGACGGCGCACTTGAACACGAAGCCCACGACGACGTAGTTCAGGAACTGACCGCCGGTGTCGATGCCGATCGCGGTGGCGGCGATGGCGCAGAAGATGAACGTGTCGGCGGCCTCACCGACGCCGGTCGACCCGGCCAGCCGGCGCCACAGACCGGGCTCGGCCGAACGCGCCTTCATCGCCACCAAGACGTACGAGTTCAGGAACTGGCCCACGACGTAGGCGACCATCGACGCCGCCACGATCTGCACGCCCGACCAGACGACGCTCTCGAAGGCCTCCTGGTTGGCGTAGAACGACGCGCTCGGCAGCCGCATGACGACGAGGAACGTCGCGAACGCCATCAGCGCCGTGCCGAAGCCGACGAGGATCGCCCGGCGCGCGGCCCTAAGGCCGTACACCTCGGAGATGACGTCGCCGATGATGTACGCCAGCGGGAACAGCACCGCGCCCCCGTCGGAGAACACCGGGATGATCTGCACGGGGCCGATCGACACGTCGCCGGAGAAGAACTGCGTCCCCTTCGTCGCGGCGATGTTCGACACGACCAGCACGACGCAGAACACCGCGAGCAGGACGTCGTAGTACGACGACCCGCGCGATGCGAAGCGGATCTCGCGGTCGGACGGGGCCGAGGTGGCAGCGGAGCTCATGGGTCTCATCCTTCCACCTGCGAGAGGCTCTGAGACAATCGCGTCATGGCCTTCCCGACCCACACCGACGTCCTCGTCGTCGGCGCCGGTCCGGCAGGATCCGCGGCCGCCGCCTGGACCTCGCGGCTCGGCATGGACACCGTCCTGGCCGACGCCGCCACGTTCCCGCGCGACAAGACGTGCGGCGACGGCCTCACCCCTCGCGCGATCGCCGAGCTGGAGCGGCTCGGCCTCGGCGACTGGGTGCGTGGCCACGGCACGAACCGCGGCCTCCGCGCGGCGGGCTTCGGCCAGGAGCTGCTGCTGCCCTGGCCCGGCGGCTCACTGCCCGACTACGGCTCCGCGGTGCCCCGCACCGAGCTGGACGACAAGATCTTCCGCGTCGCCGTCGAGGCCGGCGCGACGCCCTTCGAGGGTGCTCGTGCGGTCGATGCCGGACGCGACGAGCGTGGCCGTGTCACGAGCGTGACGTTCCACGTCGGCCGCGACCGCACCCCGCACGTCGTCACCTGCAACCGGCTCGTGGTCGCCGACGGCGTCCGGTCCCCGCTCGGCCGCGTGCTCGGACGGGAGTGGCACCGCGACACCGCGTACGGCGTGGCGGGCCGCTCGTACGTGAAGTCCGGACGCAGCGACGACCCGTGGATCTCGTCGCACCTCGAGCTGCGCGGCCCGGCGCTCGACGGGGGCGGTGACGAGCTGCTGCCCGGCTACGGCTGGATCTTCCCCCTGGGCGACGGCGAGGTGAATCTCGGCGTCGGCGCCCTCGCGACCGCGAAGCGTCCCGCGGAGCTGCAGATCCGTCCCCTCATGGAGTACTACGCGACGCTGCGCC
>JAOPXY010000204.1 GCA_025964895.1 Aeromicrobium sp.
TGCCACAGCTGGGGCTCGGCGACCCACGGGCCGAGGAACCGGCTGACCGGACCCATGTCACGGTGCAGCAGCTTGTACCAGGCCTTGGCGAACGCGAGCCGGAACTCCTCGGGGTTCTCCAGGAAGCGGCGCGAGATCTTCTCGTAGGCCGGGTCGACGCGCAGGGCGAGGTCCGTGGTGAGCATCGTCGGCTTGCGCTTGGGCGAGTCCGCCGCTGGGCCGGGGACGATGTCCTCGGCGTCCTTGGCGACCCACTGGTACGCGCCGGCCGGGCTCTTGGTGAGCTCCCACTCGTACTTGAACAGGAACTTGAAGAAGTCGTTGCTCCACCGGGTCGGCGTCGACGTCCACGTGACCTCGAGACCCGAGGTGATGGTGTCCTCGCCCTTGCCGGAGCCGAATCCACTCTTCCAACCGAGTCCCTGGTCCTCCACCGGCGCGCCCTCCGGCTCGGGGCCGACCAGGTCGGCGTCACCGGCTCCGTGGGTCTTGCCGAACGTGTGGCCGCCGGCGATCAGCGCGACGGTCTCCTCGTCGTTCATGGCCATGCGGGCGAACGTGTCGCGGATGTCGCGCGCCGAGGCGAGCGGGTCGGGGTTGCCGTTGGGGCCCTCGGGGTTGACGTAGATCAGACCCATCTGGACCGCGCCGAGCGACTCCTCGAGGGAGCGCTCGTCGCCGTAGCGCTCGTCGCCGAGCCACGTGTCCTCAGGTCCCCAGATGATCTCCTCCGGCTCCCAGACGTCGGCGCGCCCGAAGCCGAAGCCGAACGTCGTGAAGCCCATATCCTCGAGCGCGGTGTTGCCGGCGAAGACCAGCAGGTCGGCCCACGAGATCTTCTGGCCGTGCTTCTGCTTGACCGGCCAGAGCAGTCGGCGGGCCTTGTCGAGGTTGGCGTTGTCGGGCCAGCTGTTGAGCGGCGCGAACCGCTGATTGCCCTCGCCGGCGCCTCCGCGACCGTCGTAGATGCGGTAGGTGCCGGCGGCGTGCCAGCTCAGGCGGACGAACAGGCCCCCGTAGTGGCCGAAGTCGGCAGGCCACCAGTCCTGCGAGGAGTTGAGCACCTCGACGACGTCGCGCCGCAGCTCGGCGATGTCGAGCTTCTTGAACTCCTCGGCGTAGTCGAATTCGGGACCCAGCGGGCTGGACTTCGAGGAGTGCACGTGCAGCACGGACAGGTCTAGCTGGTTGGGCCACCAGTCCTTGTTCGTGTGCGGGCGACCGCCGGTCTTCGGGGTCGGCGAGTCGATCGCCGGGTTCTCGCTCTCGCTGCCGCCCGCGGCCGCGGAGTCACCCATGACGGGGCAACCCTCCGCTGCCTTGCGGTCGACGCCCTGAGGGCTCTGACCCTCGTCGTTCGGGGTGGTCTGGTTGTCGCTCATCAGGAACCTTTCGCAGTGACGATCAGTGAGAAGTGCTGGCGGCCGCGCCCGCGGGGCAGGTGCCCCAGTACACGACCTCCGCCTCCTCGACCACGAAGCCGTGGTCGTGGGAGGCGGTGAGACAGGGGGCGTGGCCGATGGCGCAGTCCACGTCGGCGATCGCGCCGCACGAGCGGCAGACCGCGTGGTGGTGGTTGTCGCCGGTGCGCGCCTCGTAGCGAGCCGTGGACCCGGCCGGCTGGATGCGCCGGATCAGGCCCGCATCGGTCAGCGCGCGCAGGACGTCGTAGACGGCCTGGTGCGACACCGTCGGATGCTGTCGGCGCACGAGGCCGATGACGGTGTCCGTGTCGGCGTGCGGGCGCTCGTGCACGGCCGAGAGGACGGCGAGACGCGGTCGGGTGACCCGCAGTGAGCCGGCCCTCAGCTGTGTCTCTGCGTCTGTCGTGTCCACTCCCCCACCGTAGGACCTGAACTTGAATGGATCAAGTCAACGCGCCAGAAGAACGGCGGCGCATCAGTCCGTCGTGAGCGTGATGTCGCCGCTGCCGCTCGTGGCGCGGACGAATCCCTTGCCGTCGGGGTCCGACTCGAGTGCCGAGTCGACATCGCCCGACGTCGACGCCGTCCTGACGACGTAGGTGCGCTTGCCGTCGGGCATCCGCGCCTCGATGTCGCCGCTCGTCGTCGCCGCCTTGAATCCGAACGGCTGCGTCAGGAAGACGGCCGAGATGTCGCCCGACGTCGTGCTCGCGGAGAACTCGCCGAGCTCGAGGCCCGTCCCGTCGATGTCGCCGCTGCCGCTCAGGATCGTCAGGACGCCCTCGTCGACCCCTCGGACGTCGACGTCGCCCGACGTCGTGCGGATCTCGACGGGAAAGCCCTGGGGGATCTCCAGCGTCGTGTCGACGCCGCAGCCGGGGTTGAGCCACGTCTGGCAGCCGGAGAGGATCTTGATCTCGTCGCCGCGGCGACCGATCTCGAAGTCGGTCTCGCGCAGCCCGCTCGTGATCCGCGCCTTGACGCGCACGACGTCCGCGTCGCCCTGCACGATCCGGACATCGGTGGCGCCGGCGTCGACCACGATCTTGACCGACTCTCCCAGCTCGATGTCGCTCGTCGAGACGGTGGTCTCGCGCATGAGGATCGACGTGCCGAGCACCGCGCCGGCGATCAGCGCGACCGCGACGATCGTCCCCAGCACCGTCAGGAGGGTGCGCGACGCGGGGGAACGCACGTCGTAGTCGGCGACGATCTCCGCGTCGACGGGCTCGTCGCCGGTCGCGGTCCGGTCCGTCACGAGACCGTCCTCGCGTCGGGGCGCGTCGACACCGGCACGACGTCGTCGGCGCCCATGCGCGCGGCGTCGGCGGTCTCGTCGTCCGGCATGGTCTGGCTCTCCCGCTCGGCCGCGACGCGCAACAGGTAGTGGTCGACCTCGTTGGCGCGCTGCTCGTCGGTCCAGCCCAGCACGCCGCCCATCAGCACCGCGACCTCCTCGGCGACATCGACGCCGCGGTCGAAGGTCTCGATCGAGATGCGGGTGCGTCGGGCGATGGCGTCGTCGAGGTGGCGCGCGCCCTCGTGCGACGCGGCGTAGACGATCTCGGCGCGCAGGTAGTCGTCGGCTCCGGTCAGCGGCCCGGCCAGGTCGGGCCGTGCATCGATCAGCTCGAGCACCTCGGGGATGAGCGATCCGTACCGGTGCAGCAGGTGCTCGACCCGTCCGACGCCGAGGCCGCTGGACCGCGCGATCATGTGCCGCTGGTTCCACAACGCCTCGTAGCCGTCCGCGCCGAGCAGCGGGACGTCCTCGGTGACCGACGGCGGCGCGTGCCGGTCGAGCAGCGTCGACATGCCGTGCACCGCGGCGTCGATCGCGTCCTTCGCCATGATGCGGTACGTCGTGTACTTGCCGCCGGCGATGACGACGAGGCCCTTCACGCTGGTGCCGACCGCGTGCTCGCGCGACAGCTTGCTGGTCGCCTCGTCCTCGCCGGCCAGCAGCGGACGCAGGCCTGCGTAGACGCCCTCGACGTCGGCGTGGGTCAGCGGCTCGACGAGCACGGCGTTGACGTGGTCGAGCAGGTAGTCGATGTCGCTGCGGCTGGCCGCGGGGTGATCCTTCGACAGCGACCAGTCCGTGTCGGTCGTGCCGATGATCCAGTGCCGGCCCCACGGGATGACGAAAAGCACCGACTTCTCGGTGCGCAGGATCAGACCCGACTCACCGCGGATGCGGTCGCGCGGCACGACGAGGTGCACGCCTTTGCTCGCACGGACGTGGAACTGGCCTCGCTCCCCCGCGAACGCCTGCGTCTCGTCGGTCCAGACGCCGCTGGCGTTGACGACCTGCTTGGCGCGGACGTCGAACTCGCGGCCGGACTCCAGATCCTTGACCCGCGCGCCGACGACCCGGTCGCCCTCGCGCAGGAGCCCGATGACACGGGCGCGGCTCGCGACGTGCGCGCCGTACGCGGCTGCGGTGCGCGACAGGAACATCGTGTGCCGGGCGTCGTCGACCTGACCGTCGTAGTAGTGCAGCGCGCCCACCAGCGCGTCCTTCTTGAGCGCCGGCATCATGCGCCGCGCCCCGCGCCGGGTCAGGTGGCGGTGCAGCGGCACGCTCTTGCCGTAGCCGGACGCCTTGCTCATCGCGTCGTACAGCGCGACGCCCGCGCCGGCGTAGAACCGCTCCCAGCCTCGATGCGTCAGCGGGTAGAGGAAGCCGACCTCGTGGACGAGGTGGGGGGCGAGCTTCTGCAGGTTGAGCCCGCGCTCCTTGAGCGCCTCGGCGACCAGGCGGAAGTCGAGCATCTCGAGGTACCGCAGCCCGCCGTGCATCAGCTTGCTGGACCGGCTCGACGTGCCGGACGCGAAGTCGCGGGCCTCCACGAGCGCCACCGTCAGGCCGCGGGTCGCGGCGTCGAGCGCAGCTCCACCACCGACGACGCCGCCGCCGATCACGAGGACGTCGAGCGGCGTCGATTCCATCGCATCGAGCGCAGCCTGGCGGTTCTCGGGTGACAGGGCGACAGAACGCATGCGCCCAGTCAATCAGGTCGCGACGAAATCGGCGGGCCGCCGTCGTCCACCCGTCAGTCGACCGCCCCGTCGACGTCCTTCCAGCCGAGCGTCCGCTCGACGGCCTTGCTCCACTGCGCGTGGCCCGTGGCGCGCTGCTCGGGGGTCGACGTGGGCTCCCACCGCTTCGACTCGTTCCAGTTCGCGACGAGCTCGTCGGTCGTTGACCAGAACCCGACCGCGAGCCCCGCGGCGTACGCTGCGCCGAGCGCCGTGGTCTCGGCGACGACGGGGCGGCTGACCGGCACGCCCAGCACGTCCGCCTGGATCTGCATGCACAGCTCGTTCGCGGTGACCCCGCCGTCGACGCGCAGGATCTGCAGGTCCAGGTCCGCGTCGGCGATCATCGCGTCGACGACGTCCTTGCTCTGGTAGCAGATCGCCTCGAGCGCGGCCCGCGCCACGTGGGCGCCCGTGTTGTAGCGCGAGAGCCCCGCGATGATGCCGCGCGCGTCCGAGCGCCAGTGCGGGGCGAACAGCCCCGAGAACGCGGGGACGAACGAGACACCCCCGTTGTCGTCGACGCTCGCCGCGAGCGCCTCGGAGTCGCCGGCGGCCTTGATGATGCCGAGCTGGTCGCGCAGCCACTGGATGGCCGATCCGGTGACCGCGATCGACCCCTCCAGCGCGTAGACCGGCGGCTCGTCACCGAGCTGGTACGCCAGGGTCGTCAACAGCCCGTTGGCCGACCGGACGATCTCGGTGCCGGTGTTGAGGACGAGGAAGTTACCCGTGCCGTAGGTGTTCTTGAGCTCGCCGGGACGAAAGCAGACCTGCCCCACGAGCGCCGCGTGCTGGTCGCCGAGGTCGCCGGCGATGGCGACCTCACCGTCGAAGGGACTGTCGGCCGTGGTGCGTCCGTAGACCTCCGACGACGACCGGATCTGCGGCAGCATCGAGCGCGGGATGTCGAACACGCCCAGCAGCTCGTCGTCCCACGCGAGTGTCTCCAGGTCCATGAGCATCGTCCGGCTGGCATTGGTGACGTCGGTCATGTGCAGGCCGCCGTCGGGGCCGCCGGTCAGCCACCAGATGAGCCAGGAGTCGGTGTTGCCGAAGATCGCGTGCCCCGCCTCGGCGTCGGCCCTCGCCTCCTCGTCGTGCTCGAGGATCCACCGGATCTTTCCGGCCGAGAAGTACGTGGCCGGGGGCAGGCCCGTCCGCCGACGGATGAGGTCGCCGTGCCCCGCGCGCTCGACCGCGGAGATGATGACGTCCGTGCGGGTGTCCTGCCACACGATCGCGTTGTAGTACGGCTCCCCCGTGCGGCGGTCCCAGACCACGGTGGTCTCGCGCTGGTTCGTGATGCCGATCGCGGCGAGGTCGTCGCGCGTGATGCCGGCGCGCCCCATCGCGCCCTGCACGACGTCCTGGGTCGCCTCCCAGATCTCGTGCGGGTCGTGCTCGACCCAGCCGGCCTCGGGCATGATCTGCTCGTGCTCGAGCTGGTGGCGGGCGACCTCGTGCCCGTCGTGGTCGAAGATCATGAATCGCGTGCTCGTCGTGCCCTGGTCGATCGCGCCGACATACTTCGCCATGCGCCAGACCCTATCCGTAGGCTCGTCGCATGCGCCTCATCCTGATCCGCCACGGCCAGACCCCAGCCAACGTCGACGGCGTCCTCGAGTCGACCGTGCCGGGTCCGGGACTCACGGACCTCGGGCACACCCAGGCGTCCGAGCTCGTGGCGGCGCTGGCCGACGAGAAGATCGACGCGCTGTACGTCTCGACGATGACCCGCACCCACCTCACGGCGGCCCCCCTTGCCGAGGCGCGTGGCCTGGAGCCGGTCGAGCGCGCGGGCCTGCGCGAGATCGAGGCCGGCGACGTCGAGGGCAACACCGACGAGGCGTCGGTGCACCAGTACGTCCACACGCTCTTCACGTGGGCCGCGGGCGATCTCGACGTGCGTATGCCCGGCGCCCAGGACGGCCACGAGGTGCTCGCCCGCTTCGACGAGGTCGTCGCCGAGGTCGAGTCGCTGGGCGTCGACAACGTCGCGCTCGTGAGCCACGGCGCCATGATCCGCGCCTGGTGCGCCGCGCGGACGCGCAACATCGACCTGGAGTTCGTCCGCGACCACTACGTCGTCAACACCGGTGTCGTGATCGTGGAGGGATCGACGGCCGACGGCTGGGAGGTCACGTCGTGGCTCGGCTCGAGCGTCAGCGAGGCCGCGGTGCGCGGCGTCGCGTCCGACCACAGCCCCGCCTCCGAGCCCCTCGACGACTGACGCTGACGGGGGACTTCTCGCCCCTCGGCGGGGTACTTACCGCCCTCGAGCACGGGCGACAACTGCCCCGTCGCGGGGCGACAAGTCCCCCGTCGGCGTCGTGGGGCTAACGCGGGACGGTGGATCGTTGTGCTGGGCATGGGATGGATGCGGGGCGGCACGAAGGGCGATGTCGTCGCCGTCGGCGCGATCGTCGTGGGCCTGCTCGTGGTGGTGCTGGGCGTTCGTCGTCGACCGGTCGGAGGACTCGACGCGCGCCGCGCCGAAGACGACGCTCGGCTCCGCCCTCGACGACCCCACGCCCGACGTGTACCGGGGGCCGACCCCGGAGGCGTCGCCTGCCGCGAACATCGAGGATCGGGTCGACGACGCACTCGACGTCGGCGGCACCGGGCGGGGCACACCGCCGGGCGGCCTGTCCGGCACGGGTGGCACCAAGAACCTGCCGAAGGAGCGCGTGACGCTCACGATGAGCTCGGACGCGCCGATCGGCGTGATCGGCTTCGTCGTGCCGACGAGCCTCGATCACCGCTACGGCGTCGTCGAGGACGCGGGCACATCGTGGTCGATCAGCACCGTCGCGTACGGCAACCCCGACTACGCGCAGCTGTTCGCCCAGTCGGGGCCGACGGGCGCCGTGATCACGTGCACCATCATGGTCAACGGCGAGGTCACGGAGTCACGATCGACCGACGGCCCCTACAGCCAGCTGTTCTGCCAGGTTGACTCCGGGGCACCCCTCGGTCAGGCCATCTCGCCGTGGACGTCGGCGTGCGGGACGGTCGGGATCGTCCCGAGGCGTCCCTTCTTGAAGTCCTCGAACGCCTGCGCGACCTCGGCGTTGGAGTTCATGACGAACGGTCCCGCCCAGGCGATCGGCTCGCGGATCGGCAGCCCACCGAGCAGCACGACCTCGAGCGCGGGGCTCCGGCTCTCCTGGTGCTGGTCGGCGCCGACCGTGATCGTCTCACCGTGCCCGAGCACCGCGAGCTGGCCGGCCCGCAGGGGACGGCGCTCGCGGCCGACGTACCCGGTGCCGCCCATGACGTAGACCAGCGCGTTGAAGTCCGTCCGCCAGGGCACTGTCAGCTCGGCGCCCGGAAGCACCGTCGCGTGGACCATCGCCATCGGCGTGTGCGTCGAGCCCGGTCCCGCGACGCCGTCGACCTCGCCGGCGATGACCCGCAGCAGTGCGCCGGCGTCCGGCGTCGAGGCCAGGCCCACGTCGGTGCCGCGGATGTCCTGGTAGTGCGGCGGCAGCCACTTGCTCGCCCGCGGGAGGTTGACCCACAGCTGCAGGCCGTGGAACACGCCGCCTGCGGTCACGAGCCACTCCGGCGGCGTCTCGATGTGCAGGAGGCCGCTGCCGGCGGTCATCCACTGCGTGTCGCCGTCGGCGATCGACCCGCCGCCGCCGTGCGTGTCCTGGTGGTCCATGACACCGTCGATCATGTACGTGACGGTCTCGAAGCCGCGGTGCGGGTGCCAGGGCGTGCCCTTCGGCTCGCCGGGCAGGTACTCGACCTCGCCCATCTGGTCCATGTGGATGAACGGGTCGAGCTTGCTGGGGTCGACGCCGGCGAAGGCCCGGTGCACGGGGAAGCCCTCGCCCTCGTAGCCGATGGGCGCGGTCGTGACACTGACCGGTGCACGGTCCTCGGTCTGCGTCGGGGTCGCGATCACGCGAGGCAGGACGGTCCAGTCGGCGACGTTCACAGCGGGCATCGGGTTCTCCTAGGGTCGGTTCTCAAAGTAGTACAACTTTCAACCAGTGGCAAACATTCCCCCCGCCCGCCCTACGCTGACTCCATGAGCAGCGTGGCTCCCCTCGTCGCTACGATCCGCGACGCCCTGCGCGACGCCGCCGACGTCGACCGTGCTCCGGGCATGCAGGCGTACATGAAGTCGTCCGTTCCGTATCGCGGCGTCCCGCGTCCGGCTGTCCGGACGATCACCGGGGCGGCTGCCCGCGCGCACCCGCCTCTGACGCTGGACGACCTGCAGACCGCGGTCCGTACTCTGTGGGACGGTGCGGACTTCCGCGAGGAGCAGTACGCCGCTTGCGAGCTGCTCTCCCTGCCACTCGCCACCGGCCGGCTCGAGCTGGTCCCTTTGTACGAGCACCTCGCGACGACCGGCGCGTGGTGGGACCCGACGGGTGCGTCGTCACGACGACCCGCGGGCCGGATCCGTCCGCCTCGAGCAGCTCGCCCCGCACGGCACCGATCGTGACGGCCCGGCCGAGCACCGCCCGGGCCGCGGTGGCGCCGAGGCACACCACGACGTCGGGTCGGACGATCGCCAGCTCGGCCTCGAGCCACGGGTGGCACGCCGTGACGTGCCCGACGCCCGGCTTCTCGTGGATCCGACGCTTGCCGCGCACCGTGTGGCGGAAGTGCTTGACCGCGTTGGTGACGTAGACCGTCGACCGATCGACACCGGCCCGGTCGAGCGCGTCGACCAGCACCCGGCCCGCGGGTCCCACGAACGGCTGGCCCGACTGGTCCTCCTGGTCACCCGGTTGCTCACCGACCAGCACGAGCCGCGCGCCGGCCGGCCCGCGTGAGAACACGAGCTGCGTCGCGTCCTCCCACAGCTCGCAGCCGCGACAGTCGCGGGCCGCCTCCGCGAGCGTCGAGACACTGCGCGTCGAGGGCACCCACGCCTGCGCCCCCTCGCGATCCATGGCAGTGCCGTACCCGCCTCCGACGGCGCCCAACCGCAGCCCAGAACAGGGGCGTCGGCTGAGACCCACGCCGACCTACGCTGTAGCCATGGCCGGCTCAGGAGCGTCCGAGAAGCACGACGTCGTCATCGTCGGGGGCGGGCACAACGCGCTCGTCGCGTCGATCTACCTCGCTCGCGCGGGGACGGACGTGGTGGTGGTCGAACGGCTACCGCACGTCGGCGGTGCCGCGGTCAGCGCGCAGGCCTTCGATGGCCTCGACGCGCGCCTGTCGCGCTACTCGTACCTCGTGAGCCTGATGTCGCAGCAACTGATCGACGAGCTGGGCCTGCGACTCGAGCTGCGATCGCGCGACACCGCGTCGTACACGCCGCACGCCGGCGGCGGGCTGCTCGTGGAGACCGTCCCCGGCCCGGCGACCGAGGCGTCGTTCCGCGAGCTCACGGGGTCCGACGACGAGCTGGCCGCGTGGCGGTCGTTCTACCGCGAGGTGGCGACGGTCGCCGAGACGATCGCGCCGACCCTGCTGGCACCGCTCCCCCACATCGGCAACCTCCGCGACCGCGTCGAGATGCCGATCTGGACCGATCTGGTCGACGAACCGCTGGGCGCCGCGATCGAGCGCCGCTTCTCGCACGACGTCGTGCGGGGCGTCGTCGCGACCGACGCCCTCATCGGGACCTTCGCATCACTGTACGACCGATCCCTGGTCCAGAACCGCTGCTTCCTCTACCACCTGATCGGCAACGGGACGGGCGAGTGGCGTGTGCCCGTCGGCGGCATGGGCGCCCTGACCGGCGAGCTCGAGCGGGTGGCGAGGGAGGCCGGCGTGCGAATCGTCACCGGCACCGCGGTCACCGGCATCACCGCCACCGACGACGGCGTCGTGGTCGAGTCGGGTGCGTCGAGGATCGAGGCCGACTGGGTGCTCAGCGGCGTCGCGCCGTACGTCCTCGCAGGCCTGCTGGGCGATCCGCTCCCGCCCAAGCCGTCCGGGTCCCAGTTCAAGATCAACCTGCTGGTCTCGCGCCTCCCACGCCTGCGATCGGGCGTCGACCCGGCCGTTGCCTTCGCCGGGACGTTCCACCTCGGCGAGTCGTTCAGCGAGCTCGAGGCCGCCCACGCGCAGGCGGCGGGCGGCACCCTGCCCGAGCGCGCCGTGGGCGAGCTGTACTGCCACACGCTGACCGATCGGTCGATCCTCGGCCCGGAGCTCGCCGCGACAGAGGCCCAGACGCTGACCTACTTCGGCCTGCACACCCCGTACGAGGTGCTGCCCGACGACGCCGCCGCCGAGCGCGCGTACGCGCAGTTCCTGGCCGCAATCGACGAGCACCTGGACGAACCACTCGCGCCGCTGATCCTCGGCGTCGAGCACAAGACGCCCGCGCAGATCGAGACCGCACTGGGCATGCCCGGCGGGCACATCTTCCATGGCGACCTGCAATGGCCGTGGCTCGAGGAGGGCGAGAAACCCCACCGTCCCGCGGAGCGCTGGGGCGTCGCGACGGGTCATCCGCGGGTCCTGCTGTGCGGCAGCGGAGCGCGCCGCGGAGGCGCCGTCAGCGGCATCGCAGGGCACAACGCAGCACAGGCCATCCTCGATTATGAGTCGAGTTGAGGGCCTGCTAACGTTGCACCCGCTTCGCGGCCCAGGTCGCAAGGCGGCATTAGCTCAATTGGCAGAGCAGCTGACTCTTAATCAGCGGGTTCGGGGTTCGAGTCCCTGATGCCGCACTGTGAAGGCCCCGTTCCTCGCCGAACGGGGCCTTCGCTCATCTCCGGAGGGGGACGAACGATGGATCCGATCGAGGTGCTGGCCCGCCTGCGCGACGAACGAGCGGACGCCACGCGGCTGCTCGCCTCGCTGACGCGCGACTTCACCGGCATCGTCGAGGCGTCCGCCGACTCCAATGCCGACGACGAGCACGACCCCGAGGGCGCAACGATCGCCTTCGAGCGATCGCAGGTCAGCACGATGATCGAGCAGGCCCGCGACCGGCTCGACCAGATCGACGCCGCGGTCCGTCGCGTCGAGGACGGCACCTACGGGACGTGCGCGTCGTGCGGGCGACCGATCGCGCCGGCGCGACTCGATGCGCGTCCCGTGGCCGGCACCTGCATCGCCTGCGCGTGACCGGTGGCGTCCGCGTGGACTCCGATCTAGATTGTGATCTGTGGCACGTCGTCCTTGCATCATCGCGCGTGACGCCGTCCTGCTGCTCGTCGGCGGACTCGCCTCGCTCACCGTGATCGCGCTCGTGTTCTACCGCGCGGACGGCCCACGGTGGCCGCACCACGTCGTGGACGGCCTGACGTGGGTCATCGTCGTGACGGCCTGCGGCATGTTCGCCGAAGCCGGCGCCCGGAAGCTCGCCGAGCTGGCCAGGCGACACCGGACCTCCTGAGCGGGAACTCCCGCGGGCGGCGGCGAGTTGGTCAGGGCAAGGAGGAACCCCCATGAAGTGTCCGACCGACAGTGCCACCCTCGTCATGAGCGAGCGCGCCGGCATCGAGATCGAC
>JAOPXY010000210.1 GCA_025964895.1 Aeromicrobium sp.
CGCTGATCGACTCCCGGTTCTCGGTGGGTCCACGCGACGCCGTCCGCCGGGTGCGCGAGCTGGTCGAGTCCGAGGGCATCTTCGCCGGCGTCTCGACGGGCGCGATCCTGCACGCGGCCCTGGCCCAGGCCGACAAGTGCGTCCAGGCCGGCGAGCCGGCCGACATCGTCTTCGTGGTCTGTGACGGCGGCTGGAAGTACCTGTCGACGGGTGCCTACGAGGGGACGCTCGACGAGGCCGAGGACCAGCTCGACGGCCAGCTCTGGGCCTAGGCCCAAGGGGGTCACGCCGGGACCGATGATGAGGGTTTCGGCTAGCCGCTGCTGCCGCAAGCCCTCGTCCTCCGCTGGCGGCACGATCGACGATGCGGGTTCGAGGCAGCCCCAACTGCCACAATCCCTCATCCTCGGTTCCCCCGGGGGCGCGTGCAGGGCGACTGCGCCGATTCGCGTCGTGTGACGGGTGCCACAGCGCCCACACGTCGACTACCCTCGTGCACGTGAGCCAGATCGTGGTCTTCTCCGGAAGCGCGCACCGACCCCTCGCCGAGAAGATCTGCTCCGAGCTCGGACAGCCCCTCTCCGCATCGGACACCATGCGGTTCAGCAACGACTGCCTCCAGGTGCAGCTGCGGGCCAACTGCCGCAAGAAGGACGTCTACATCATCCAGCCCTTGGTGCCTCCGACCCAGGACCACCTGATGGAGCTTCTGCTGATGATCGATGCCGCCCGCGGCGCCAGCGCCGACTCGGTGACGGCCGTCATCCCGCACTACGCCTACGCGCGGTCCGACAAGAAGGACGCCTCGCGCATCTCGATCGGCGGACGACTCGTCGCCGACATGCTGACGACGGCCGGCGCCGACCGGGTCGTCACGATGACGTTGCACGCCCCGCAGGTCCACGGCTTCTTTAGCGTGCCGGTCGACCACCTCACCGCGATCGGCGAGATCGCCGACCACTACCGCAACCGCGACCTCAGCAACACCGTTGTGGTCTCGCCAGACCTCGGCAACGCCAAGACCGCCTCGCTGTTCGCCCGTCTTCTCGGCCTGCCGGTAGCGGCCGGCAGCAAGCAGCGCCAGGCCGACGACAAGGTCGTCATCGACGCGATCGTCGGCGACGTCGCCGGCAAGAAGGCCATCGTGCTCGACGACGAGATCGCGACCGGTGGATCGATCATCGAGCTGATGAACAAGCTCGACGAGGAGGGCTGCACCGAGGCGTCCGTCGCGTGCACCCACGGGTTGTTCACCGGCAAGGCGGTCGAGCGACTGCGCAACCACCCGTCGATCACCGAGGTCGTCACCACCGACACGGTGCCGCCGCCGGCCGACTGGCCCGAGCTGCAGGTGCGTTCGGTCGCGGGACTGTTCGCCGAGGCGATCGCCCGCATCCACGCCGGCGAGTCCGTGTCGTCGCTGTTCGACGGCGTCGACCCCGCCCATGCTCCGCCGCAGCCCAAGCTCCCGCTCTGAACGAGCCACCGCCGGCAGTGTGACGAGAACGGGTGTGATCTGCGGCCCGTTCACTTTCCCGTAACACAAGTCACCCGTACCCTTTTTCGTTGTGAGCGACTCACCCATCGGCATCTTCGACTCCGGCTTCGGCGGTCTGACGGTCGCGCGCGCCGTGCTCGACCAGCTGCCGCACGAACCCGTGCTGTACCTGGGTGACACCGCGCGCCAGCCCTACGGCCCCAAGCCGATCTCCGAGGTCCGCGAGTACGCGCTGGAGTGCCTCGACCATCTCGTGACCCAGGGCGTCAAGGTCCTCGTCATCGCCTGCAACTCCGCGAGCGCCGCCGTGCTGCGCGACGCCCGCGAGCGCTACGACGTGCCCGTCGTCGAGGTCATCGTGCCCGCGACCCGTCGCGCGGTCAGCGCGACGCGCAACGGCTCGGTCGGTGTCATCTGCACCGAGGCCACCGCGACGTCCCGCGCCTACGACGACGCCTTCGCGGCCAATCCGTCCATCACGCTGCACACCCGGGCCTGTCCGCGGTTCGTCGAGCTCGTCGAGCAGGGCGTCACCGGCGGCCCCGAGCTGATCGCCGCCGCCGAGGGCTACCTGCAGCCTCTGATCGACGAGGGGGTCGACACCCTGGTCCTCGGATGCACGCACTATCCGCTGCTGACCGGCGTACTGTCCTACGTCATGGGAGACGGGGTGACACTGGTGTCGAGCGCGGAGGAGACGGCCAAGGACGTCTACCGCCTGCTCGTCCGCGAGGGCCTCCAGCGCGATCCGTCGCTCCCCGCGCCCCGGCACGGCTTCCTGACGACGGGACGTCCCGAGGAGTTCGCGATCCTCGCCCGCCGCTTCCTCGGACCCGAGATCGAGTCCGCCCAGCAGTTCTCGTGGGTCGGTGCCTCGTGAGCGCCCCTGCGGACCGTCCCGCCGCCGACGACGCGACCGCCATGAAGCTGACCGTCATCGGTTGTTCCGGCTCGTTCCCCGGGCCCGACTCGCCGGCCAGCTGCTATCTCGTCGAGGCGCCCTTCGACGGGCGCGTCTACCGGCTGCTGGTCGATCTCGGCTCGGGTGCCCTGGGCAACCTGCAACGGCTCGTCGACCTGCGTGACATCGACGCGATCGCGCTGTCGCACCTGCACGCCGACCACTGCTTCGACATGTCGGGCCTCTACGTCGTCAGCCGCTACCACCCGGACGGCACCTTCCCGGCCATCCCGGTCCTCTCACCGGAGGGTGCCGGCCCGTTCCTCGGGCGGGCCTACGGCTCCGACGACGGCGATGGCATCACCGACCAGTTCGACTTCCGGGACTGGGTCGACGGCGAGTCCGTCCGCCTGGGCCCGTTCACCGTTACCTCGCGGCTCGTGGTCCACCCGGTCGCGGCGTACGCGCTGCGCATCGAGACACCGTCGGCCTCGATCGTCTACTCCGGCGACACGGGGCCCGCGGAGCAGCTCGTCGACCTTGCGGTCGGCGCGGACCTGTTCCTGTGCGAGGCGTCCTTCGTCGAGTCCGGCACCAATCCGCCCGCCCTGCACCTCACGGGCGCCGAGGCCGGCGACTACGCGACGCGCGCGGGCGTCGGCCGCCTGCTCGTGACCCACATCCCGGCCTGGACCGATCGTGCCGAGGTCGAGGCCGACGTCAAGACGACGTGGGACGGCCCGTTCGAGCTGGTCTCCGCCGGCTCGACCTACGTCGTCTGAGCGGCGTCCGCACCGGCCGATAGGCTCGCGGCATGACTCGTGAAGACGGCCGCGCCGCCGATCAGCTCCGCCCCGTGACCATCACCCGCAACTGGCTCGATCACGCGCAGGGTTCGTGCCTCATCGAGTTCGGCAAGACCAAGGTGCTGTGCGCCGCGAGCGCGAGCGAGGGCGTCCCGCGCTGGCGCAAGGGCTCGGGCCTGGGCTGGGTCACGGCGGAGTACGCGATGCTGCCGCAGGCGACCCACGACCGCTCGGCCCGTGAATCGGTCAAGGGCCGCATCGGCGGACGCACGCACGAGATCTCCCGCCTCGTCGGGCGGTCGCTGCGCATGGCGATCGACTACAAGGCACTGGGTGAGAACACCATCACGATCGACTGCGACGTGCTGCAGGCCGACGGCGGCACCCGCACCGCGGCCATCACGGGCGCGTACGTGGCGCTGGCCGACGCGGTCGAGCACCTGCGCGCGAAGGGCGCCCTGGCCGGCGAGCCGCTCGTGGAGTCCGTCGCCGCGATCAGCGTCGGCATCATCGACGGCGTGCCGCTGCTCGACCTGCCGTACGTCGAGGACGTCCGCGCCGAGACCGACATGAACGTCGTCATGACGGGCTCGGGCAAGTTCGTCGAGGTGCAGGGCACCGCCGAGGGCGCGCCGTTCGACAAGGCCGAGCTCGACGCTCTGCTCGAGCTGGCCGCGAAGGGCTGCGTCGACCTCACCCGCCTGCAGAACGAAGCACTGGGGCGGTGACGGCGGTGGTGGGCACACCCCGGGTCGTCCTGGCCTCCAACAACGCCAAGAAGCTCGCCGAGCTGCGCCGCATCCTCCAGCCGCTCGTGCCGGGCATCGAGGTGCTCGGCCTCGCCGACTTCCCGGCCTACGACGAGCCGGCCGAGACCGAGCCGACGTTCGAGGGCAATGCGCTGATCAAGGCGCGAGCGTGCCTCGCGGTGACGGGGCTGCCGTCGCTGGCCGACGACTCGGGCCTGTGCGTCGACGCGCTGGGCGGCATGCCGGGCGTGCTGTCGGCGCGCTGGTCAGGCGTGCCGAAGGCCGAGGGCGGTGACGCCGCCAACAATCGGCTGCTCCTGAGCCAGCTGTCCGACGTCCCGCCGGAGCGCCGCACGGCCCAGTTCCGGTGCGTCATGGCGCTGTGCATCCCGGGCGGCCGCGAGATCGTCCAGGCCGGCGAGATGACCGGACGCATTCTGGCCGCCGAGCACGGCGGGGGAGGCTTCGGCTACGACCCGCTGTTCGCGGCCGACGGCTACGACGTGTCCACCGCCGAGCTGCCGCCGGCTGAGAAGGATCGCATCAGCCATCGTGGCCGGGCGCTCACCGCGATGGCCCCGGTCATCGTCGAGGCGATGCGCTAGCGCTCCAGGGCCCGGATGACGCGCCGGGCGATCGCCAGACTGCCGGCGCGGTTGGGGTGGATGCCGTCGACGACGCGGTCCGACGTCAGCGCGCCGGCGGTGCTGATGAACTCGACCCCGTGCGCGGCCGCCTCGCTCCGGATGATCGCGGTGACGCGCTTGCCCTCGGTGCGGTCGAGGGGACCCCACGGCGGGCCGACGACGATGACGCGGGTCGTGCTCGGCAGGTAGGTCTGCAGCACGTCGAGGTAGGTGTCGACCGCGTGCCGCACCTCGGCGTCGGTCGAGGGCACGAAGACCCCGTCGAGGCAGCGGGCCCAGTCGTTGCGGCCACCCTCGACCAGGACGATCGACGGCCCGACGCCCGTGAACGCGTCCGACCGGTCGATGAAGCGATCGCCGCCGCACCGGTGGCCCGGTCGCAGGTAGCCGGAGCCGGACTGTGCGTGCGTGCGGACGTCGGCGTCGAAGTGGCGTCCCATGACGCTCCACCACGCCTGCTCGTCGTCACCGGGCTCGTCGTTGTAGCGCGCCGTGATGGAGTCGCCCACCACGACGATGCCGTGCGGGGCGAGGGCCGACACGCCACGGGTCTGTTCGCCCTCGGCCCCCTGCCAGGCGACGAACGGACCGGCGATGAGCGCGAGGAGCAGCGCGACGAGGACCGACCGACGTGCGATCGTCCAGTCCGAGCCCATGCGGCGCTGGTTCATATGGTGCGTTCCTCCCGGGTCACAGCACCATAAGTCCGCGGGAGGCGGCGCTCTTCCCGAATCGGGCCATCTCCATCGACCTGACACCCAAAATGGCCCGAAGTGACTAGACTCCGGACCCAGAGGTCAGGGAGGACCCCTACTCCGGCAGCGCGAATCCGTGCTGGCGCCACGCCTCGTACACCGCGACGGAGGCGGAGTTGGCCAGGTTCATGGACCGGCGGCCGGGCAGCATCGGCAGCCGTACTCGGGCCTCCAGCCGCGGGTCGTCCAGCACCTCGGCCGGTAGGCCGGTCGGCTCCGCGCCGAACATCAGGACGTCGCCGGGCTCGTACGCGACGTCGGTGTAGAGCTGCTCACCCTTGGCGGTGAAGGCGTACACACGCCCGGGTGCGAGGGCGGACAGCGCGGTGTCGAGATCGGGGTGGACGATCATGACGGCCAGGTCGTGGTAGTCGAGGCCGGCCCGCTTGAGCTTGGACTCCGCCAGGTCGAAGCCCAGCGGCTCGACGAGGTGCAGCTCGGCACCGGTCACGGCGGCCAGCCGGATCGCGGCGCCGGTGTTGCCGGCGATGCGGGGCTCGTGGAACAGGATGCGGAACATCAGGCAGCCCTCCGGGGACGTGCGTCGAGGACGAGGTGCACGACGAGCCCGGCGATGAGTGCCCAGAACGCCGATCCGATGCCCCAGGCGGTCACGCCGGACGCCGCGACGAGGAAGGCGATGACGGCCGCCTCGCGGCCGTGGCGCGCGGTCACGGCGCCCTCGAGGGCGGCGGCCAAGGTGCCGACCAGGGCGAGGCCCGCGACGGTCGCGATGACGCCCGCAGGTGCGACGGCGACCAGAGCCGCGAGTGCCGCCGAGGTCGCTGCCAGGATGATGTAGGTGCCCCCGGCGGCCTGCGCCGAGATCCACCGGCGGCTGAGGTCGGGACCGGCCGGCGGCCCGGCCGACAGGGCGGCGCTGACGGCGGACAGATTGACCGAGTACCCACCAGCCGTCGCGCCGGCCATCGTCGCGATCCCTGCCGTCACGATCGAGCTGCGCCACGGCACGTCGTAGCCGAGCGACTTCATGATCGCCACGCCCGGCACGTTCTGCGACGCCATCGTGACGACGTAGAGGGGCAGCGCGACCCCGATCATCGCCTGCCACGACCACGTCGGCGCAGTGAACGCGAGCTGCGGGACCAGGTCCGACGCGGCGATCGTCGTCCCGTCCCGCACCATGTCGACACCGATGACGACGGCGGCCGCCACGAACGTGACCGGCACGGCCCACCGCGGGAACAGCCGCACCCCGACGAGCCATACCAGGACCACGGGCAGGATCGAGGCCGGGTCGTCACGCAGGGCCGTGACGGGCTCGAGGCACAGCGGCAGCACGACCCCGGCGAGCATCGCCTGGGCGATCGGGACGGGGATGCGGCCGATGAGGCGTCCGAGCGCGGGCCACAGCCCCGTCACGACGTAGGCCGCGCCGGCGACGAGGAAGGCGCCGACAGCGGCCGGCCAGCCCCCATCGAGCGACGTGCCGACGAGGACGGCGGCGCCGGGCGTCGACCACGCGAGCGTCACGGGGATGCGGTGGCGACGGCTCAGCCAGAGGATCCCTACGGCCTGCGTGATGCACAGCGCGAGCAGTCCGGACGCCGCCTCGCGCGATGTGGCGCCGACAGACGCCAGTCCCGTGAGCACGACCGCGAAGGTGCTGGTGGAGCCGACGAGGGCCGCTACGATCCCGGCGCTGATGGGCTGGTGGAGATTCCCGCGATCGGCATCGTCCATGCTCTCCCGCTCCATGACGAATCACCCTAGACTCACCCCCCATGGCATCCCCCCAGCGCGTCCACGTCACGCACACGTTCACGTCCGATCCCGCGACGGTCTTCGCGAAGCTGTCCGAGCACGAGAACCTCGGCCCGATCTTCGGAGCGAAGATCACCCGCGTCAAGGACGGTGACACGTCCCGCAACGGACCGGGCTCGACCCGCCGCCTGAAGATCGGTCCGCTGCCGGCGTTCCAGGAGACGACGACGGTGTCGGAGCCGCACACGCTGATCGAGTACGCGATCACGCACGGCAGCCCGCTCAAGGGGCACTGGGGCCGGCAGATCCTGACGCCGACGCCCGAGGGCGGCACGTTCCTCGATTACACGATCGGCTTCGACCTGCCGGTGCCCGGCGCGGCCGGCCTGATCGGCCGGGTCCTGCAGAAGAACATCTCCAAGGGCATCGGCCGCCTGGCCCCGTAGGCCCCGCTCCCCGGCTGCCCGCCCCGGCAGGCCCCGCCCAAGATGTCGGCGCGAATGTACGAGGGACCGCGGTCTCCCGGTCCATTTCCGCCGACATCTTGAGCATGTGGCGCGTCCCCGTCCGGATTGTGTAACAATCTTCGGGTGCGCGCCGTCCTGATCGTCATCGCCTCGGCGGTGTGCTTCGGCACGACGGGGACGGCGCAGGCGTTCGGTCCCGACGAGGCGTCGAGCGCATCGGTCGGCATGACGCGCGTCGTCGCCGGCGGCGCGCTCCTGGGTCTCGTCGCGCGGTGGGTCGCCGGGCGCGCCGCGCCCCGCACGCGCCGGCATCGCACGTCGGCGACGGATCGCCTCGTGGTGCTCGTCGGCGGGGCCGCGGTGCTGGCCTATCAACCGACGTTCTTCGCGGGGGCCCGGCTCAACGGCGTCGCGATCGCCGCGGTCGTGACCCTCGGCGCCGCCCCCGTCCTGACCGGGCTGCTGGAGTGGTTGCTGACGCGGGCTGTCCCGTCCCGCACCTGGTTCGCGGGGACGACCGCGGCCGTCGTCGGGGTCGTGCTGCTCAGCGGACTGCTGGAGGGGGCGGGCCAGGACGTCAGCGTGCGCGGCCTGGCCGCGTCGCTCGGCGCCGGGCTGTCGTACGCGGTTTACACGCTCGCGGCCAAGCAGCTGCTGACCGGCGGCTGGGGCCCGACCGCCTCAATCGGCAGCATCTTCGCGACCGCTGCCGCACTGGGCACGCCCTTCCTGCTGCTCGTCGACCTGTCCTGGCTGGGCACGCCGTCCGGGGTCGCGATGGTCGCGTGGCTCGCCGTCGTGACCGTCGTCGTGGCGTACGTCCTGTTCGCGACGGGGCTGCAGGCGCTGACGGCCTCGACGGTGTCGACGCTGACGCTGGTGGAGCCGCTGACCGCGTGCGTGCTGGGGCTCGTGCTGCTCGACGAGCGGCTGTCGGCGGCGGGATGGACGGGGCTGGCTTTCCTGCTGGTCGGTGTCGTCGCGCTCGCCCGTCCCCGCGCGTCCGCGACGGTCGCCTCGTGACCCGCTCGACCGGCGCCGACCGGCTGGCCGACGAGCTGCGCGACCGCGTCCTGTCCGGGGTGCTCGCCCCGGGCACCCCGCTGCGGGAGGAGCTGATCGCGGCCGAGCAGGGGCTGTCGCGGCACACGGTCCGCCGGGCGCTGGAGCGGCTCGTCGCCGAGCGGCTGCTGGTGTCCGAGCCGTTCCGGGGCGTGCGGGTCACCTCGTTCTCCGACGACGACGTCACGGCGCTGCAGCAGCTGCGCGGGGCGCTGGAGTCGGAGGCCGTGCGCCTCCTACGCGCCGAGCACGCCGAGGCGTGGCCGGCGGACGTCCTCGATCCGTTGCGCGCCGCGGTGCGCCGTCTCGAGCACGGGGGACCGGTCGAGGAGTCGCACGCCGCTTTCCACCGGCTGCTCGTGTCGTCCGCCGGCAGTGCCCGGATCACCGAGGCGTACGAGCGGCTGGACGCCGAGATGCTGCTGTTCCTGCGCCAGCTGCGCTTCCACTACGACCCGCACACCCTGTGCGTCGAGCACGACGCGTACCTGGCCGACGTCCAGCTCCGCGGGGAGCCGGCGGTCCGCGAGCACCTCGCCCACGCGACGACGGTGCTGCTGCGGGCCCGCGCTACGCGCTGAGCCTCTCCCAGACGTCCTCGGTCTGTTCCTCGACGTCGCCGGGGTGGATGCGCTGAAGGTTGCGGCCACCACGGGCGAAGGTCTGGGTGACCGCGTCGGGCACGAGGGCGGGGTCGACCGGTTCGGCCACCCAGTCGCAGTCGCGGACGTTCACGAGGTCGACCGCGGCCCCGTCGTCGTCGCGTCGCCACGGGCCCGTGACGCGTCCGACGAACAGCTCGCCGCCGGGCCGTCTCGTCCACACGAACGACCCGGCCGGTGCCGCGACGAACCGCTCCAGCCGGCGCGCGGCACGCTCGTCCGTCGCCTCGCCCATGCCCACGAGTCCCAGCCGCAACGCCCGGTCGACGGCCGACGCGTGGTCGACGTCGTCGCGGCGCGTTCGCAGGGGAGCGCGGTAGACGGCAGGCATGCCGCGATCAGCTCAGGATGCCGCCGAGGATGCCGCCGCCCACCGCGGCCGCCGCGACGTTGCCGCTGCCACCGCCGGCCTGCTGGTTGTACGCGGGTCCCTCCGACGGCTGCACCACGACGAAGCCCGGGCCGTGGAACGCGTACTGGAACGCCTCGCCGGAGCCGCCGCGCAGCGACGAGCGCATGCTCATGCTGTTGTGGATCTGCGGCTGCAGGTTGGCCGACCAGCACACTGCCGCGTTGATGTCGACGTACGTCGGCTGCTTCGAGCAGTCGAGGATCATGGGGTCGCCGTCCGCGACCAGCGCGACCTGCCCGGTACCGTTGACGATGGTGTTGAAGAGCCCGCCGGCCGCCACGCCGACGCCCTTGACCCGGCGGATGTCGTGGTCGAGGGTGGCGTCGAACGCTAGCAGGTTGCGGCCGTTGATCGAGATGCCGTCGCCCTCGAGGTTCAGGATGAAGACGTTCTTGGCGGTGTCGGCGAAGAACACCTCGCCCTGCCCCTCCACCGTCATGAGCGGGTTGTCCTCGCTCGTGACGACCTTCTTCATGAGCTTGCCGAAGCTGCCGGCCGACTTGTGCTCGAAGGTGACCTGACCCTGGTAGGCGACCATGACGCCCTTCGTCGCAAGGACCGGGGCTCCCAGCGTCACCTTGAGCATGCGCGGATTCTGCAGCGTGAACCGCTCGGTCGTCTCGACCTCGAGGTTGGATTGCGCGAACAGGTCTGACTTCATCGGTGTGCCTTTCGTGGTGTCTGGAGGGGACAACGAACGAGGCCGACGTGAAGTGCCGATGACAGGACTTGAACCTGCACGTCCGAGGACACGGCATCCTAAGTGCCGCGTGTCTACCAGTTCCACCACATCGGCTTGCCCGACCGATCCTAGTCGGGGCGGTTCCGCCGAGAGCTGCGCGGCCGCTCTCAGGCCCCGACGCCGAGGTCCTTGCGCAGCTTCGCGACGTGACCCGTGGCCTTGACGTTGTACTGCGCGAGAGTGATCGTGCCGTCCTCCACGACGAAGGTCGACCGGATGACGCCCTGCACGACCTTGCCGTAGAGCTTCTTCTCACCGAAGGCGCCCCACGCGGTGAGCACTTCCTTGTCGGGATCCGACAGCAGGCCGATCGTCAGGCCGTCGTTCTCGCGGAACTTCGCCAGCTTCGCGGGCTGGTCGGGCGAGATGCCGAGCACCGTGTAGCCCTCGGACTGCAGGCGGTCGATCGAGTCGCTGAAGTCGCAGGCCTGCTTCGTGCAGCCCGGCGTCATCGCCGCGGGGTAGAAGTAGACGATGACCTTGCCGCTTTGGTCGGACAGGCTGACCTGTTCGCCGGCGTCGTTCGTGAGCGTGAAGTCGGGTGCCGTGTCGCCGGGCTGCAGTCGGGTCGTCATGGCGACTATCCTGACGTATGCGTGCAGGCGACCGGCCCGCACCTCCACCCCATTCTGAGTGAGCGAGGCACGACGTGGCGAACGCCAAACCCGATGAGCTGGTCGACGACATCGACGTCATCCGCGAGCGGCTGGCAGAGACCGTCGACGCGCTGATCGATCGGACGAACCCCAAGAACGTGGCTCGTCGCAGCTTCGCGGACGTCAAGGCGCGGTTCGTCGACGAGACCGGATCGCCGCGCCTCGAGACGATCCTGCCGCTCGTGGGCGGCGTGGTCGCCGTCGTCGCGGGCATCATCGTGGTCCGCCGGCTCCTACGCTGACCATGCGAATCGGGCCTGAGAGCGTCCGGTGAACCGATCCGACGACGTCCCGCTGCGCCGCATCAGGCTGCGCCGTCCTCAGGCGACCCTCGAAGACCGCCTCACGCTGCTGCGCAAGCGCTGGCGTCTGCTGCTGCGGCTCAGCGTCGCCACCGCGCTGGCGTTCTTCATCTCGACCCACCTGCTGGGCCACTCCCAGGCCTTCTTCGCGCCCATCTCGGCGGTCATCGTCATCGTCGCGGGGGCCGGGCTGCGCGGGCGGACGCTGTTCGAGCTGGTCGCCGGCGTCGCCCTCGGCGTGCTGGTCGGTGAGCTGCTGATCCTGACGATCGGCCGCGGGACATGGCAGATCGCCCTCGTCGTGGTGCTGACCGTCGTCATCAGCACCCTCGTCGGCATCAAGGGGCTGGCGCTGACCCAGGCCGCGAACTCGTCGGTGCTGCTCGCCGCCGTCGTGCCGGTCACGAACGCGGGCAATCCCGCCGTGACCCGCTTCCTCGACGCCTTCATCGGCGGCTGCTGCGGGCTGGCGATGATCCTGCTGGTGCCCCGCAACCCCGTGCGCGACATCGACGTCGAGACGCAGGCGCTGCTGCGCCGGCTGTCGTCGGTGCTCGCGAAGTGCGCGCAGGCGATGCGCCTCGCCGACGCTGCGCTCGCCGACGACGCGCTCACCGACGCCCGCGCGATGCAGCCGGACCTGCAGTCGCTGGAGTCGACGGCGCTCAATGTCACCGAGATCGCCCGCATGTCGCCCATGCGCTGGAAACAGCGCGACCATCTCGACCTGTACGTGGGCGCGGTGCGCGATCTCGACAACGCGATCCGCGACGCCCGCGTGCTGGCCCGGCGCACCTCCGCGATGCTGCGCCACGGCGAGTCGGCGCCCCCCGGGATGCACCGGGCAGTCGACTCGCTCTCGCGCGCCGTGGGCATCTTCGCCGACGACCTGTCAGAGCACGACGACTTCGCCGAGGCGCGGGCCGAGCTCGTCGCGGCGGCCAGGATCGCGGTCGAGGCGCTGCCGGGCGCCATGACGATGAACACCGCCGCGATCGCCGCACAGGTGCGGTCGCTGGCCGCCGACCTGCTGTACGCCAGCGGCGCGACGCGCGACGAGATCGACGCCAGCCTGGACTTTGACTGAATCCCTCGCTCGAATCCCTCTGATTCCAGGGTGGACAGCCCGTCCGCCGGTGCGCTACGTTCGAACCGCTGCTCCTGCCGGAGCGCGATCTGACGAAGGAGGTGGACCCATGAAGAAGATCATCGTCCCGATGCTCGCCGCGACCCGACGCAATGACGTCGCGTCCTTCACCGGTCCCACCTCCGGAGCAGTGCCCCTGAAGTAGCCCTCATCTGCTGGCACTTCTGCCGCTTCGGATCCACGGATCCGGAGCGGTTTTTTGTTGTCCGCAGCCGCTCACCACCCCACGTCCGCCCACCACCCATCCGACCGACCTCACGAAAGGAGGCGCGCTATGACCACACAGCTCGATGACTTGACCAGGCCCGCACAGAACCCCGAATCCAACCCGATGACAGGAACCCTTGGAGAGGGGGTGAAGGCAGTGGCACTCTTCGAGTCCCGCAAGCCGCGTCCCTGGGACGAGCTGTCGGAGATCGACCGCGCAGTGCTCCTGGAGTCGGTGCGTCAGCGTCGCAAGGACCAGGCGCACAAGCAGAAGATCTACTCCGAGCTGTTCGGCATGCGTATCAACAAGTAGCTGGGCGGGGCGTCATCCCGGGTGGAGCCCAGAAGGCTCACCCGGGATGACGTCCCGGTTGGTTCAGCGGGAGGCGAGCGCCTCGGCGAAGGCGAGGATGCGCTGAGCGTCGCGGATGTGCAGCTCCTCGATCATCTTGCCGTTGAACGTGGCGACACCCTTGTTCTGCGCCTTCGCCTCGTCGAACGCGGCGATCATGCCCCGCGCCCGCACGATGTCAGCCTCGGACGGGGAAAAGGCGATGTTGGCCGGGTCGACCTGTGCGGGGTGGATCAGCGTCTTCCCGTCGAAGCCCATCTCGCGCCCCTGACGTGCCTCGGCGTCGAAGCCCTCGAGGTCCTTCACATCGTTGTAGACGCCGTCGATGACGACCTTGCCGGCGGCACGCACCGCGAGCAGCGTCCACGCCAACGAGGCCAGCACGACGGGGTTGCGTCCCGGCGTGTGCAGGCCGTACGTCTCGTTGACGATGTCGTTGGTGCCCATCACGATGACCGTCAGACGCTCGTGCGCCGCGGCGATCTCCTCGGCGTGCAGCAGCGCGACGGGGGTCTCGATCATGGCCCACAGCTGGGTCGTGTCCGGGGCGCCGCCGGCCTCCATCGCGGCGACGAGCTGACGAACCTGCTCGGCCGACTCGACCTTCGGCACGAGGATCGCGTCGGGCCCGGCGGCCGCAGCGGCGGCGAGGTCGTCGTCGTGCCACTGCGTGCCGATCGAGTTGACGCGGATCGCCAGCTCGCGGTGCCCGTACTCGCCCGACCGGACGGCGGCCACGACGTTGGCGCGACCCTGCTCCTTCGCGTCGGGGGAGACGGAGTCCTCGAGGTCGAGGATCAGCGCATCGGCGTCGATGCCCTTGGCCTTCTCGAGGGCACGCTCGTTGGCGCCGGGCATGTAGAGGACGGAACGGCGGGGGCGCAGGGCCTTCGCGGGGGCGGACTGCTCATCGAGTGACATGCGGGGCTCCTAGAGGTCGTAGGCGGCGGCGAGATCGGGATCGCGCTCCGCGAGCGCCCTGGCGAGGTCGAGCATCACGAGGCACTGCTTGCAGGACGCGTCGTCCTCCATCTTGCCGTTGATCATGACGGCGCCGGAGCCGTCGCCCATGGCCTCCACGACCTGCTTGGCGTGCGCCACGTCGGCCGGGTCGGGGGAGAAGACGCGCTTGGCGATGTCGATCTGCACGGGGTGCAGGCTCCATGCGCCGACACAGCCCAGCAGGAAGGCGTTGCGGAACTGGTCCTCGCACGCGACGACGTCCAAGATGTCGCCGAAGGGGCCGTAGAACGGCAGGACGTCGTTGGCGGCGCACGCGTCGACCATGCGAGCGATCGTGTAGTGCCACAGGTCCTGCTGGTACGTCGACCGGCCCTCGGTCAGGTCGTCGCCCGTCGGGTCCTGGCGCACCAGGTAGCCGGGGTGGCCGCCGCCGACGCGCGTCGTCTTCATCCGCCGGCTCGCCGCCAGATCGGCCGGGCCCAGCGAGACGCCCTGCATGCGCGGGCTCGCGGCGCAGATCTCCTCGACGTTGGTCATGCCCTCGGCGGTCTCGAGGATCGCGTGGACCAGGATCGGCCGGGTCAGGCCGGCGCGTGCCTCCAGCTGCGCGAGCAGGCGATCGACGTAGTGGATGTCCTGCGCGCCCTCGACCTTCGGCACCATGATGACGTCGAGCTTGTCGCCGATCTCGGTGACCAGCGTCGTGAGGTCGTCGAGCGCCCAGGGCGAGTCGAGGCTGTTGATGCGGGTCCACAGCTGCGTCTGGCCGAAGTCGGTCTTCTTCGCGATCTCGACGAGCCCCAGCCGGGCCGCTTCCTTGTTCTCGGTCTTGATCGCGTCCTCCAGGTTGCCGAGGATGATGTCGACCTTGGCCGCGATGTCCGGCACCTTCGCGGCCATCTTCGGGTTGCTCGGGTCGAAGAAGTGGATCATCCGGCTAGGGCGGAACGGGATGTCCGAGACCGGCGCCGGGGCACCGACGGCGAGGGGACGAAGGAAGGCTCGGGGATTGCGCACGCGGAACCACTCTCTGGGTCGGGACAGAGTCTGAGAGGACAAAACTTCCGTCATTATGGCGCCGGTCACTACCGAAGGGTAGGGCGGGGGTCACAGCGTCAAGATCGCGTCAAGAGGGGCTAGCGCCTCGTCAAGGGCGGCCGGTCCGGGGCCTCGCGGGTGTCCGCTGGTGTCATGACCTTCGAATTCGCGTCTGCGCGGCGCTCCGTCACGTAGTCGTCGGCGCCGAGATCGAGCGCCTCGACCTTGTCGTCCGACTCATCCCCCGCCGACAGGACGGCGACCGCTGGCACCGGCGCCCACTAAGCTGCCGGCATGCCGTCCAGACGCTCGTTCCTGAGGTCCGCCGCCTGGTCGGCCGTCATCACCGCGGTGGTGTGGGGCGCCTACGCCGTGCTGCTGATCGTGCAGGACGGCTCCGCCGATGCCGGCGAGGAGGAGCTGACCCCGTTGTCGCCGAGTGCGAGCGAGCAGGTCGTCCTCGTGCTGGCCGTCGCCGTGACGTTCGTCGTCGTCCTCGCGGTGAAGGTCGCGATCTCGGTGCTGAGCAATCGGGACGCCGACGCGACGCCTACCCGCTGAGGCGGCGGAATCCGCGCAACCGGTGATAGCGGATCGGGTGTCGGTACCTCCAGCCCGGCGTGGCGATGTTGCGCGCCACGAACTCGAGGTACTCGCACGGGAAGGGCAGCGCCTGGTCGTCGAGGCCGGTCAGTGACCTGAGCCGATCGTCCAGCGCCGTCATCACGGCCGGCACCGGGAGGTCGCTGCAGTGGTGACGCACCCACTCGAGGGTGTCGTCCCAGACCGTCTCCCACTCGTCGATCGAGACGTCGGGAACGGCTTGCGCCTCCAGCTCCACTGCGACACTTCGCAGGTTCTCCGGCCAGGTGCGGACGAGACCGGCGAGCTCGTCCGGGGGCAGGTGGCTGACCGCCTCCATCGTGGCCATCGACACCGACTCGCGCTGTTGGGGCTCGCCATGGACGAGGACCGCCTCCAGCGCTTCGGCCATCCGCCCGGACGCTCCGGCGAGCTCGTCGTCGGGATCGGTCAGGGCGAACCCGAAGTTGATCGCGACCCGCCACACCAGCGCGTCGGCGTCCTCACCGGGAGCGACCGCGATGACCTGCTCGGCCTCCGGCGCGAGCCTGAGCATCTCGTCCAGGCACTCCCGAGCAGTCCACGTCATCCCCGAATGGTCGCAGCATCACCGTCGCTCCGCATGGCATTCGTCCGGACGTGCCTGTGGGCCGCCGGACTCGTTGCTGTCAGGCGGCGTGGCTGTAGCTGGTTCGTCGTCGTCGGCCCAGCGGTCGGCCGGTGCGGGTGGTGAACTCGAATCCGTCGGTGGCGTTGCCGGTGATGTTCAACAGGTTCTTGTGAACCAGATGGTGGCAGCGGGTGCACAACCCGATGAGTTGGTCGAGGTCTGTGGTGCCGCCGCGGGAGTACCAGATGACGTGGTGGACCTCGAGGTGGGTGTGGTTGCATCCGGGGGCTGCGCACACACCCTGTTGGCGGGCGATGACTCCGCGGCGCTGCTTCATGGTGGCGAGGCGGTAGGTGCGTCCGACGTTGAGGATCTGCGCCTGACGGCGGCCCCCGTCCTGTTGCATGAGGAAGGCGGTGAAGTCGCTGATGCACAGGAAGTACATCAGCAGCGACGGTCCGATCGACCCGAAGCCGGCGAGCTTCGCCGGCTCACCGGGTGCAGGGTTGTGTGTGCTGTGGAGGTTCTCGGTCTCGTTCTTGACGTGTTCGGCGGCGGCTTCGACGGTGTCGGCGTCGGCGAACACCGACATGTGCGGACGGACGCCTTTGTCCGAGGGGAGGCCGTTGTCCAGGATCGATGACAACAGATCATCCAGACCCTGCACCCGCCGCTCGGCACCGGTCCTTTCGTCGTCCTCACCATCGGGCGCGGAGACGGAGTCGAGGACGGTCTTGAACTTCGCCCCCACCACGGGACCGAGGAAGCCGCTCACATGCCAACCCTCCAGCAGGGCGGTGATGGTGATGTCTTCCTTGTCCTGGCCCTTCAGGTACTGCTTCTCGAGGTCGTCGGGGAACATCGCCTCCCGCAGAGACCGCATCTTGTCGAACAGCTCTTGGGGGTTCTGGTTCTGCGCCACGATCAGGAACGCCTCTTCGTACTGGGCCATGATCTCTGGTCCCAAATGCTTGAGGCCGTAGGTGAAGGCTTTGACGTGATCAGCGCGGATCGACCCCTCAGCCGCCGCAGCCCCCACCAGAGGCAACGCGGCGCAGGTGGCGGCGGCGCGGACCAGCACCTGGGCGTCGGAGGCGGTCATCCGCAGCTCGTTACGCACCCACGTGTTCAACGTCGACGCACCATCAACCTCATACGCGGCGGTCGCGTCGATCTCGGCCAACGCGTCGGCCTTCGCCGCATCCAACGCATCCTGCGCCGTCTGAATCGCCCGAGCACGATCCCGGGCGTCACCGCACGACAGAGCACGTGCGGCGGTGCGCATCGCGTCGATCGTCGGTGCTGTATCCATACAGACAGACTATCCGAACAGGTGTTCGAACGCAACGGATATTCGCTGCAACCACAACTATTTTTCGACCGACACCGCTGTCCGAGGCGGGTGGCAGGATGAACCTAACCCCTATGTGAACCTGCCTTGACCGCGAAGACCTACTCGTCGTGGCTCGCGAACAACCCGCGGCCGGCAGACAGCAGGTCGATCTCGGGGCGGCGGGCGACGAAGTCCTCGACCTTGTCGAGCACGTCGATGACGTGCTGGCTGTCGGCCGCCACGACGCTCACGCCGATGCCGGCGCGCCGGTGCAGGTCGAGGCTGCCGGTCTCGGCGGCAGACACCGTGAACGTCCGGCGCAGGTCCGCCACGAGGGGCCGCACGATCGATCGCTTGGTCTTGAGCGAGTGCACGTCGCCCAGCAGGATGTCGAGCTCGAGCCAGCCGATCCACATGGGTAGATCATGACAGCCCGGCGGGGCGGCGCCGGCTCGCGGGAAACCGCAAGGCCGCACGTGGGGTCTGGTGGGCGTCCGCGCTCGGGAGCATGGTGGAGGTTCACCGTTTCGAGGAGCGAGCCATGCAGTCACCGATCAGGGAGGAAGAGGTCGAGGCCGACCGCGCGCTGAAGGACAAGCACAGAGCGCTGTGGTCGCTCGGCGACTATCCCGCGGTGGCCGCGGAGGTCATCCCCGTCGCGGGCCGCCGGCTCGTCGAAGCCCTGGGCATCCGCGCAGGCCAGCGCGTGCTCGACGTCGCGGCGGGATCGGGCAACGCGTCGATTCCGGCCGCCCGCGCCGGCGCCGACGTCGTCGCGTCCGACCTGGCGCCCGCGCTGCTCGACGCAGGCAGGCAGAGGGCAGTCGCGGACGGTGTGACGCTCACGTGGCAGGAGGCGGACGCCGAGGCGCTCCCGTTCGGAGACGCGGAGTTCGACGTCGTCATGTCGTGCGTCGGGGTCATGTTCGCGCCGCACCACCGGTCGAGCGCCGACGAACTCGTGCGCGTGTGTCGTCCGGGCGGCACGATCGGCCTGCTCAGCTGGACGCCGGACGGGTTCATCGGGCAGATGTTCGCCACCTTGAAGCCGTACGCCCCGCCACCGCCTCCCGGCGCCCAGCCTCCGCCGCTGTGGGGCGACGAGAGCCACGTGCGGGACCTGCTCGGCGACCGCGTGACGGACGTGTGGGCCATCACCGAGACGTTGACCGTCGACCGGTTCGCGTCACCTGCGGACATGCGCGACTTCTTCAAGGCGACGTACGGGCCGACGATCGCCGTCTACCGCAACATCGCCGATCGTCCGGACCTGGTGGAGGCGCTCGACGACGAGCTCGCCGACCTGGCCGCGGGGTACTTCGACCGGGGGAGCGGCACGATGGGCTGGGAGTACCTGCTGCTGACCGCGACCCGCGCCGGCTGACGCGGGTCGCGGCGACTCAGTCGAACAGCTCCGAGAGCCAGTGCTCCTTCTTCTTCTTGCGGTACGGCTGCTGGCCGCCGCGGGAGTCGTAGCGCGGCCGGTCGTCGTACCGGGGCTCGACATACTGCGGCGGGGCCTGCTGCACCGGCGGGGCGGGCGCGGGGGCCACGGTCTCGGCGGCGGCCCGCTCGATGATCTTGTCGAGCTCACCGCGATCGAGCCAGACACCACGGCACTCCGGGCAGTA
>JAOPXY010000069.1 GCA_025964895.1 Aeromicrobium sp.
AACAGGCGTCCGTCGGCGTCGAAGTGGCCCACGTCCCCGGTGCTCATGAGCCCCTCGGCGAACGTCTTGGTGTTGCCGTCGGTGTAGCCGCCGAACGGCATGTCGTTGCCGACGTGGATCGTCCCGGTCTCGCCCCGGGGGACCTCACGGCCGTCAGGGTCGAGGATCTTGACCGTCGTCCGGAACGGCGGCACCCCCGCGGTGCCCGGCGCCTCCCGCAGGTCCTGGGGGCTCGCGATCGTGACCCAGCCGGTCTCCGTCGCGCCGTAGAAGTTGTAGACCGAGTCGGTGAACATGTCCATGTACCGGTTCGCGAGCTCGCCGGCGAGGGCCGAGCCGCTGCTGGCGGTGATGCGGAGCGACGACACGTCGGTCCTGGCGACGACCGCCGGGTCGACGTCGATCATGCGCTGCATCATGAGCGGCACGACGACCAGGACCTCGACCCGGTGGGTCTCGATGTCGCGCAGCACCTGCTCGGCGTCGAAGCGGCGGCGCAGGACGTACGTGGGCGCCGTCGAGAGCCCGAACGCGAAGTTGATGAGCCCCCACGAGTGGAACAGCGGGGCGGCGACCATGACGGTCGAGTTGCCGCGATAAGGGATCGAGCCGAAGAACGCGATCAGCGGCTTGAGGTCCTTGGGCTCCTCGCGCCGGGCGCCCTTGGGCAGGCCCGTGGTGCCGGACGTGAAGATGATGATCTGGCCGTGCCGCTCCGGCTTGGGGTGCGCGGCGGTGGGCTGCCCCTCGATCAGGCCCGCGACGGTCGGCAGGTCGCCGGGTGCGTCGGCATCGGCCCATCCCAGGACGAGCGTGGACCGGTCGACGTCGCGGGAGACGTCGAGGAACTCCTGGTCGACGATGACACAGGTGGCCTCCTCCCGTGCGGCGAGCTCGGCGAGCTGTGACCGGCTGGCCATCGTGTTGAGCAGGAGCACCCGGCCGCCGGCCTGCATGATCGCCACGATCGCCAGGATCATGTAGCGGTGATTGCGTGACAGCACCGCGATCGAGTCGCCAGGCCGGACGCCGCGGTCCTTGAGCGCTTGCGTCAGCTGGTTGACCTGGGCGGCGAGCTGCGACCACGTGATGTCGCCGGCGTCGTCGATGATGGCCGTCTGGTGCGGGAAGCGCTGGGCGGCGGCGTTGACGCCGGACGGCAGACCGGGGCCCCACTTGGCGAGCTGGAGGCCGGCACCGATCAGCCGGTGCGGCATGACGGGCTTCAGCATCCCGATCTGCCGGAAGACCTTCAGCGTGTAGCCGAGTTCGCGCATGCCGTGCTCTCCAGACTGCCGGGGGACGCCTCGACCGTATCCGCAGCGAGGTCGCCCCAGAAGTGTAACAACGAGTTACGCGACGATCCGACGACGAGGCCCTCCCTCGCAGCACGGACCTGCTAGTGCGCACCGTTGCGGGCCAGCACGGCCCGCACCGTGCGCGCGAGGATCGCGAAGTCGAGCCGCAGGTTCCAGTTGTTGACGTACTGCAGGTCGATGCGGACCGACTCCTCCCACGACAGCGCCGATCGTCCGCTCACCTGCCAGAGCCCCGTCAGGCCCGGCTTGACGTGCAGGCGGCGCCAGACCCACTCGCTGTACTGCGAGGTCTCGGCCGGGAGGGCGGGCCGCGGGCCCACGAGCGACATGTCGCCCTTCACGACGTTGATCAGCTGCGGCAGCTCGTCGATCGACGTGCGGCGCAGGACGCGCCCGAGCCGCGTGATGCGCGGATCGTCCCTCAGCTTGAACAGCGGCCCGGCGCCCTCGTTGCGGGCTCGCAACCCGTCGAGCCGGTCCTCCGCGCCGACCACCATGGTGCGGAACTTGTAGATCCGGAACGGACGCCCGTCACGCCCCGACCGCTCCTGGCAGAAGATCGCCGGCCCCCGTGAGCCGAGCCTGATCATGACCGCGACGGCGAGCAGCAGCGGCGAAAGCATTAGCAGTCCCACCGCGGCGGCCGTGCGGTCGAAGACCGACTTCGCGACGAGCGACATGAGGTAGTCGTTGGGCGCGCGCAGCGACAGGGCGATCTGGTCGCCGACGCGCCGCGGCCGAAGGTACTCCACGTGATCGCTCATGTCGGCGATGACGAGGCACTCGACCTCGGCGCGCTGCAGCGCCCAGGCGAGATGGCGCAGCGCCGGACTCGTGAGCGCGCGTCCGCTCGCGATCACGACCGACGTGGCGTGACGTTCGGCAACCGCCGTCAGCACCTCGCGGGCGACATCGGTCAGGCCGTCGTGCGACACCGCGCCCGCCGGCGCGAGCTCGTGCGGCGAGCGCCAGGAGCAGGTGGCGACGATGTTGACGTCCTTGCGCCGCTCCCAGCGCCGCTCGAGCCGGCGGACCGACTCGACCTGTCCCACCACGATCGTCGGCGTCCGACGCAGCAGGTGCTGGTGGATCAGCACCGACGCGGCCAGGACGACCGGTGCCGACAGGGCGGCGACCGCCGCGTCCTGCAGCGCCGGGGTCGGGTCGACGTCGGCGACGAGTCCGGCGAACGAGGCCACGCCGAGCAACTCGACGAAGCGGATCGCGGGCTTGTGGGAACGAGCGCGCTCGAAGGCCCGCAGCGCCGCGAAGCTGTAGACCAGCCACGTGCCGACGACCAGGACGACGCCCGTCGTCCAGGCCTCGCTGAGCGCGAAGTAGCCGTCGGCGAGGTACCAGGCGGCGGCGAGCGCGGCGACGTAGCCCAGCACGCCCTGTCGCACGACCGCGCCGGCGATCCGGTTGAGGCCGCTGCGACCGGACGCCCGTGACGGCACGTCGGTGTGCAGTCCGCGCAGCGGAGCGTTGATGTTGAGCGCGACCACGGCTCAGACGCCCTTGCCGACCAGGTTGGCCAGACGCGCCACGAGCGAGGCCGACAGCAGCCGGAACGAGATCAGCAGACCCAGCCAGGCGCGGACGGTGAGCGGGCGGCTGCGGAGCGCGGAGCGCAGCCACGTCCGCGACTCGCGGCGCCTGCCTGCGGCCGCCAGCGCGAAGCCGATCTGCGAGCCGATGCGGGCACTGGCGTGCGCGTCGGCGCGCAGCTCGGGGTGCTTGTCGAGCAGGTACGTCAGCCCGGCGGCGTACTGCGCCCACCGGCCGTAGAAGAACGACTCGCCCGACCAGCGCACCGACACCAGCGGCCGGTTGACGACCCGGACCGGAGCGAGCTGCGAGGCGGTCAGCAAGACGTCGTAGTCCTCGCCGTACGCGCCCGGCAGCCGCTCGTCGATCATGCCGACGCCGTCGACCAGCACGTCCCGCCGGAACACGAAGCTGCTGGAGTGCAGTCCGGCGATGCGGTCGCGGACCAGGTCGTCATGGGTGATGACCGAACCCGGCGCGAGTCGCTCGTGCGTCGACCGGCCGTCGTCGACCTGCATCGCGCTGCCCACGAGCCCCGCCTCGGGGTGGTCGTCGAACACGGCCATCTGCGCCACGAGCTTGTCCGGCATCCAGACGTCGTCGTCGTCGAGGAAGGCGACGAACGCGTGCTCCGCCGCGACGATACCGGTGTTGCGCGCTCCGGCCAGTCCACGGACGCGCTCGTTGACGACGCCGCGAAGGATCCGTCCCTCGGGCACGACGACGTCCGGCAGCTCGGGTGCGCACGCGTCGAACACGACGATGACCTCGATGAGGCCCGGGTAGGTCTGGTCGAGGATGCTCTGCACCGCGAGCCGCATGAGCTCGGGGCGCCGGTGCGTCGGCACGACCGCGGTGACCGCCGGGGGCGTCGCCGTCCCCGGCGGATCGACGGGTCGGTGCACGACGGTCATTCCCCGGCTCCCCCGTCGGTCAGGAAGGCGCGCAGCATCGAGCTCGACGTGTGGCGCGTGTACGGGAAGTAGACGACCTCGGCGCCGACCTCCGTCATGGCGCGCTCGAGTCGATACCCCTTGGGGGTGCCCTGCCAGTCGTTGCCCTTGAAGATGACGTCGAAGGGACGCTGCTGCCAGATCGCGAGCTTGTCCTCGGACCGGTCGATCACGACCTCGTCGACGATGCCCAGCGCCGAGATGATGTCGATTCGCTCGTCGCACGGGACGACCGGCAGCCGGCCCTTCAGGTTCTCGACGTACTCGTCGCTGGCCACGCCCACCACGAGGTGGTGGCAGTAGTTGCGAGCTCGTCGCAGCAGGTTGAGGTGGCCGACATGGAACATGTCGAAGACCCCGCTGGAATATCCGACGTCGAACTTCGGTCGCGCTTCACTCACTGGCTCCATGCCTCCACTCGCTCACACCAGACAAGAGTGCCGAGGCGGCCGACCATGACGGGGCCGATGACGACGATCACCGGGCGTCCCGGTGATCGTCGTCACGTCAGGGAGTGAGCCCCAGGTCGACCGGCACGTCGGCGACGAGCGTCGTGACGGCCTCGACCGCAGCCGGGACCGGTGCCGGCAGGATCGATGCCGGGGCCGGGACGGCTGCGAGCCTGGGTGCGAGCGACGGCGCCTTCGGGACGGGCACCGGA